>CAJYWN010000013.1 GCA_913778275.1 uncultured Chryseobacterium sp.
AAAAATTCTTCGTTATTTTGCACTCTCAAATATTATAGTACAAATAAGAACATCGAGATATGTCAAGAATTTGCCAAATAACAGGAAAGCGTGCAATGGTTGGTAACAACGTTTCTCACGCTAATAATAAAACGAAGCGTCGTTTTGAAATTAACTTATTGGAGAAGAAGTTTTACCTTCCGGAGCAAGATAAGCACGTAACACTGAAAGTATCAGCTCATGGATTGAGAGTGATTAACAAGATTGGAATCGAGGAAGCTCTGGAAAGAGCAACTAGAAACGGATTGATTAAAAAGTAATTGAATCATGGCAAAAAAAGGAAACAGAGTTCAAGTAATCCTTGAATGTACAGAGCATAAAGAAAGCGGTATGCCGGGAATGTCGAGATACATTTCTACAAAGAATAAAAAGAACACCACTGAAAGACTGGAGTTGAAAAAATACAACCCTGTTCTTAAGAAAGTAACTGTTCACAAAGAAATCAAGTAATTATTAAAATATAATTTACCATGGCAAAGAAAGTAGTAGCAACCCTACAAACCGGGTCTAAAAAAATGACCAAAGTGGTGAAAATGGTTAAGTCTTCCAAGTCAGGAGCTTACATTTTTGAAGAAAAAGTAATGAATGCAGACGAAGTAGACGGTTATTTGAAAAAATAATCTACACTTTATTTACAATATAAAAAACTACTCAGCTTTTGGGTAGTTTTTTTGTTATCTTTGCTTTAATCTAGCTGAAAGCCAGAAGCTGGGCCGGAAGTTGTACAAACTTCAGGCTTCCATCATCCCGCTTCCATCATTAATTAAATTCCGTAATTCATAAAGATGAGTTGGTTTAAAAAAATTTTTAAAAAAGAAGAGAAAGAAACATTAGACAGAGGATTGGAAAAATCCAGTCAGGGCTTTTTCGAAAAAATGACAAAAGCCGTAGTCGGTAAAAGCAAAGTAGACGACGAGGTTCTGGATGACCTTGAAGAAATACTTATTGCCTCCGATGTCGGTGCCTCTACAACCATCAAAATCATAGAAAGAATTGAAGAGCGTGTCGCAAGAGACAAATATGTAAGTGTAAATGAATTAGACAAAATTCTTCGTGAGGAAATTTCCGGCTTACTGCTGGAAAACCCTCATGCAGGAACAGGAAATATAGATACATCCAAAAAACCTTATGTCATTATGGTTGTGGGAGTAAACGGTGTAGGAAAAACAACAACCATCGGTAAGCTGGCTCACCAGTTTACATCAGAAGGTAAAAAGGTGGTTTTAGGAGCCGCAGATACATTCCGTGCTGCAGCAGTGGATCAGCTTGTTATCTGGAGCGAGAGAGTGGGCGTACCCATCGTAAAACAGGAAATGGGATCAGACCCTGCTTCCGTAGCTTTTGATACAGTGCAAAGTGCAGTTGCACAACATGCAGATGTGGTCATCATCGATACCGCAGGAAGGCTTCACAATAAAATCAACCTGATGAATGAGCTTTCCAAAATCAAAAGAGTGATGCAAAAAGTAATTCCGGATGCTCCTCATGAAGTTCTATTGGTTCTAGACGGTTCTACCGGACAAAACGCTTTCGAGCAGGCCAAACAGTTCACCGCCGCTACGGAAGTTAGTGCTTTAGCAGTCACAAAACTAGACGGAACGGCAAAAGGCGGTGTGGTAATCGGCATTTCAGATCAGTTCCAGATTCCTGTGAAATATATAGGGGTCGGCGAAAAGATGCAGGACCTGCAATTATTTAATGGTACAGAGTTTGTAGATTCATTTTTCAAGAAGAGATGATGTAACAATCATGTTTTCCCAAGATCAGCAATAAACCAAACTTAAATATTAACATTAAAAAAATGCAGCTATGGGATTTTTAACATGGATTATTTTCGGACTATTAGCCGGAGCACTTGCTAAAGCGATAATGCCAGGAAAACAGGGAGGCGGAATGCTTGTCACTATGATTCTGGGTATCATCGGCGCTTTTATTGGAGGAGCAATAGGCGTTTATGTACTTCATTGGGGAGATGTAGATTCTTTCTGGAATTTCAGAAGCTGGATCTTAGCCATCGGAGGAGCTTTAATTGTTCTGTGGATCTACGGAATGCTAACAAGGGAAACCAGAGCTTAGCTAATAAAAATTAAAACGGCGGATTTGAAATTCAAATCCGCCGTTTCTTTGTACAATATAATTTAGTTAATTTTTATCTGGTAAGGCATTTCCATTTTTATTTCAGACTGCAGCTTTCTCTTTTCGGTAACCTGCTGAAGGATTTCATAATTTGATTTTCCAATCTTATTTTTAATTACTCTTGCTGAAATTTCGTCCTCATTCAAATCATTAAAAATCTGCTCGAAAGGCGTCATGCTCTTCGGATATGAAGCCACGCCGTACGACTTTAATCCTGCTTTCTGCGCGGCAAATTTTATGGCATCATTTAAGGTTCCCAGTTCATCTACAAGGCCTATTTGCTTAGCTCTTGTTCCGCTCCATACTCTTCCGCCACCAATGTTGTCAATCTGCTCAAAAGTCTGTTTCCTGTTTTGCGTCACAAAATGTACAAACCTTTTGTAGGTACCTTCCACACTTCTTGTAATAAGACTAACTCCGTACGGTGTGACACCATTTAAAGAAGAATAATACTGAGAATTGGCATTTGTAGAAACAATATCGGAACGGATTCCGTTTTTATTGGCAATGTCTTTGAAATAAGGAATTACACCGAAGACACCTATTGAACCTGTTAATGTATTTGGTTCAGAGTAAATCTTATCTGCTGCCATCGCAATATAATAGCCTCCGGATGCAGCGTAATCTCCGAAAGAAACGATTAAAGGCTTTTTCTTTTTTAACTGCTGAAGTTCGAAAAGAATCTCATCAGAAGCATTTGCGCTTCCTCCGGGAGAATTAATTCGGAATACCACCGCTTTTACTTTATCGTTATCCTGAAGATCTTTAATGTATTTGATATATTTTTCAGAGTGGATGTCGTTGTATTCATCTCCTCCATAGATAGAGCCTGAAGCATACAAAACAGCAACTTTATCCCCGGATTTTTCATCATCAGAATAAGAAGCAATGTATTTTCCTAAAGAAATTTTATTTAATTTCTCATCATCCTTTAGACTCAGCTTTGATTTGATTAATCGATCATATTCTGTTTTCTGGATCAGCTTGTCTGCCAGTCTATATTTCAATCCTAATTCAGGAATCATCCCGTAAAGACTGTCTACAACTGTTCTGAAAGCAGCCGTATCAATTTTTCTGGATGCCGCCATTTTAGAAGACGTGTTTTTCCAGATATCATTCAGCAGCGTACTGAGCTGTTCTTTATTTTCTGGCGAAATATCGTTTCTCAGGAATGGCTCTACCGCAGATTTAAATTTTCCGTGACGGATCACTTCAACCCCGATACCATATTTATCTGCAAAATCCTTGAAAAAGGTTACCTCGGTAGCAAGCCCTTTCAGTTCGATCATTCCTGACGGATTCAGATAATAGTGATCGGCAACAGATCCCAAGTAATATGAAGCCTGTGACACCGTATTTCCATATGCATATACAAACTTTCCGCTTTTCTTAAAATCTGCAATAGCATTTCTGAGATCATCAATCTGGGTAACCCCGGCATTAAGATCATCAGCTTCTATACTGATCCCTCTGATGTTATCATCAGTTTTGGCTTTATTAATTGCCTCAATGGCATCATAAATCAAAACATTCTTATTCTGATCGCCGATTTCAAATAAACCTCGCTGCTCTTCAGTGGGGCTGTCGATAATATTGGTTTTTAGATTAATGGTGAGTACGGAATTCTTTTTTACAACTACAGACTTTTCATTTCCCATAGCGCTGAAGACCAGCATTATGATGAAAAAGAAGAAAAATACGGCACATAATATGACAATAGCCACTATATTTGCCAGTACATTTTTAAAAAAACTTTTCATAAAACAATCATTTTTCAATATGTCGCAACATAAAGTCGTTTTGTTACTTGGAAGTAATCTTGGAGATCAAAAAAAAAATTTGCAGACCGCTCTCGATAAAATAAAGAATGCCGGAATTGACATAATGAAAGTAAGTGATTTTTTGACATCCGAACCTGTGGAATTTGCCAGTTCCAATATTTTTTGTAATATTGCATCAATAATATTCACACATCTTTCACCATTTCAGCTTCTTACCCTTGTAAAAAGTATTGAAGCGGAGATGGGTAGAACAAACGATTCTGCTGCAACCGGAGGACATACTGACAGAATTATTGATATAGATATCGTTATGTTCAATGAAATAAAATTTATATCAGAAAGACTAAAAATCCCTCATCAAAAACATCTTTCTGAAAGAGAATTTTCAAGAATATTATTAAAAGATTTTATCTGAAAAAACATAAAAACATATTGTATGAAATTAAGTTTATTGTTATTGGCCGCAATGCCTGTTGCAATGTATGCGCAGGACAGTATTGCTGTCACCTCTAATGATATGTATCCCAATACATTTTCTTCGGGTTCTGCTAATGTGCAACCTTTCGATAATACATCCAGACGATTTAATGACTGGTCGGTATCGATAGGCGGAGGTGCTGCATTTATGGTTCACTCAGACCTTAAATCCATCACAGATCAAAAAATTAACTGGGGATATAATTCGTATATAAGTCTGGATAAACAGATCTCTCATGTTTTTGGAATAAGTCTTATATACCAAAGAGGTGAAACAACGCAGAAAGCACGGCTGGAAGGAGCTGCCGGCATAGCTGCGGGAGTTGGGGAAGCAAAAACGAAATATAATCAGATTGCTTTAATGGGTGATATTAATTTTTCAAATCTTTTGAGAAGAGTTGATAATCATTCTCCCTACAGATGGGCACTACACGGGTATGCAGGAATCGGTGTCATGAACTACAACACATCATTACATGACAACAATGAGTTCAGATGGAGCACCATTCCGGCAAGAATTCCCTTATTTATTAATCAGAAGCTGGATATAAACTCTCTTTACTATCAATTGGGACTTGGCGTAAAATATAATGTTTCCAAGCTTATTGATATTGAAGCAAGAACGATGTATATCATCAGTGGAGACGACGAGTTCGACGGTGGCGGATATGCAGGCCCGGGAGACTACGATCCCAGCTCCGCAGTTTCTAAATATAACATGATCAATAAAAGAAGATCAGATAATGCATGGACTGTAAACCTTGGTCTTTCTTTCAAGCTAGGAAAACATGCAACTCATCTTGCATGGCACGATCCTCTTCAGGAAGCTTACTACAGAGCCTATGTTCTTGAAAACAAAAGCCCTGAACTGGTAGTATGTGAAAAAGGTGATGCAGATAACGATGGCGTATGTGACGACTGGGACAGACAACCCGACACTCCGTCTGGAGCAAGAGTTGATGGAGCGGGCGTTGCGCTGGATATGGATCTGGATGGCGTGATAGATCTGCATGACAAGTGTGTAACCGTACCGGGACCTGTTGAAAGCCAGGGTTGCCCTACCAATAAATAACTATTATTAAATAACTAAAAAAAATACATATGAAATTAAGTTTAGCAATTGTTGCATTAGCATTAGCTGTTCCCGCAACAGGCTTTGCACAAGACTCAACAGCAGTCTATTCAGGCAGAGAATATCCCAATACATTCTCTTCAGGTTCTGCGAATATTTCCCCGTTTACAAATAAATCAAAAAGATTCAATGATTGGGCAATTTCATTTGGTGCCGGCGTACCATTGGTTCAATCTGCAGACTTAACATCCATAAAAAACGGTAACGGTAAAGACTTATTTGGTTATTCCGCATACGTAAGTATCGATAAAGCTATTACCCATGCATTTGGTATTAATTTACAATACGACAGAGGAGAAACCAGACAGGGATGGTTCAATACAAAAAAAGACGCACCTGCCAATGCTTCGGCTAATCAGCAGGTTGGCGCAAGAACACAGTATGATGCCATTTCATTGATTGGAGATATTAATTTTTCCAATCTTTTCAGAAGGGTGGACAACCACTCCCCTTACAGATGGGCTTTACATGGATATGCAGGACTAGGAACTTTAGCATACCGTGCTTATCAAAAAGACGAAACAGGAGACAGGATGGTAGCTGAAGTTAAACCATTTAGGCTGGGCTCCATGTTCGCACAGGCTGGTGCCGGTCTTAAATTTAAGGTAAACAGAAGAATTGATCTTGAAGGAAGAGTGATGTACGCTATTACAGGTGATGATGAGTTCGATGGCGGCGGTAATAAATATAGCGCTATCAATCAGCAAGAAGAACAGGTGTCCGATAATTTCTTCAATGCAACATTAGGGCTTTCATTGAAATTAGGGAAACACGAATCTCACGTGATGTGGCATGATCCGCTTCAGGAAATGTATTATAAGCTTGATGTTTTGGCCAGTAAAAACCAGGAGATTGAAGTATGTAAAAAAGGGGATCTTGATAACGACGGCGTATGTGATGACTGGGACAGACAACTTGACACCCCTTCAGGAGCAAGAGTAGACGGTGCAGGTATAGCGCTTGACACTGATCTTGACGGTGTAATTGATCTTTATGATAAATGTGTAACCGTTCCGGGACCGGTTGAAAATAACGGTTGTCCTACAAAATCAGATTCTAATGGAACTGTTATTGACAGTACCGTGGCATTAGAAGGCATTGAGTTTGATTTAAATTCAGACCGAATTTTGCCATCCAATACACCTATTTTGAATAATGCGGTCAATTATATTAACTCTTCAAACGGAACATATACGGTAATCGGAGCAACAGATACAAGGGCTTCTGACACGTATAACCAAAAATTATCCGAAAGAAGGGCCAACAATGTTAAAGATTATTTAATTAAAAACGGTGTTCAGTCGGATAAATTACATGCAGAAGGAAGAGGTGAGAAAGACCTTAAATATCCTGAATGTAACCCAGCTACAAAATGCCCTGAATGGAAAAACAGAGCCAACAGAAGAGTTTATTTTGAAGCTAAATAACAGAGTAATTTTATCAATAATATAAAGTCACGCCATGCGTGGCTTTTTTTGTCAGCGAGTTTCACTATTTTTATCCCATGATTTCCCAACAAGATTTTCAAGAATTAAAATTTAAAACCTTACAATATTTTTGGGGTTATGATACCTTCCGGGATTCTCAGGAAGCCATTATTGATTCTGTAATTAATGAAAAAGACACACTCGTTCTTTTGCCGACCGGTGCGGGAAAATCTCTCTGTTATCAACTGCCCGCATTACTAAAAGAAGGAACATGCCTTGTTATTTCACCGCTTCTCGCGCTAATGAAAGATCAGGTAAGTCAGTTGAAATCAAGAGGAATCGAAGCCGAATATTTGTCTTCCGAACTGGATGAATACGATGCAGAAGGTATTTATGACCGGTGTAAAGAGGGATTGACAAAGCTACTTTACATTTCCCCAGAAAGATTAACCAATAAGCAGTTTCTTCAGAATATCGAAGAAATTCAGATGTCTTTTATTGCGGTGGACGAAGCGCACTGTATTTCAGAATGGGGCCAGGATTTTAGACCAAGTTATCAGAACATTAAAGAGTTCAGAAGAAACAATCCTAAAATTCCTTGTTTAGCATTAACCGCAACCGCAACACCAAAAGTTTTGGAGGAAATCAAAGCAAAGCTTGATCTTAAAAATCCACAGCTTTTTCAAAGAAGCTTCAAAAGGGATAATATCAGAATTTTCACAGAAGAAGTCTCCGATAAATTCCAGAAAATTTATGACATCCTTAAGTTTACCAAACAGTCCGGAATTATTTATGTCAGAACAAGAAAAGAAGCCGAACTGCTCAGTGAATTTTTACAGAAAAACCAATTAAAAAACGTCGATTTTTTTCACGCAGGGCTTACCACAAAAGAAAAAAATGCCAAACAAACCATCTGGAATAACAGTGACAACCAAGTTCTTATCTCCACCAACGCCTTTGGTATGGGGATCGATAAAGACAATGTTCGTTTTGTGATTCACTATTCCCCTGCTCCTTCCATTGAAAATTATTACCAGGAAATCGGAAGAGCCGGAAGAGATGGTGAAGAAAGTTTTGCCTTCTTGCTCTGGAACAGTCAGGAACTCTCTAATTTTGATGATATCCTAAAGAACCAGACACCTGGTAAAGCTGAATTCTTAAAGATCCTCACCTACCTCTACTCTATTTTCCAGGTAGCAGAATTTGAAATGCCTGAAAAGGTTTTTGAGCTTAATTTAAATGGAATTCAAAACTTTACAAAACTTTCATCAGCCAAAATTAAAAATGTCCTCAATTTTCTTCATAATCAGGAAATTGTTTATTTTAATGATCAGAAAAGCCTTTCCTCTCTTCAGCTTCTGATGCAGGCGGATGAAATTGACCAGCTTCCGCATAAGGATGCTTATTTTATTGAGCTGATGCTTCGTACCATTTCAGGCATCACAACGCATAAAGTAATGTTCAGCGAACAGCAGGTAAGCAATAAGATCGGGGTGAGTGTTCATTTAATTAAAGAAAGACTGAAAGAGCTTCAGCAGAAAGGATATGTAGAATATGTTGACGGGACATTATCCAGTATTAAATTTTTAAAGCCCAGAGACGAAAGGCTTAATCATTCGCAGTATTGGAAACTCTTTGAACATATTCAGAAAAATAAAATCCAGAAATGGGAAGAAATGAAATTTTACATCGAGGACAACCGCTACTGTAAAATGAAACTCATCCTTACTTACTTCGGTGAAAAAAAATCTAAAAACTGCGGAAAATGTTCGGTGTGCGAAAGTAACAGGCAGTCTATTTTCGGAAAGAATATCTCTGGCGAAATCATTCAGGTGCTTGCTAAAAAGCCTTGTACCATAGAGGAAATTTCCATCCAGCTGAATTATCATCCTAAAGAAAATATCCTGGAAACTCTTATTTATTTACTAGATTCCGGTAAAGTGAAAATGCTCAATTTCAGAACGTATGCTTTAGCTTAGTTTATATCTGATTTATCGATAAACAGCTTATCTTTGCAGCATGAAATCATTGAAAGTCGTTTTTTTAGGCACTCCGGAGTTTGCAAAGACTTCTTTGGAAGCCATTTATCATTCTCATCATAAGGTTGTTGGGGTAGTAACGGTAGCAGATAAAGCAAGCGGGCGCGGGCAAAAGGTTAACCAGTCACCCGTAAAAGTTTTTGCGGCAGAACACCATATTCCTGTTTTTCAGCCTGAAAAATTAAGAAATCCTGAATTTCTGGAATCTTTGAGAAAGCTGGATGCCGACGTTTTTGTTGTTGTTGCATTCAGGATGATGCCGAAGGTGCTTTTTGAAATGCCCAAAATGGGGACTTTCAACCTCCACGCTTCCCTGCTCCCGGATTACAGAGGAGCCGCTCCTATTAATTATGCCGTGATCAATGGTGAAGAAAAAACAGGAGCCACCACTTTCTTTATCAACGAAAAAATTGATGAAGGAAATATTCTGCTTCAGGAAGAGCTACCGATTCTGCCTGATGAAAATGCCGGAAGCCTTCACGACAGACTCATGGAAATGGGCGCAAGACTTGTGGTAAAAACTCTTGACGGACTAGCGGAAAATACCATTACCGAAAAACCTCAGCCACAGGTTGAGCATCCAAAAAATGCTTATAAAATATTTAAAGAAGATACCAGAATAGACTGGACCAAAAAATCCAAAGAGATTCATCAGTTTATTTTGGGAATGTCGCCTTATCCTGCTGCTTTCACCACACTGAAAATTGGAGAGGAAGAGAAAGGATTGAAAATTTTCGGGGGTAAATTCGAGGCTGAAAATCATGATAAGCCTTCCGGGACACTGGATATATCAAAATATGAGTTTAAAATATATACGGCAGACGGAATTTATTGCCCTTTGGAATTGCAGCTTGAAGGAAAGAAAAGAATGAATATTAAAGACTTTTTGAATGGATTCAGGAGCTTTGAGAATATAAAGATTATTTAAAATCAATCTAAAAAAAAGAAACCTTCAAGGTTTTTGAAACCTTGAAGGTTGAATATTTAACAGCTATCAATCAATTTCAAAATTAACAACAAAGTTAATTCACAATTGGCCCTTCACTTTTATAGCTGCACCATTTCTGTTACCTCAACATCGTATCCTCCAACCTGAGGCTTTATATTAGGATTCTGAGTAATTACTTTAAATTTATTGATTCCAAGATTTTTAAGAATCTGAGTACCAATACCGTAATCTCTGTAATTGTAAGCTAATGTCGGGTGCTGAACCTGTCCGTCCTGATAATTCAGGAATTGCTGAAGTTTTCTCAATGTATTTTCGGAATTGGAAACGTTATTGATGAAAATAATGGCTCCCTTTCCTGCTTCATTTACCATACCGGTTACTTTTTCCAGTAAAGGTTTTTCACCGTTATTCAATCTTGTGAGTACGTCAAAGTAAGAATCGGAAGACTGCACACGTACTAAAACCGGCTCATCAACCGTCCACGCACCTTTTGTTAAAGCAAAATGAATCTGATCATTTGAAGTTTCCCTGAAAGCATAGAAATCATAGTCTCCGTAAGCGGTTTTCACTTTTCGCTCTTCTATTCTTTCGATAAGATTCCCTTTTTTAAGCTGATAGTGAATCAGATCTTCGATTGAAACAATCTTCATATCATGCTTCTGTGCAAAAGCATACAGCTCCGGCAAACGCGACATGGAACCGTCTTCGTTCATGATCTCACAGATTACTCCTCCTTCTTTCAATCCTGCAAGACAGGTAAGGTCAATGGCAGCTTCCGTGTGACCGGCTCTTTTTAAAACACCTCCTTTTTTTGCACGAAGCGGGAAAATATGTCCGGGACGCATAAAGTCGGTCGGCTTGGATTTTTCATCCATCAAAGCAAGAATGGTTTTTGCCCTGTCGGCTGCAGAAATACCGGTTGACGTTCCGTTTCCAAGAAGATCTACCGATACGGTAAAGGCAGTTTCCTTAGGATCGCTGCTGCGGCTTACCATAACTTCCAATCCAAGCTCGTCACATCTTTTTTCAGGAAGCGGCATACAGATCAGCCCTCTTCCGTGGAGTGCCATAAAATTGATGATTTCCGGTGTCGTCAGTTCTGCAGCACAAAGAAAATCTCCTTCATTCTCTCTGTCTTCATCATCTACTACTATGATTATTTTACCATTTTTAAGGTCTTCAATAGCCTCGGGAATAGTATTTAATTTAATATCAGACATTTTTACTTTAAATTTTTGCAAAGATACTCAAAAATAAGCATCTCCCAATTATGATAAGGGTTTGTTATGATCTGAGGACAGCGTCTTTTGCTTTTCTGAAAATCGTGTAGGAATCCAGTCTTTTCTGATGATCATAAATATGAGAATTAATCATCAATTCATTGACATTGAATTTCTCCTGGAAACTTTTCAGCTGTTCCTCAATTTCAGCCTGATCACCTATGAATGTATAACGCAGCTTTTGTAAAACCATCGATTTTTCCATAGGCGACCAGATGTTATCCATATCATCAACCGGCGGTGCAAAAGGCTTTCTGTCGTTTCGGATGATATTGATAAATGCCTGGAATAAAGTGGTTGAAATCTTATGAGCTTCCTCGGAAGTTTCTGCAGCTACCCCATTCACACAGGCAATAATATAAGGTTGGCCGCAGTATTGCGAAGGTTCAAAATTCTGTCGGTAAATATTAAAAGCCATTTCCATCTGCTCAGGAGCAAAATGCCCTGCAAATGCATACGGAAGACCAAGTTCTGCTGCTAAAAAAGCACTATCTGTGCTTGATCCCAGAATATACAAAGGAATATCAAGGCCTTCTCCCGGAATTGCTCTTACGAGTGCCTCAGAATTTTCTTTAGAGAAATATTTCTGTAACTCCAGGATCTGTCTTGGGAACTGCTGATTGATAATGGCCGGATTTCTTCCTAATGCCTGTGCTGTGAGACCATCCGTTCCGGGCGCTCTACCCAATCCCAGGTCGATTCTTCCCGGGAAAAGAGATTCCAGGGTGCCGAACTGTTCGGCGATAACCAGGGAGCTGTGATTCGGAAGCATGATTCCACCGGAGCCTACTCTGATTTTTTGGGTTCCGTTGGCGATAAAACCAATCAGAACGGAAGTTGCCGAACTGGCAATGCTTTCCATATTGTGGTGTTCTGCAAGCCAGAATCTTTTATAGTTCAGGTTTTCAGTATGATTTGCCAGAGACAGACTATCCTGAAAGGTATCGTGAATGGTCTTGTCCTTTTTCACGGGAGCAAGATCCAGCACGGATATTTCAAAGTTTTGCATAATTTTAAATTTTAGGCTATAAAAACCAGGCAAATTTAAAACTAATATTTTGCATTAGTTACTTTTTGTAATTGATAAGACTGATCGATGAATTCAGGAAAAAACTATTGAAAAAGATTCATTTGATTTTTTTTTGATACAGCTGTATAATTCTATATGAAATAATTATCAATTTTGCATCTTCTTAAAAAAGGGATATTTCAAAAGCAGAAGAATTTAGTAATATTGTGGCAGATTTATGAATCATGAAATCAAAAATAATGTATATCGAGAATAAATCGTACGGTCATCACGGTCCGGCATCGATTGGTCTTGTAGAATTTTCTAAATCGGGACAAACGGTTTACTTTAATAACAAAGCCCTTAAAAAACTTAAAAACCCCGGTATATCTGCAAATCATTTTGATATAGAAACCGGAGAAGAATATTGGGTTTCCGGGGTTAAGAAAAACGGACAGGACCGCCATTGGTGCGGTGGTGGAAAGATCATGCTCGATAAAAATTCTGTTCATGAATATCTTAAACTCGTTGATTTTACGGTTCTGGATGAAAATCATTTCATCATGATCGAATTTGAAAAGACGGATAAAGAAAGATTCAGTGCACTGGAAAATAAAGAGACAGAATTCCGTGACACCAGTCGTATGGCGAGCTTCTATGATAATAATCAGAGAAAATTAATCCTGGACAGCAAAAACTCAAACTAAAATTAAAAAATTTATTCCTCTATAATTTTTAGACCATGAAATCAAAATTACTTTTCCTGCTTGCAGCATCGCTTATTCTGATAAGCTGTAATTTCAATCAATTTTATAAGGATCGTGAATCGGATAAGGAAGATGGCGAACAAGTTACGCAAAAATTCTATTGGGAGCTTCGGTACGGTGGGAACCAGGAGGATATTTACAAATTATTTGGTGAAAAATTCTTCGAGATAACCGATAAAGAAAAGCTTGGAGAACTTTTAAATGTTACAGGTCAAATTGGTCCCGTTCAGGAATATAATCTTGCCCATTGGGAAACATTGGTTGTGAAAGGCAGCAATCCAAAAAGTGAATATTTTTTTGTATACGACGTCCAGAGGGGTACAGAAAAAACTCAGGAAACGTTCCGATTGGAAAAAGATAAAAGCGGCATGATAAAAATTGTAGGCTATCATGTGAATCAGGATTTATTAAATAAATAAGAAAAGGCTGGTAATTGGATTACCAGCCTCAATCATATTATTTTTATATTTTTTCTTTCTCTTTCAGATACATATAATGATTGATTAAAATCCGGATTTCGTTAAATTCAAAATGACTCGGAAGTGCATTTTTCCATTCCGTTAAAGTTTCTTTAGGATCAGATTTAAACACATCTTCAAAAGCTTTGATTTTATCCGAAGTAATGACTCTTGTAATATCCAGCAGTCCCTGCTCTGCAAATTTTGCCAGATGACCGATGACCGTTTCTTTTACCAACCCTCTTTCCAAAGCAATTTCCGAAATGGTTTTGCCCTGTTCAAATAACTGAAAAGTAAGAACCTGAGACGGTACCTTGGCGATTTTCATACTTATCTCCTGATTGTTTTTTTCCTCAAGAAGCTTGGTTTCCAGCAAATGGATTTCTTTAAGACTGTTGAGGTATTCTTCGATATCTTCCAGCCAGTTTCTGAATTCTTCGTTGTATTGTTTCAGGCCTTTCGTCCCTTTAATTTCAGCATAGAAATCTTTCAGCGGGCCGAAAATTTTATCCCTGATTTCGGTAAAAAAGAAATTAACTGCCCCTTTGGTTTTATTTTCAATTTCAGACCATTCTTCTTTCTGTTCGATAAAATTATTAACCTTCTGGAAAATGACTCTTTCCAGTTTTTCAAATATTTTACCGAGGTTTACAATTTCAGGTTTTAGCTGATTATACAATTGTTTTGTTTTAAGATGATCAAGACTTTTCGTAACAATGGATAAATTATTCCAGTCTTCCACTTCTTTCAGCAGCCATTGGGAATCTACCGTACGCAGTACTTTTCTGATGCTGTAATCGTATTTTTCATTATTTAAAATATCCTCAACCTTATCATTAGCCACTGTATCGCTGTGAAAGTGAAGAATCCGGTTGTCTTTAAAAATAACTTCCGGGGTGATTCTCGATTTTAAAACAATACCTTCCAGCGTTCTGCATCGTGATAGTGCTACATAAACCTGTCCTGCCGTAAAACTCTTTCCGGCATCAATGATCACTTTGTCAAAAGTAAGTCCCTGACTTTTATGGATGGTAACTGCCCAGGCAAGCTTTATCGGAAACTGCTCGAAACTGCCGAGTACTTCCTCTTTGATGTTTTTATCGGTATCAAGGAAATACTTTTTCTGTTCCCAGACTTCCCTTTTTACCGTAATTTCTCTTTCGCTGCCGTCAAGAATTACCTTTATTTCATTCTCTTCCAGTGCAGAAATCTCACCCAACTTTCCATTAAAATATTTCTTCTCCCCTGAAATATCATTACGGATGAACATGATCTGAGCGCCTATTTTTAAATCTAAAAACTGTTCATTCGGGAACTGGTTTTCCTTGAACTCTCCGAAAAGCTTGGCTTCGTAGGTTTTGGAACTGACCTTTAACGCTTCCAGTTTTTCCTGATTGATGTCGTCTGCCATTTTATTATGAGAACAGAGATAAACATACGGCTCATCGCCCATGTCAAAATCAGGATCGTATCTTTCATTTAAATGTCCAAAATCGATATTTGCCACATCACCGTCACGGATTGCATTCAGTATAGCCAGGAAGTTTTCATCAGACTGTCGGTATACTTTCGTCAGTTCAATGGTAATCAAAGGAATTTCCTTAATCGCGTGGCTGTCGAAAAAGAACGGAGAATGGTAATACATCTTTAAGATATGCTCATCTCTCACTACCGGTGGAAGCTGATACAAATCTCCGATGAACAGCATCTGAACCCCTCCGAAACGCTGGTTATTTCTCCGGATAAACCGCAGGGAAAAATCCATCATATCCAGAACATCGGCACGAAGCATGGAAACCTCATCAATGATGATAATCTCTACTTCCCGCAAAAGTTTCAGCTTATCTTTCCGGTATTTGAAATGCGGCATCAGATCGGCAATATTGTTTGCCAGACTGGTATCTATTCTTTCGGTAGTAGGAAGAAAAGTTCTCAGAGGAAGCCCAAACATGGAATGAATGGTAACACCTCCAGCATTGATCGCTGCAATCCCGGTGGGTGCAACGACAATGTGTTTTTTGCGGGTGCGTTTTACAAAATCATTAAGAAAAGTGGTTTTTCCCGTTCCTGCTTTTCCCGTTAAAAATACGCTCCGGTTGGTATGTTCTATTAAGTCAAAAAAATGATTGTTCATCGCCGTCAAAATTACGGAAAATGAAATTTAAATCCTTACCTTGGCATAACTTTTGAAAATTTCTGAACATAACGAAAGAAAACAACGTATGAAAACTCCTGTCTTCGCCTTATGTATAGTGCTTTTTACGGCTTCCTGTTCTTCAGTGAAAAATACTGATGCTACCCTGCCGAAGGATATTTCGGAAAGACCCGCTGATGAAAACAGCCAGAAATATGATCAGGCTCAGCTGGATAAATTGAAAGCATCTATAGAATCTGAAATTTCAAAAGAAAAATGTACGGACGCTGCAGAATGGACATTTGCTCCTATGGGTGCAAAAGGATGTGGCGGGCCTCAGCTTTATATTGCTTATCCTAAAAAAATGGAAGCTACCATTTTACCGAAAATTAATGATTACACTGAAAAAGTAAAAGCATTTAACCAGAAATACAGTGTTGTTTCAGACTGTATGATGGTAATGCCTCCGACATCGATCAAATGTGTCAGCGGAAAAGCCGAACTGGTGAATTCTTAATAAATAATAAAAATCTTGCTCTGTAAGCAAGATTTTTTATTATGATAAATTTAAGTCAACGGTGAATTCTGAATGGTTAAATTCATTAAGATAATTTACCTTTCACAATTCATTATTACTCCATTATCCTTCCACGTGCTTTACGTTTTCTTTGTACCAGGAAGAATATTTTACGTAGTTGTCTGCAATTCTGTTTACTTCCCCTTCGAGCAGCTGGGAATTAATATCTTTAATTTTTCTGGCCGGAACTCCACCCCAAACTTCCCCGGATTTGATGTGCGTTCCCTGTGTTACGACGGAACCTGCTCCTACAATAGAGTTTTCCTCAACAAGACAATCATCCATCACGATTGCTCCCATACCGATCAATACATTATCTTTAATGGTACAGCCGTGTACAATAGCGTTGTGCCCGATGGAAACATTGTTTCCAATATTCAAAGGATGCTTTTGATAGGTACAGTGCAGCATCGCATTATCCTGAACATTTACTTTATTACCCATCTTTATATAATGAACATCTCCCCTTATCACCGCATTGTACCAAATGCTGCAGTCTTTTCCCATCGTAACATCACCGATGATCGTAGCTGTTTCTGCAAGAAAGGTATTTTCGCCTATTTGCGGTGCTTTTCCTAAAAGTTCTTTGATAAGTGCCATATTTTTATTTGAATTTTGATAACAATGTAGTCGAAATCAGATTCATAATTTTTAAATCATGCTGATAGCAAAAATCTAACTTCCAACCCATAACTTCTAATTTCTAATTGCGTATTTTTGTATCTCAAATTTAAAGAAAAAATGCATACTAT
Organism: uncultured Chryseobacterium sp.; assembly: GCA_913778275.1. The sequence continues at coordinate 16,958 of CAJYWN010000013.1, forward strand.
ACTTATAGAGCCTACTGAAAACCCGAAAGTGATGAAATTTGTGGCAGATTACAACCTGATTCCCGGTTCTCTGGAATTGGACAGAGAGTCTGACATTTCAGAAATCCCTTTGGCACAGGAGCTTTTCAACTATCCTTTCGTGGAAAGAATTTTTATTACAGCTAATTTTGTAGCGGTTGCAAAACAGGACACTGTTGAATGGGAACATGTGGCGGAAAGCCTTAAAAATGTAATTGAAGACGAACTTCTGGCCAACCCGAGAATTTATCTTCAGAAGAAAAAGGAGCTTTACCAGATTTATGCTGAAATGACTCCCAATCCAAATGTGATGAAGTTCGTTTCCAACAAATTGCTCATGGAAGGTTTTGTAGAAGTAAAATCAAGAGATGCTTCTGACGGAGTTCCATTAGCCCAGGCTATTTTCAAAGAATTTGATTTTGCTAAGGAAGTATTTATTTCCGATAATTTTGTAGCCGTAACGAGAGACAATTCCGTGGAATGGCACCAGGTAATGATGACCGTTCGTGCGCTGATTGCAGAATATCTTCAGAACGGAGGAGAAATTTCCAATATTGAAGCGCAGAAACATGAAAATCCTGTAGAAAAGATCATCAACAGAGATTATACAGAGGATGAGCAGAAAATTTCTGACATCCTGAATGAGTACGTTGCTCCTGCCGTAGAAAATGACGGCGGAAAAATATCTTTAATGGAATACGACCAGGAAAACAAAACAGCAAAAATGCTTTTACAGGGTGCATGTTCCGGTTGTCCGAGCTCTACTGCTACACTAAAAAACGGAATTGAAAATATTTTAAAACAATTCGTTCCTGATCTTGTAGAGCGTGTAGAAGCCGTGAACGGATAATCTGATTTCGAAGAAGATTGTAAACTTTAAAATAAAAAACTTGGAGAAAGAATTCTCAAACTCAAAGAAAGGAATTTTACTGGTAAATCTCGGTTCACCAAAATCTACGGATGTAAAGGATGTAAAAGAATATCTTGACGAGTTTCTGATGGACGAAAGAGTGATTGATTACAGATGGATTTTCCGAGCTCTTCTGGTTCAGGGAATTATCCTGAAAACCCGTCCGCCAAAATCCGCCGAAGCCTATAAAACCGTCTGGACAGATGAAGGCTCACCTTTAATCGTTATTACTGAGAAAATCCGGAAGAAATTGCAGAAACTGGTAGATGTACCTGTAGAAATAGGAATGCGTTATGCAGAACCCAGTATTGAAACGGGAATCCGAGCACTTGTTGAAAAAGGCGTTTCTGAAATCGTTCTTTTTCCGCTCTATCCGCAATATGCGATGAGTACCACCGAAACAGTGATCGAAAAAGCTGAAGAAGTGAGAAAACAGAAATTTCCGGGAGTGAAAATCAATTACATCCAGCCGTTCTACAACCGTGAGATTTATATCAACTGTCTTGCGGAAAGCATCAGGGAAAAGCTTCCCGAAAATTTCGATGCGCTGCAGTTCTCTTATCACGGAGTTCCGGAAAGACATATTTTTAAGACGGATCCTACCAAAACCTGCAATCTGAACGATTGCTGTACCAGGGAGCATAACCCGAGTCATCAATTCTGCTATCGCCACCAGTGTTTTAAAACTACAGAAACCGTTATTGAAAAGCTGAATCTGCCAAAAGAAAAAGTCATTGTTTCGTTTCAGTCGAGACTTGGAAAAGACAAATGGATCGAGCCTTATACGGATGAAACCTTTGAGACCATTCCTAAAAAGGGAATTAAAAACCTTGCGGTTGTTTGTCCGGCTTTTGTTTCCGACTGCCTGGAAACCCTGGAAGAAATTTCGGTTGAAGGTAAACACCAGTTCACCAATGCCGGCGGCGAAAATTTCCATTATATCCCCTGCCTGAATGATGAAGACCGATGGATTGAAGTGGTTAAAACATTATGTGAGGAAAAACTCAATGAATTTTATTTAGTTTAAATATCAGCCTTCGGTTTCGGAGGCTTTTTTTTTCGTAATTGTTCAGAAAATTAATATCCATCATCAACACCCCTTTAAATTTTGATTAAATAAGTAAATTATTGTATTTTTTTTAGAACACCCCCTATAAAAATTAATATAATTTTTGAAATTTAAATATTTTTCCTACCTTTACCCCATCAAAACAACGTCATTAACCTTTAAAATAAAAATGATGAACGCAACTGCAGAAATTTTAAAAAGAAAGATTGAGAACTTCGGTCCTGATGCTTTAGAAGCTTTTGCAAAAATGATGGAAAGCTTCGAAAAAAGAAATACCCCTGTTATTTCAACATTCTGTATGGATGAAATTTTGTACAGGATCCAGTTTCACAATGAAAACCCTTCTACAAAACTGGATTTTTATGAGAATATTTCGGAGCTGAAGAAGTATTGTGCCTAATGAAAATACTCCTTTCTTCTATTGCAAAAAATGATATACGGCTTTTAATGAGAGTCTTTGGCGCAGAAAACAAACAGAAAGGAATTGATTTTCTTGAATGCCTTAAAACATCCATTAACGATATAGCCGAACAATCCGGGAAGCCGGCAGGAATCAACGTGTGCTCCATGGAAAATTTTCCGGTTAATATTCATTATGTTTTCGAGAGTGAAGAAACGCTTTTCGTAACCGCTATTTTTAAAAGCTAAAACTGATTTCCAGACTATTATTATATTAGACCTCGCTGATTTATCTGTGAGGTTTTTGTTTTTTAATTAGTTTTATCAAAATCTAAACCTTCAAGGTTTTTGAAACCCTGAAGGTTGATTTACGTTTACTTTTAATATTTAAAGTTAAATTTAACAATAAGCTGTCTCTTCCTGTATTATCTCACCGGAGTTCTGAATTCACCATATCCCATCAAACCATCATAATTTCTTCCGAACGGAGCATAATATAGAAATGCCTGATAAAGGTTTTCAGTCTGCCAGAAATTGCCGTTGACTTCACCGAAATTAAGCGGACCACCAGGATTTTTTGTAGCGAGGATATAGTTGTAAAAGCCCTGTTTGAGATATATTCTGGCTATGTATTTTTTGTTTTCCGCATCATACTGCATCTGGTTTTCTTTACCCGGCTTAAAATCATTGAAACCACCCAGTACATAAATTTCCTTATCTACAGGATCCGAGTCGAGTGAAAAGTATACCCAGGAATAATCCGCTTCTCTCTCTGCATCCCTCTCTCTACCCAGATCGTTTCGTCTGTAATACCACGCACCGTTAACATCAGGCTGGTACTGGTAGTTCAGCGGGAACGCCCAAACCGGGTGAAGATATGTATTATTGATGCCGTCTTTTACCTCTGTGGCACGCACCATATCGGCTGCCATGTTCATATTTTTATTATCGAAATAATAAAACTCATTATTTCCGGGAAAAACAAGAGACATCTGCTGAAACAGCAGCTGATTTCCCAAAGTTGTGCTTGGTTTCAAGTTACGCACCGAAACATTCGGGTTATTGTTCTGCATGACATTCAGTGTCATAGAATTGACGTTGGAGGAAAGATCTCCGCCTTTCGAAACGGCTTTCACTTCTATTCGCTGGTTGGCTTCAGGATTTCTTGCATCCGCAAATCTGGAAACATTTATAGCCAGTGCCGCAGCATCTTCCACAAGATAAAATCTTCGTTTGAACAACGGCTGATCTGCAGAGCTTTTGTAAACGATAATTTCGTAATTCCCTGAGATTTTCAGCTGCATTTTATCATTCGGGAATGTAAGTTTGTAATGCGTGTACGACTGAAGTGTGTTGAAAGAATACTGAAACTTATCCAGCAAAGCGTTTAGACTTCCTGTAGCGTATTCCGTAAAGAAAAGATTATCATCCTCCCAATTCCTGTTGTAATGCTTGATGGTATATCTGTAAATTTCACTGGCATTGGTAAGGTCGTCGAAGCTTAAAACCAACTGCTGGTTGAAATAAATAACCGGCGTTTCATCATTGGTCTGCGGATTAAACAGCTGAATGCTCTGGATATTCTGTCCAAAAACCAGTCCGCTCAGGGTAAGTAAAAATATTCGCAAAGTTTTCATTATGACGAAGATAAAGAAAAATGGGAGATTTTTCATCCGATCCACAGGTTTTAATGATATTTAATTGGGAAATATTTATATCAGATTATTTAAAACCAACTTTTGTGCCTACCTTTGTTTTTTGTAAAATATACATCATATGCTTCATATACAAGGTTTCGTATTCAATTTTGCCAGTGAAAACACCTATATCGTTTATAATGAAAACAAGAATGCGTGGCTGATTGATCCGGGAAACAGCAGCGATAAAGAAACCACAGCTATAGGAAATTTCATCAGGGAAAAGGAACTGAACATTGAGAAAATTCTTTTAACGCACGCTCATATTGATCATATTTTAGGACTTCAATGGGCTTCCGATACTTTTAAAGTTCCTGTTTTCATGCATAAGGAAGACAAAGAAGTGCTGGACATGTTCCAGATCAGCGGGATACGTTTCGGGATGAAGCTTGACCATATTAACGCCGACCTTCGTTATATTGATGAAAGTGACGAACTGGAGCTGGATGGTGAAAAGTTCAAAATTTATCATGTTCCGGGACATTCACCGGGCAGCGTGGTTTATCATAACGATGCACAAAACTTCATGATTTCCGGAGATGTTCTTTTTGAGGGAAGCATCGGCAGAACGGATTTATTTAAAGGAAATTACGAGCAGCTGATTGAAGGAATCAGAACGAAACTTTTCATTCTTGATCCTGAAACCAAGGTTTTTTCGGGCCACGGAAATCCTACGACTATTGGTTTTGAAAAGGCGTATAATCCGTTTTTCAGGTGAGATTGGGTTTGGCTTTTTGAAAATAAGAAGTTGCATTTATAGCAAAGCTGTTGGAGCTTAATTCATTCCAGACAGCTTTTTTACAGTCTTTTTCAGATTGATAAAATTATAGGCTACTATAATATTATTTGAAAATTAAACATCATGACTTACTAAGAATATTAAAATAAAACCGGAAAACCTTTAGGTTTTCCGGTTGTGGTCCACTTGGACTGGATTAAAAACCAACAATCATTTGCATATCAACGATTTAAATGATATTAGATTTCAAAATTTGTATTATTATGTATTATTTTGAGCGTATCTTATTTTGGAATCTATTCTACTCTTAAAACTCTGTTTCCTTGTTGATTATCCAAAATTTATTCAGATTTAATGAATATATTTTCATTCTCTATATATTGATAAAGTTGGTAATTTTGAAAGAATCCTTTATCTATAATACTTTCGGATATTTTTATATGACAAAATCCTGACAATTTAATGGCAAAATAATCTTACTTTATGTATAAATCCACATTAATACTTACAAATATAAGTAATAATTTTCCGCAGGTCTTTTAAAAGTGCTAAATTTGAAGCATAAATTTTTACGATAACACAAGCGTAAGCTATCAATGGGTTGGAGAAAACTGCGAATCTTCTTTAACATCCCTAAATGATAGACTTACGCCCGTGTACCTATATGGGGCGCGGGCTAAGTCTTTCTGGGATGTTGGGTTCTTCGCAGTACCTCTCCAACGGATTGGCTTTAGTTCCGCGCCTTTTGCATTGTGGTAACCCTCTACTTTTCGGAACTGGTAGAATAACTTTTTAATAATGAGGAAAAGTATTTTACTCGGCTTTTTGGCTTCTACTTACGGAATACCGTAAGGAATCTTCTATAATAACTATTTACTTAGCATGCTAATTTCATCTTTTACAGATCAAAAACAGCTTTAATCAAAAAGAAAATTCAATCAATTCAAAACAACTTATTAAATATAAACTACAATATGGTGACTCAAAATGAAAATCCTAAGCCTAAAAAAAAGAATGGATGCCTGAAAATAATTTTAATTTTTTTTGGAGTATGCTTCCTTTTAGGAATTATAGGAAAATTAACAAATACTGATAAACTGGAAACTGATTCCGAAAAAGCTAATAATAATCCTCTTATCGAAAAATTAGAAAAAGGGGGATATTCAGGTTTAAATCTAGAAGAGAAAAAAGAGGCCTTAAATTATTTCATCCGAGGAGAGTATCAGTTCAAAGACAAAAATTTTCTCTTGAATCAAAATATCAATAATGCTATTTCAAAATCTTTAAAATTTCCAGAAACACTACAAATAAAGGGATTTGATAATGAATACCATAAAGATTATGAAGTATATACTGATATACAAAGTGATGCGACCATAGTCAGCTATGAAAACGGAACCTTTGAAATAATACGAGAATTTAAGGCAGAGGGAAATGTAGTCGGTAGGGAAATTAGAAAAAGCGCAACATTCAAATGTAAATTGAATCGGTTTGCCGCTTCAATTGAGGATTTAAAAATTGAATAATGCCAAATATACAATCTGAAAATCAGCAACTTACTATGAAAAGAATATTATTTTTAGTTCCAATCTTGCTTTTTTCTTGTGGTGACAGGGATAAGGATTGCAATTGTAACGAGGTAAGAACAGAAAGAACAGCTATTTATACAATAGGTTCTGCAACTGTCATAAGTCAATTGGTTTCGGCAACCGAATGGCAAATTGTAAGCCAAAAGCCTTTTACCGGTGATTGTGATTCAAATAATAAAATACTAAGCTCAGGAAGTTTTGGGGCTCATCCTATAAATTCAACAGAATATATCAGGACGGAATACGAAAACAAAGTTTCCTGCAAATAAATTTGATCCATTTTCTTGTATAGCAAACTACCTCATTTGTTTGGGGTAGTTTTCCTGTAAAAGGGCTTTTAAAACTTTGTTGACTCTTCATAAAAGTACATTTTATACTCCCTCAGCAAATAATCATAAATTACCATTTCAAACAAACGCTGGCTGGAAACAAAAAGTCTGTTAATATTCATATGGAAAATACTACTGAAAAAGCTTTGCAGAGATATTTCCAAAGATTTATTTTCATCATGGTAGATAATATCTTGTAAGACTGGATTACTTTCTTCAATATTAAAAATAATAGTATTTCTCTCCTCTGAAAATTCATCGGATTGAAGAAACTCTAAATATTTTGGTTTAAACTCTCGATATTTTTTATCGAGTTGAGAATTCAATTTTTTATCTGCATTGAATTCCAGTTTAAAAGCAGCATTGAAATCTTTAATCCACTTCAGTTTTTCCTGAATAGAAAGATTAAGTTTATTCAGCATTTCATCAATAGAGAGAAGACTCACCATAATTTTCTCTTCATCGTCATAATGTAAGCATTTTAGGGCAAATTCACTGTTTTTATAGAATAGAGTTTCAGCTTCTTCAATGGTATTTTCCCATACCGTTCAATTTCCCGGTTATAAGTGTCAATCAGAATACTCGAAATTTCTCCGCTCTTTATATATTCTTGTAAGGTTTCGTTAATTTTTTCAAGGATTTTACTATAATCATCAATATTATTCAAATTAAACCTTACCCTCAGGTGTGGTTTAGGGTCATTATAACGAATGAAAAACCATTTTGAAATGTAGTTGTGTTCCTGAAAATATTCCACAAGCAGCTGTATAGCTTCCTCCAAAATAAGATCAGCAGTTTTCACACCCGTATAGATTTTCAGGTACAACCATTCACTTCCAGGAACTAATTTTCTTTTCATTGCAGCAGCTATTTATTTTTATACATGGGGAAAATGAATTCTCTTTTGAAATCATCATTTTCATTATACAGAAATTCTTCAATGATAATAGATTCTTCACTTTTCACTGAATCAATAAACATTTTTACCAGATCATAATTTTCTAAGTTTATGGTAAGCTTATTATCCGATTTCACCCATTGTATCCATTGCGGAACTTGCTTTAGTTTTCTCCAGTTTTCCAATTTTGAAAAAAGCTGGTCTTTATCGCTTATCAGTAATAAAAATTCCTTAATTTCTTTATTCGTGATTTTCCAGGAAGCTTTTGATAAAATGATATTTTTATATTTCACTCTTGGTAAGAAATTATAAATGTGTTTTAAATCTCCCCAATTAAAATAAAGTCCTGATCGAATATTTTGAGAATACAAATCGCATAAAAAATGGTAAACAGGCAAAGGATCTGCTGAGTAATTGTGAGCATTTGTTAGATAAGGCTTGATTTCTTTATTCAGCTTCTTCGAACGTAATAGAATACTATTATTTTTTAATGAAATATACAGATCATCTACCGATATTTGATTTTCTTTAGGCAAAACAGATTGTGCCAAGTATGGGATTTCATATTGTCTGAGTGTTGGTCTTCTGATTACATTTCCTATTCTTGCATCCGGTAAATGAATAACTTCTGCTAAAATATAATCTGGATTCAGCTCTTCTTCTTTTTGAGTGATTACTTTTGTTAAATTTTGTATTTCAGATTTTTTTGAGCAAAATCTTCCTAATAAATTAGCCGCGCTACATCCACCTCCGCCGTCTAAAAATAGTTTTTCATTATTATTTTCAGAGGTAATTTCAGCCATAAAGGAAATTGTATCTGGTAAATCATTCCAATTTTCTTCAAAATCCTTAAAATCTTCTTCTGATAATTCAATTTCATATTGATTCTCAGTTAAAGCTTCCTGCAACTTCTCATTTAAAATTTGCTGAATAGGATCAAATTCAATTTTTAGATTTGATTTTTCCTTTGCTAAAGGAAGTTCTAAGTCTTCAAGATAAGAATGCAACCCTTTTATTGTAGCATCTTGACGGTAACCGATACCTACTTCTGTATCTAAAGCATAGCTCAAAGGAACTTCCTGTTTTTCAAATCTTTCAGAAAAAGCTTTTTTAAATTTATCTAAATGTGTTTCCTTTTGAGACAGGGATATTTTGTTTAAAAAGCTGATGGCTTGCTTTAATTCTTTTTTCCAGAATGTAGGAAGATTTACTGTTTCCTTATAATATAAATCTGTCTGGAAAAGATGATTGGGTTTATATTCAACATTAAAAGACTGAATTAATTTTTCTATTTCTGCATAGCTTGAAGCAGAGTTCCCAATATTCTGATCTAATTCTTTCAGTCTTTTTTGTATAGAGATTAAAAACTTATTTTCATTTTTTGCACCTATTCTGTTTAAAACAGATATAATTATTTCCAAAAAATCACTTCCTGATACAATAGGTTCAAGTTCGCTTACAAGCACCTGATTGTCTATGAGCTCCTCTATAAATTCTATGGCTTCTTCTTGTGTAATGTCGTCATCAATTATACATTTTGCAATTTGTTGTATGGTTTTCCCTTGGCCGGAAAAATTCAGTACCTGCTGCAATGCTTGAGAAAGTGAAGCCGATGAAATAATATATTCCCTTTTTTCTTTGGTGTATTCATATTCTACAAACCGGATTTTATTTCCAACTTGGTAAATGCTGTTATTGGGAAAAAATAATAAATGATTTCTAATTTCTGGAATCTGTACAAAATGCTGAGCCAGCCCAACAAGAAAATGCATGTCGAGTTTGGTATCCCTTATTTTATTCAGATTAGAATTATAGTTGATTTTTAGCTCGTTGCTGAAAGTGCCCAAACCGACTTCTGAAAACAAGCCAAAAGGAGTACATCTTGTACTTGTTCTGCTGAAGTATTTTAAAATTGTAGTTTTAAATCTCTGAAATTCTTTGGGAGAAAATTCTTTTTCTAAATTAAGCCATCGAATTAATTCATTATAAACGTAAGGTGATGCAAGATAGATCGCTTCCTGAAAAACAGAATTATTGCAGATTGCTTTTAATTCTTCATTAGAAATAGAAGAGTCATTTACATTTTCCTGAAAATTCTTACGCGAAAATAAAGGAGTACGAACTATATACTCATCAAAAAACCGAAACGGAAAACGAGCCATTTATTTTTTTATATTTTTTTTAGGCTGATAATCTGGATGTCCTAATTGCCAGAAGGCAAAGGCGAAAATATCGCTTAAAGTAGAATATGCCTGTGCCACTGGAATATCTTTTCCATGACCCCCTTCGTAGTCAACCTTTAAAAGAACAGGATCCTTTGATGTATTATAGGATAATAGCTTAGCTGCAAACTTAGTTGGTACCCACGAAGCGACTCTTGAATCATTAATTCCGGAAGTAATTAAAGCAGCAGGATACTTTGTTCCTTTTTTTAAGTGCTGATAAGCATCCATTTCTAATAGTCCTTTAAATTCTTCCAAATTATTAGGATTCCCATATTCTTTAAAACCATTTTCACCGATTCCCTCATATCTTGTTGTATTTAAAACTCCCGCTTCTATTATTACTGCACCATATAAATTCGGTCTTTCAATCATAGCCCTGCCTACTGTTATTCCTCCTGCACTTGCTCCCCAAATAGCAACTCTTTTTGAAGATGTATATTTTTTATCTATTAAATATTCTGTACAGGCAATAAGATCTTTCCAAGAATTGGGTTTCTTTGTCTTTTTCCCATCGATGTGCCACTGAACCCCTTTTTCTCCACCTCCTCTTACATGGGCAATTGCCAAAATACCTCCTTGGCTCGCCCATACAAGGTAACTTCTGGCAAAAAAAGGCGAAAAAGAGGTTCCAAATGCTCCATAACTTTGAATTAACACCGGATTTTTGCCATCTTTTTTTAAATTCTTATTGTAAATTAAAGATAGAGGAACGTCTGTTCCATCATGAGATTTAATTGTGGTTTCCTCTACTATAATATCTTTAAATTCGGGATACTCCGTAAGGGGTGCAAGATTTTCAGATTTAAAGGTATTTGTTATTAGGTTATACTTAAATCTTTGGTCTTCATTTGCCCATCCTGAACAATTTATCCATATATCGGAAAAATCTTTACCTTTTGATTGTAAGCTTATATTTCCTGAAACGTATGGAAGATTGATAGGAATCTCTTTTCCATCTTTAAAAAGATAAAATTTTGCTTCTACACCATTTTTTGTGGTCGCATAGTAAATTCCATCTTTTGTAAGTGTATATTGGGTAATAACCTCATCTTTTTTTTCAGGAACTAGTACTTCAGGATTTTTAAAATCCCTTGTTTTTACATTAACTCTGCATAGCTTGTAGTTAGGCGAATTATATCCTGACAAAAAATAGATATCATCTCCTGATAGTTTTATAGAATAGACTTTACTGTCTTTATCATATAATAGTTGCCAATTATTTTTTCCATTTAGCAAATCTTTTTTATCAATGATAAAAGTTTTTCTAAAATCTTCTGCATCTACCAATATACCAATATAGTATTTATCATCTTGATTAAAAACTAATACAGCAGGAAATTCTTCCCTGCTGATTTTTAGATTAGGATTATTAGATTTTGAAAAAACAACCTTCAATTTTTTAGGATCTTCTCCTATTTTATACAATATTGATTGGGTGTCTTTTCTAAATTCTTCTGAGGCAATATCAATGGTTGGATAATAGACATAAAAAAAACCACTACTATCTTCCAACCACTTAATTCCCCCGATGTTTGAAGGATTTGTATTAGTAATTTTATTTGGATATATGTTTTTTGTTTTTATATCCATAATTATTATCTCGGATAACTCTTTTCCTTTTTCTGTTAAAGAAATGGCTAATTTGCTTCCGTCCCAGCTTGGACTAATTAAATTAATTACATAATTATGCTTACCTTCAAGCGTATTATTAAAACTAGCTGGGTCATAAAGTAATTCTTCTTTCCCTTCAAACCCTTGCCTGTAATAGACTTTTGCTGTTTTTTCTCCGGCACTCCTCTTTAAATAGAAGTACTTATCATTACTTATAATTTTAAGGTCTGAAATTGAGTACCCTTGTCTTTTATCAAGCTCCAGTCTTTTTTCTAAATAATAATTTCGGTTTGGAATCGTATTTAAAAGAGTATTTGAGTAATCAGTTTGAGATCTCATCCAATCTACAGTATTTTGATCTTTCAAATCTTCCAAGTTTCTATATTCATCAGTTATCTTAATTCCAAAGTGATCATCAGTAACAGATACAGATAAAGCTGGATTGTTTTTTTGAGCTTTAGGAAAAATCATAATGAATAATGAAAGACTGAAAATTAACTTATAATACATTAGATTAAATAATTAAATGATAAAAAAATTCAAAAATTAGCTAACTAATATCCAACTCCACCAACACCGCCGTGGTCGTTGCCACTTCCATTATCTGGGTTGTTACAACCATCTACATATTGTTTTGTTCCTCCAAATATTTTTTTAGGATTACTAATTTTTACTAATTGTAATTTTTCTAAAGATAACTTTTTTTCTTTTTTGTTTTGTTTTTTCATTTTGATTAAATTTAAAGAGGTACAAAGGAAGTAATATTTTTTCAATTTTAAATCAAATATATCCCTAAATTCATGAATTTAGGAGTGTTAAATGCAATTCAATGTAATGATAATCAAATGAGTAGAAGAGAATTTAAATTAATGGAATTGTAAACTTAATCTATTAATTTAAATGTGATATTTTTGCACAATAATACGTATGATGAAATTTAAATTCTACATTTTATTAATCTTATTCTGCCAATTATTTTATTCACAAAATAATTCAACTGATTCGTTAAAAAAATATTCTTATAATGAATTAAGTCAAAAATTCTATAACTATAATAATAGTAATGAAATAAAAAAAGCGAAAATAATCTCAAAATATTATCTTCAAAAAGCAAAATCTGAAAGAGAAAAAGATCAAATAGGTGAGGGATATGTAATGATGCATTTTAATGAGAATTTACCTAACGGACTAAAATACTTAGACAGTTTACAAATTATTATAAAAAATTCGGATAAAGATTATTATCCAGCAAGAGTTTTTCTTCTTAGGGGCAACCTATATTCTAAATTTTATAATGTAAAGGCTGCTTTGGGTAATTATGTTTTGACTCTTGAGCATGCGCGAGAGAAAGGTAATAAAAGACAAATAGCTTTTGCGGAGATTAATATTGCATATCTTAATAATTACATTGGAAAATACAGGGATGCAGCAAATACATTACGGCATTATTTATATGATACAAATTACTTAGATAAAAAAGATTATGATAATATTCGTGTAAATCTAGCTGATACGTATATAGAAATTAATAAACTAGATTCTGCTCGAATACTTATAGAAGAAGGAATACTTTTTAACTCTGAAACTGGAAAAACAAATCAATACTATGGATATTTAATTGAATCTGGATTTTATAATTTAAAAATTGAAAAATATCATACTGCAATTGAAAATTTGATACAATGTAAAAAGTACTTTTTTGCTACTAATAATATTAAAAATCAAAGCTATACTCTTTTATTTTTAGGACAATCATATGCCGGATTAAAGGAAACAGAAAAGGCTATGCAAACTTTTATACAGCTAGATTCACATGTTCAACAAAGTAAACATATATTTCCTGAGCTTAGAGAAGTATACTCTTATCTTATAAACTATTATAAAGAAAAAAAAGAAAAAGAAAAACAATTATACTATATCGAAAGATTTCTAAAAATTGACCAAAGTTTAGATTCTCAATTCAGATATATTTCTCGGGAACTTCCCAGACGTTATGACAAACCAAAGCTTCTAAAAGACAAAGAGAATATCCTTATAGAACTGAAAAATAAAAAAATATTCTTTTATTCTTCTCTTTTCATTTTATCATTGATACTATTGATATTTATAATTTTGTACCGAAAATCTAAAAAGGCTGAAAAACAATATAGAAAGATTGCTCAAGAATTGATTCAATCTGTAAATGAAAATAAAGCTAGAAAAGAAATAGAATTTACAAAATATACCGTTTCCGAAAAAATTCAGGAACAGGTAATTGTTGATAAAATAAATAAAACTATTTCAGAAGATGTAGCTAAAACTATTCTTGCAGAGTTGGAAAAGTTTGAGACTAAAGAACAATTTTTGAATAAGGGAATCACCTTAATAAGTCTTTCTAAAAAAATGAAGACAAATTCCAAATATCTGTCTGAAATTATTAATACTTACAAAGGGAAAAATTTTGCAGCTTATCTAAATGATCTCCGTATTGATTACGCGATTAGCAGATTAGCAGAAGACAAAAAATTCCGTTCATATAAAATATCTACTATTGCTGATGAAGTAGGGTATAATACTGAACAATCATTTACAATGGCTTTTAAAAAACGAACAGGAACTCCACTTTCTATATATTTAAAAGAAATTGAAAAGCTGACAAATCCGGCTGATTAAAAAAAATAAATTCATATAAGCATCTGAAATAAAGCGTTTTAAGTATCCTAAATTCATAAATTTATAATCGTAAATTTATGAATTTAGGATATAATTATTTGTAATATCATTCTAAATCTTTCATCTTTGCTTCAGGTAAAAACACAATTGTTATTTTGCTTGTGCGCACATCAAAAAAATAATAATCATTCATAATATTAAGTTTTTATAACATAATTAATATTATTCTTAATTTAAGATTATAATGGAAAAGAAAAACATATCAATATCAAAAGCTATTATACTTTTAATTTTAGCATTTCATAGTAGCTTTTTACAAGCGCAGAAATTTAGGTTTTACTATGAGTTAAAATTCATTCCAAATTCTTCTCAAAAAGACATAAAGAAAACAGACTTCTATATTCTTGATTATGATACAAAAACTAATGAATCTTTATTTTATAGTAGCAATTATGTGAAGAATGATTCACTTAATAAAAAAATTAGCTCATTAATGAAAGTTTCTAGTGTGAATGTTAACCTGAGTGATTTTAAAACCTCTTTTATCAAAGAAATTATAACCAAGAAAAACAATATGTATAATATTTATTCTATAATTGATGGAGATTTTTATACCTATCAGCAGGAAATTAAAAATAATTGGAAGTTAGGAACTGAAAATTTAAAGGTATTAGAATATAACTGTAAATCTGCGGATATTTCATTTGGTGGAAGGAACTGGAAAGCATATTTTACAAATGATCTTCCTTTTAATATTGGGCCTTATAAATTCGGAGACCTTCCTGGGTTAATTACAAAACTATATGATACAGATAAAAATTTTGAATTCAATTTGATTGGAGTAAGTAAAATTGAAGAGCTAACAAAATTCAATTTTTCAAAATATATTAAGATCAATGAAGATAAATATATTAAGCAATATGAATCATACTTGAAAGACCCCGTAAAAAGTATGAAGCAGGGAACGATTATTACTGAAGATGGAACAAAGTTCGTAATGACAGGAGGATTTAGTAAATCAGAAATAGAAAACGAGAAAAAAGAGATTTATTCACGTTTATCCAAAGATAACAACTGTTTAGAAAAAGATTCCAGAAAATGTAAAATACAAAACAGTATTTTAAATACAAAGTAAACTAATGGATCAATAGATCCTCATTCTACAAGAAAAAAATGTTAAAACTTTTTTGGTACACCATTATACTTATGGCTATGATTAGTTGTAAGAGCAGAAATATTGTCTTTGATAAAAAGAATTTAAGCGATCTAATTACCGATATGGCATACAGAGATCAACAAAGTCAAAAAAATTTAATTGATGCCATTAAGTCGCACAAGGACAAAAAAATAATAGATAGTCTGGAGAACGAGAAAAAAATAATTTTTGAAAGCAATTGCAAGAAATGTATTGATATACTGAATACTTACGGCTATCCAAATTATGATCTTGTCTCAGAAGAAGCGTCTAACGATTACTGGCTAATTGTTCAGCACTGCGATAATAATATAAAATTTCAAAAAAAAGCATTAAAGCAGTTAGAGAAGTTTTCTAAAATAGGGAAAGCCAACATTACAAATATGGCTTACTTAAGAGATCGGGTAAATAAAAGCTCAAAAAAGCCCCAGATATATGGTACACAGGTGTTTAGAAATAAAATCGGTAAATACGAAGTATACCCTATTCAAAATAATGAAAGTGTAGATGATCGAAGAAAAAATGTAGGATTAGAGCCCTTAAAAGAATATCTAGATTCAATGAATAACCAATAAAATTTATATAATGAAAAAATTACAATCATTAAAAGAAAAGCTTTTTGAAAAAGAACTATCCATTAATCAACTAAGAACAACTGTAGGTGGTGTAACTATGACAGGTTGCAATCAAACAGGACAAGAACTCTGGGATTGCAGTGATATGGACGATTATAAGGAACAACAGTCTTTATCTGCTCTATAAAAAATAACTAGTAAAGATAAAGTATACGGATTTATAAATATTAATCAATTAAAAATTTAAAAGAAATGAAAAAATTAGAATCATTAAAAGGAAAGCTTTTTGAAAAAGAACTATCAATGAGCAAATTGAGAATGGTTACAGGTGGAATTACCTTAACAGGGTGCTCTGTAACTGGAGAATGGCAAACAAACGATTGTAGCGATAAAGATGAGGATCAAAAACCTACTCAACAATCTTTATCAGCTCTGTAACTAGTATTTACAAATTTAAAATTTAAGAAAATGAAAAAATTAGAGTCATTAAAAACCAAACTTTTTGAAAAGGAAATAAATCTAAAAAGAATGGGGTCAATTACCGGAGGTTATACTGGAACTGGATGTCAGCACAGTCTATCTACAAATGGAGAAGAATACGAATGCAGCGATACAGATCAGGACAAACCAACTCAACAATCTTTATCAGCATTATAAAAATTTAAAGTAAGTCCGTATGTTATAGGTGTATATTTCATGCACCTATTTCCTCATTATTAATTATTACTAATATGATCCTAATTATTTCACATAATCATATAGATGAGCCAAGCAATGATATAATTGATTGGCTGAGGTATTTAAAATATAACAATTTCACTCGAATTAATGGTGAAAACTATTACATGAATTCAAATTACAGCATTTCAGTAAATGATGGTAAAGTTTGGAGTGAAAAAGGTTACACAGCATCAGATGAAATTAATACTGTCTTTTATCGTCGTTGGAATCAAAACCATGAAAAAATTTCATTATATGAAGATTTTTTAGCAAGAGGATTTTCCAAAAAAGAAGTGTTATTAGTCCAATCTTTTTTGTCTCACTTAGGCACTGAATATAGCAATTCTATCAATGCCTTATTTTCTGTATTTGGATACGGAGATCAATACTGGCTGCCTAATATCCGAGTTACAAGAAACGGAATTAATAAAACTGATGCATTAAAAATTGCTCAAAAAAATGGAATTAAAATTCCAGATACATTGATTACAACATTAAAAAAAGATGTTAGAAAATTTAAAGACAAGCATAAGAATATTATTACCAAGCCAATAAAAGATGTTTCTTTTATTGAATATAATAATCTTGAAGTTAAAATGTATACTAAAACTGTTACCGACAAGGAAATTGACGATATGCCGGAAACATTTTTCCCATGCTTATATCAAAATCAAATTGATAAGGTTTTTGAATTAAGAGTTTTTTTTATTGAAGATTCATATTACTCTATGGCAATCTTCTCTCAAGAGGATGATAAGACAAAAGTCGATTTTAGAAACTATAATGTTAAAAAACCTAATCGAAACATTCCCTTTTCATTGCCTAAAGATATTGAATCAAAACTGAAAAAGACAATGGATGAGCTTGGATTAAATACCGGGTCAATAGACCTCATTATCGATAATGAAAACAATTACATATTTCTAGAGGTAAATCCAGTAGGCCAGTTAGGAATGGTCTCTGTAGGTGGTAATTATAATTTAGAAAAAGAAATTGCTCAAAAATTAATACAAAATGATACAAGAAGAAATTAAAGAAAAGCTTGATATATCAGAATTGGTAATTAAAAATAAAATTAATTATACGCTTTTTACTATGAAAGATTTGAAAAAGTCTGAGCACGAAGGGGAAAGTTTCATTTTTAAATACTCCAAATCGAATCTTCACAAAACAGATTTTCTCATTAATCCTACTTTTTATAAGACCATACATAACCCTTTCATAATGCCAGAAACTCATGATAACGAATAAAATATCAGAAACATTTCACTTTTTTAAAAACTGTATTCCTGTAAAAGGAGCTTCAAGAGGTATAATATATGATCTACAAAGAGAGGATTTTGATTATATTCCTTTAAGCTTAATCGAAATGCTGGAAAATTATGACGGAAAAACAATAGCTGATATTATTAATGAATACGGCTCAGAAAATAAAAATACAATAATAGAATATTTTAATTTTCTGTATGAAAAAGAATATATTTTTTTCTCAGATTTACCAAAAGAGCAATTTCCTAGCTACAATGAATCTTTTGAAAGACCTTATAATATATCAAATCTCATTTTAGATATTTCAAATGAAACTTATAAAACTATTGATAGCATATATGATCAGATTGAAATTTTAGGATGTGAAGCCATTCTTTTTAGATTTTTCGATATTAATATTACATCAGAACATTTATTAAATTTATTAGAAAAGTTTAATGATTCCTCTGTGAGAACCATTGAAATAATTATCCCAGCAAATTTTAATGTAGATTTGGAAGCGGTAACCCATGAATATGGAAAAATATCAAAAATTATTATTTATTCTTCAGCAAAAAAATCGCTAAAGGTTCTAACCACGCATGTATTAGTAGTCGAATTAGAAGATGCTTTAACAGAAAGCTCAAAAAATATTATTGATTTGAGAAATTTTATTATCTGTATGAAACTATTTATGGAAAGCAAAAACTATAACAATTTTTATTATAAAAAAGTTTACATAGATGGAATTGGACAAATAAGAAATGCTCCAGAGCTTTCTACAAGTTTCGGTAATATCCAAGACATACAATTAGCAGAAATACTAATCAATAAAGACTTTAAAATGTTTTGGGATGTTAAAAAAGATGATATAAGATCTTGCAAAGACTGTGAATACCGATATATGTGCATTGACTCTAGAAAATTAACTTATAACAATACCGAAAAAATATGGGAAGCCGAAGGTACTTGTCCTTACAACCCATATACTAATGAGTGGAACTAAGTAATTTATGAGAAAGATTAATTTTCCTTCTTATATTCAGGCAGATGCGAAAGACTGCGGCCCTACATGCTTGCGGATCATAAGCAAATATTATGGGAAGAGCATTTCCTTACAGCAAATTCGTAATCTTTCAGAAACTACACGGGAGGGAAGCAGTTTAATGGGCTTAAGTGATGCCGCCGAAAAATTAGGTTATAAAACGTTAGGATTAAAAATTGACTTTACAACTTTAATTGAGGATATTCCTTTACCTTGTATATGCCATTGGAATAAGCAGCATTTTGTCGTTGTTTACAAAATAGATAAAGCCGGAAATGTTTATATATCAGATCCCAGTTATGGGCTCATCACCTATTCTAAAGAAGAGTTTATTAAATTCTGGATTGGTAATAATGCCGACGAGAGTACAGAAGAGGGAGTAATTCTGGCTTTGGAAACGACTCCTTTATTTTTCCAAAATGAGTTTGACGAGAATGAGAGCAAAGCCAGCTTTTTTTTCCTATCAAAGTATTTATTGAAATACAAATCTTTGGTGATCCAGCTTGCAGTCGGGCTTTTAGCAGGTAGCTTGCTTTCCTTAATCTTTCCTTTCCTTACCCAGAGTATCGTTGATGTTGGGATTCAAAATCAGGATTTAAACTTTATCTATTTGGTTTTGCTGGCTCAAATCATGCTTTTTATAGGAAGAACCGGGCTGGAAGTGATTAGAAGCTGGATTTTGCTGCACCTTTCTGCAAGGATCAACATCTCTATTATTTCTGATTTCTTTATCAAACTCATGAAGCTTCCCATTAGCTTCTTTGATACCAGAATGACCGGGGATATTATGCAGAGGATCAACGACCATCACAGGATCGAACAACTGCTTACCACCTCATCTCTCAATACATTATTTTCATTAGTTAACCTGATTATTTTCAGTCTCATATTATTATTTTATGATTATAGGCTTTTTATCGTTTATCTTGTGGGTGCTGTCTGTTATATTGGATGGATCTTATTTTTCCTGAAAAGAAGGAAAGAATTAGACTACAAAAGATTCTCTCAAGTTTCCCAGGAGCAGAGCAAAGTGATCGAGCTCATTAACGGAATGCAGGAAATAAAAATGCACAATGCTGAAAAGCAAAAACGCTGGAATTGGGAATTTGTGCAGGTAAAATTATTTAAGGTTAATATAAAATCTCTTTCGCTGGAACAATGGCAGTCTGTCGGAGGAAATTTTATTAATCAAATAAAAGATATTCTGGTAAGTTTTCTTTCTGCCAAATTAGTTTTAAGCGGAAACTTAACATTAGGAATGATGCTTTCGGTACAGTATATTATTGGCCAGCTCAATAGTCCGTTATTACAACTCGTAGATTTCATACGCCAGACACAGGATGCTAAAATCTCATTGGAAAGATTAGGTGAAATTCATGATAAGGAGGATGAAGACGTTGGCGACGCAGGCAATTATGCATCTGAAATTCCACAGAAAGATATAGAGGTTAATAATGTATCGTTCCGGTATATTGGCTCCGATCAGTTTGTTTTTGAAAATCTAAATTTAACAATTCCCTATCAGAAAACTACCGCCATTGTAGGAGCTAGCGGAAGCGGAAAAACTACCCTTTTAAAATTGCTCATGAAATTTTATGAGCCTAACGAAGGCGAAATCAGACTAGGAAATACTAATTTAAAAAATATTTCCCCGAGATTCTGGCGGGATCATTGTGGTGTGGTAATGCAAGAGGGCTATGTTTTTAATGATACTATTGCCAATAACATCGCAATTGGTGAAGATTATGTTGATAAGCAAAAATTAAGGAAAGCGGTTGAAATCGCTAATATCAAAGAATTTATTGAAGGCTTGCCATTAAGCTACAACACCAAAATCGGTAACGAAGGCGTTGGCGTAAGTGGCGGACAAAAACAAAGACTTTTCATTGCCAGGGCCGTTTACAAATCTCCGGAATACATTTTATTTGATGAGGCTACTTCTGCATTGGATGCCAATAATGAAAAAGTGATTATGGAAAACTTAGAACAGTTTTTTAAAGGCAAAACCGCAATTGTAATCGCTCATCGTCTCTCTACAGTGAAGCATGCTGATAAAATCATTGTTTTAGACAAAGGCAAAGTTGTCGAAGAAGGAAACCATGCCGAATTGGTTGCTTTAAAAGGGGAATATTACCGATTGGTAAAAAATCAACTGGAACTAGGAAGTTAATTACTTTGACTTTGTCAAAGTTACAATTAATTGATAAAGATCATATTTAATAATTTTTAAATTTTGGAAACTAGAAAAGACCTATTAGATACTATAGAACTACGCTCAGAAAGCGTTCAGGATATTCTTAACCAGCCTCCTCATTGGATGATACGATGGGGAAATACCATGATTTTTATTATTCTATTGTTTATATTATTAATGAGCTATATAATAAAATATCCTGAATTCATTCCAGCTCCGATCATTGTAACCTCACAAAACCCACCTGAAAAGCTTCAGACAAGAATTAATTCTAAAATTGAGAAAATATTCATTAAAGATCATCAGGAAGTAAAAAAAGATGAGATACTAATGGTTTTGCAATCTACAGCCCATTATCAGGACATTTTACAGTTTAAAAAAATAGTAGATTCTATTTCTCCTGCTGAACTATCTTCTTTTCCTGTTAACAAAGTTTCAACCTATAAATTGGGAGAACTTCAAAGTGATTATAATACTTTTGCCAAAGCTTTTCTGGATGAAAAACTATTTACGAGATTGCAGCCTTATGCTCCTGAAAATTTAGCTGCCAATCAAATCATTTCGGAATACCGAAGCAGGATTACAACTTTAAGAAAGCAAAAAAAGTTGGAGCTGGCAAAATATGAACTGACAAAGAAAAATTACCAGCGTTCCCAGGAATTGTTTAATCAAGGCGTTATTGCAGCAATGGAACAGGAAAATGAAAAAATAAAATACCTTCTGGCTCAGCAAAATATAGAAAATATTAATATCTCGCTATCCCAAATGGAAGAAGGAATTTCTAACCTCAACAAAACCAAAAGCGGAGCAAATATTAATTCCGAAAAAGATAAAATTACTTACTCTTCTCAAACATTACAATTATTTGAGCAGTTAAGAAAATCTTTGAAACAATGGGAACAAGATTATTTACTCGTTTCTTCAACGAATGGTGTAGCAAGCTTTCAGCAGTTTTTCGGAGAAAACCAGTTTTTAAAAGCGGGCGATCCTATTTTATCCATTTTGCCAAAAGATAAAGAAGCCTTGGTAGGGAGAATGCAGGTTCCTGCCATTAACTCCGGTAAAATTACCAAAGGGGAAAAAGTGTTGATTAAATTAGACAATTACCGTTTTCAGGAATATGGCATTGTGGAAGGAAAAGTTCAGAATATTTCTCTGTCTCCTGATGAAAAAGGAAATTATTATGTGGATGTGATTCTTCCAAAAGGTTTAAAAACTTCTTACAATAAAAATCTTCCTTTCGATAAGGAGTTAAGAGGAAATGCCGAAATTGTGACGCAAGATTTAAGATTGATTGAAAGGTTTTTCTATCAGATCAGAAAATTATTAGGATATCAATATGTAGATCAATTTAAATAAGAAAACCACAATAGACTTTGATTTCAATGTACGATATAACAAAAAACTCAAATATCTAGCCTATTTCTAAAAAAAATATAGTTTTTTTAGAATATGGTTAATTTTTTCTGTTCTAATAAACTGTAAAAAATATATTTGCTGTAAGGAAATTTTGAAGTTGAATATTAAAAATAAATATTGAAAAAGTATTTGAATTAGTGTTCTAACTTTTGTTCTTATAATTCATTTATAACAGACAAATATAAGAATTAATCAACAAATTTATTATTCTGTTTTAGTAGCTTGTAAAAATTCTGTACTTTTATTATCAAATTCAATTCTCATTCCAATGAAATATTTATACCTTAACGGTAAGAATTCAGTTGCACTTACATATATTGAAGATGACTCTAAAGAAAGCATTGTTAAAGATGTATATATAGACAATATTGTACACGACTTTAAAGATGACGAAAATCCTAATAAAGAAGCATACGCCGAAGAAATAAAAAGAAATTTTTATAAGAAACTTCTTAATAATCAATTTGAAAATTTAGTTATCCTTACTGGTGCAGGTTCATCAGTCGGTATTGGCAATGCGGGCAAAAAAGGTAAAATATTATCCCAACTCTGGGATGATTCAGAAAATGAGCTAACAACAGCTAAATTTACCTTGTTATGCGAAAAACTAAATTATAATGATAAATATGATAATGGGGAAGTTATCAAAAACTTGGAAAAATTATTATCTATAGCAAATACAGCAAAAGATTATATCCCTAAAGATGAAATTGACATTGCTGATTGCGTAGATAAAATTAAAAATGTTATAAAAGACAGATGTACTTTAGAACTTCCAGAAAACTCTCCTCACACCTTGTTTATTAACAAAATAACAAAAAGAAAGGTTACTTTTCCAAGATTGAAATTATTTACACTCAATTATGACACTCTCTTTGAACAAGCTGGTAAGGTAGGAAACTTTACGATTATTGATGGATTCTCTTTTTCACAACCGAGAATGTTCAGTGGTAGAAACTTTGACTTAGATATAGTTTCAAGAAATAATAGTAGAGTAAAAGAAGAGGATAATTTTGTTCCTAAAGTATTTCACTTATATAAGCTTCATGGTTCAATTGATTGGTGCAAAGAAACGAATAGAATTTACCAAAAGGAAAATGTTGATGATGCACTTATGATCTATCCTAATCAAAGTAAATATGAAAGCTCATATGATCAACCATACTTTGAAATGATGTCTCGTTTTCAGCAAGCCTTAAGAAATGAAAATATATTACTTATTTGCATTGGGTTTAGCTTTGGGGACAAACATATTGTTACAGCTATTAAAGAAGCTTTAGAACAAAACCCCAGTTTTCAACTAATAATAATTAATAGAAGTATTGATACTTCAAATGAGAATCTAAAACCATTTATAGATGCAGCAAAAGAGCATAGCAACATAACTTTTATTGCGGAAACATTTGTGGATTTCGCCAAGAATTATCCTGACTTGAAATCATACAATCAAGAAGATACAAATAAGATTATTATTAACCTTAATAAGGATTCAAATGAAACAAAATCCATTTAATCATAGTCATTTTATCGGTTATATTAATCAAGTATCACCACAATTTGTAAAAATACATTTTCCTTCTTCTGTTTTAATGAAATCATTTTCATTTTACGGTGAAGATTTAAAAGGTGGTTTAGTTGGAAGCTATGTAGTAATTGAAGGGGAAAAATATGGTTTTTTGGGTAAAATATTAGAGCTAAGCTTACCAGAAAAAGAAAGGTTAGAATTAAGTGAAAAATCTTTTAATACAAAAGACTTTCATCCTACGGGTAAAATTGAAATTTTAATTTCTTTTGACTTATTTAATCCTACAAAGATTGATAAAGGACTAAACTCTCTACCGCTTATTGGAGCAAAAGTTTTTATATGTTCTTCTGAATTTATTAGAAATTACTTTAGAGAATTTGGAGTTAAAGAAGAGCATAAAAGCAATTCTAAAACAATTGAATTTGGGAAATTAACTTATGATAAAAATACAATTATTGAACTTTCTCAACAAGCTTTATTTAGTAGGCATTGTGCTGTTGTTGGAACTACAGGAGGAGGAAAAAGTTATACCGTCAGTAAATTAATTGAAGGTATAATTGAGAATAAAGGAAAAGCAATTATAATTGATCCAACTGGGGAATATTCGACGTATGATGATAACCCTCATGTTGAAAAAACAGTATTAATCACTGACTCTTATTTTTCATATAAAAATTTAACTATTAGTGACTTATTTGTATTGTTCAAACCTGGTGGTCAAGTTCAACAACCCATTCTTTTGGAAGCTATTAAGTCTTTAAAAATTGCGGAATGTATGATTAAAAATAAGGATAAACATTCTGTAGAGTCAGAAACAAAAGAAAGAATCATTTTTAAAATAAAAGACAAACAAAATCTTGTCGTTGATTATGGCTGTATATTAAAAGATAGTATGCCCAAAAATCCGTTTTTAAATATGTACTTCAAGTATAAAAATATTATTGAAGATATATCAGTATCTGATTTTAATATTAATCTTGTGGCAAGACAGATTTATAATGAATGTGTATATGATAATGGAAATTTGTGGGGAGGTCATGACGGGAGAAATTGGGGGAATAGCACAAGTCTTGTTATGAGAATTAATAATATTCTCAATGATAATGATTATAAAAAAATGTTTGGCTTTGAAGAAAGTGATAATAAAGATTTAATTGGAATTATAAAAGAATTTTTAGAAAGTGATAAAAATGTTTTGAGAATTGGTTTTGAAAATATTCCATATAATTTTCAGGTAAGAGAAATTTTGGCAAATGCTATAGGAAAATATTTACTTAATCTATCCAGAAAAGGAAAATTTAAGAAGCAGCCTATCGTATTATTTGTCGATGAAGCACATCAGTTCTTAAATAAAAAGGTTAAAGATGAATATTTTGAATCAACAGAATTGAATTCATTTGATACAATAGCAAAAGAAAGTAGGAAATATGGACTTTTCTTATGCATTGCTACACAAATGCCAAGAGACATTCCGGTAGGAACTTTAAGTCAAATAGGAACATTTATATCTCACAGACTGATTAATCATCAAGACAAAGAAGCAATTGCAAATGCTTGCTCCTCTGCCAACAAAGATACTTTAGCATTTTTACCTGTTTTAGGTTCTGGTGAAGCAATACTTATGGGAGTTGATTTTCCAATGCCTGTAATGCTCAAAGTTGATTTACCTAAAATTGAACCAAATTCAAGTACACCACTATTTTAACAATAAACTCTATCAAATGCTTAAACCAGAAGACTATTTAAATATTATTGAAGAAATCAGAAATACTGACATTAAATCTTTAGATGAATACATCAAGAAAATAATAAATCCATTAATAGTTGAAAATGAAAATTTTCTTGAAAAGTTATATAAAGATATAAACTACTTATTAAAAGATATTGACAAGAAAGAAGAAAATGATTTAACAATTGAAAACGGTGATTTAGTTATAGAAAATGGAAGTTTAAAGTTAACTGGTTATCAATCAAGACTACACAGTTTAGCAATGTGGTTACATTCAGAAATTTGTAAGAAACTAATACAGGATAATCCATTCTCATTTTTAGATAAAATAGAAAATTTTCAAAAAAACTATTTAAATAAACCTAATTATACACCGGAATACAAAACAAAACTTGACAAGATTAAGAAAAGTCTGAAAAAAGAAAGACGTTTAAATTTAGGAGAAAAGGAATCTTTTTGGGAAAAAATATTGGATTGGGATAATTTGGAATTGAAGCCAAATATCGCTGGAATAGGATTAAATTTAAATAATTTAATAGGTAACCTCAAAAAAGAATAGAAATTACCCTCACATTTCTAGGGGTAATTTCTCTAACTTTAATTTGTAATAACCACAACTTATTTTTCCCAACAGTCAATCAAGTCATAACTTTTACAAATTAATTTTAACCCAATCGTCCCAAAATCTCTTTTATTTTTTAGATAAATTGAGAGAAAATGAATTAATATCAGGACGCGCTATGCATGCACGTACCATTTACATTATCTTTCTAAATATCCCATGCTTTATTTTCGTAAATAATCTTTCATCTTTAACAAAACGCTGAAAGCTGCTTCCCGACATTCCATTTTCAAGTGCTATTTTAGCTGCTTCTTTATTTTGAAATTCTTCAGGCAAAGCATTAAAAACATTCTGCTGTACTTCAGTTAATATTATTTTTGTAGCAGAATCATTTTTTTCATCCGAACTATTATCAGGTTTAGAAATTACAGAATGGACTTTTAAAGCCGTTTGAGAAAAATACGTTACCAGTTTGATTGCCGCCTCTGTTGATCTCAGAGAAATTCCCATCAAATCACTCTCTCCACAGGCATAATAAAATACTTCCATCAGTAAAGAAAGTCTTATGGCATATGTTTCCAGCTTATTAGAAATACTTATTAAAATTTCATCATCTATCTTATTCAGGTAATCTGTTGATTGATGTTGCCAGTCCATCAGATAATTTTCAGCGTCAGGACTACACTCTAAAATGCCCCCTTCATTGTTATGCAGCTCTAAAACTTTAGCTATGATATTTTCCCATTCTTTAATATATTTCTTATCCAGATGATTTTTACTCCATTTTTCCTTATCTTGTTCGTCAGGGAATGCAAATAAAAAACGGTGTAAAAAACCATTTCCAATCCTTCCTTTCGCCAGCTCGGCCAACACACTATTCTGAATAGTTCCTATTACCGAAATAAAGGGATTCGGGATGAGATAATTCCCTGCTGTTTTACGGTTCACCGTTATAGATTTTCCGCTCCATGCCGACAGCCATTTTTCCTCTTCACTTCCATTATTATATCTGTTGAAGTCTTTAAACCATGTAGTCAGCTCATCTACACAAACTCCAATAGTATTTTTATTTTTGCTCAGAACATCAACAAGGGCTTCAAAAGTGAAATCTGAAATAAGAAACTGCTTCCAGAAAGGTTCTTCCATTAATTCTGACTGTTTTGCTGCTTTCTCTTTTTTAGTTAAAGCTTCAATGAATTTATATTCAGCTTTTTCTGAAAGGTATTTCTTATAAGCTTCTTCGTCAATTTTCCTAAGTGGTTCTGTAGCAAATGTTAAAGGATGCGATTTATTGGTTCCTGCTTTTCCGACAATAGCCATATACAAAATAGCACTGTCAACCCATCCCTCTTTAAATTTCACTTTACAGGATAATCCTATTGCTACAGAAACCGCATACATCATACTTGCTGCCGTATAATCAACAGGATAAGTCATAGTATTTTTAAGTTCTGTAATAATGTTCTGAATCTTTTCAGGAAAAACTTCAATAGGGAAAGGATTTTCTTTAGCTTTTTGCAAGCCTTTAGGTAATTCGTCTTCATTTTCTATGGCCCACGATTTAAAATCATTATGGGCTATCCCAAATTCGTTTGTTTTATACGCTGAATGTATAGTCCTTTTAAATTCGGGAAGATCAAATTCAGAGGTAATGTTTATATGATCATGAATCAGGATGAACGCGTTCTCTTTCTCTATCCCGAAACGACAACAGGCTCCTGCAATTTTAAAAACATATTTGTTCCTATTACCATCAATAAAGAATTCATTTTGATTTTCCATCCACTTCACTACGATTTTCTCAAAAGTGTCCCTATCGCGTTCTAAAGTGCGTTCTGGATCAAATATTTCTGCATCCCAATTGATGTAAATATCCTGATCATAGGCAAAGAACGCTAATCTTGCTATATCTGAAGTGCTAGAATCAAAATAGTCAGAATCGAAATACGCTCCGGCTTCTATAAAAATGCCTTTGTAGTCATTCTGATTCTTCCAGTCTCTTATCCTGATAATGGCTTTTAATCCTTTACCGCTCGGACTCATAAAAACAGCCAGAACAAAAGGGCAATCGGTCAACTTGTTTCTCTCTCGTTGCAAAGTTTCAGGATCAGGTAATTTATCAAAGTCCAGCATCATTAAACCACTGACGGATGTAATGCCGGAAGCTTTTCTTTCAGAGAATGTACCGGAAGTAGTAAAACCGGGAAGTCCTTTTTTGTATTTATCGTCTTTAGTTTCCCTAAATTTTGTTTGGAGATTAATAATCTTTTGTTCAGGGTTTTTAATTCTTTCCAACACAGAAGATAGAGATACTTGCTTTATGTTTTTTGGTAATCTGATGTTTTCACATACAGAGATTACAGGATCAAATGCGGGGCAATTTTCCATACTATTTTATTTAAGCTTTTGATAGTATTTTTTCCCCGCAATGATCACAGGTTTTATTTTTCCGTCTTTTTCGTATCTCCAAATAGTTGGGAGAGATTTTTTAATGTATTTGGAGTATTCCTGAAGTGTTAAAAGTTCCGAATCAGGTTCAAAATTATTTTCTGCCAATACTTTATCCAATTTAGCATTGATATTGGATAGTTGGAGTTCAATAGTAGTAAATGGATTTTCCATTATTTAGAATTTTATATTGACAAATGTATAAGGTCTAAAAATGGATTATGTGGATTTTTTGGATTAATCCAAAAATCTACAATTTAAATTCATTTAATGTTTTTTCAATTTTGTCCAGTTGGTTAGTATGCTCATCATCATTTTCAAATTCATTACGTCCGTAATCATCTTTTTGCAAATATTTATGAACACCTGTATATTTATCTTTTTTGCCGATCCAGCTCATAAATCCTTTTAGATTAAAATTTTCCACGATGGATTTAGATGTAATTTGATGAATCACTAATGCTAGTCTTTTTCCCTTTAAGTCTGAATCTTGTAAATATGCTCTCAATTTTTCTGCATTGTATCCTGCGCTTTCTACTACTCTGATAATTAGAATATTTTCATCTGGCTTGTCTTCCATTATTTCAGGCTTTTTTGTATTGCTTGTTTTTAAATCCGGCAGATATTTTTTAAACTGAAATAAATGTAATTCTTCATATTCTATATAAGCAGATAAAACTCCGTTTCTAAAACCATGATCCTGAATATCATTCAAAAAATATTTATAAGCTGTAAAATATTTAAAATTACTTTTCCATTCTTCATTATAGAGCCTCAATAAATTGAGTATATGATCCTTGTCAGGGCTTTTTACTTTTAAATTATCCTCAAACCATTTTATGCCGGCCAAATAGCCTTTAAAATATTCATCAAAAATTTCAAAAGGGCTATCCCTTACATATTGTGCTAAGCATCTATTCCAAAGATCTATTTTTTCATTATCGACGGAATGTGAAGTATGAACCATGAATGTGCATTCCGGATCTAGACAACTGCCTGCATACAGTTTTTGCCTCCTTTCAAAATCAGAAGAGGTTAAATCTACTAATAAAGAGTATTGATAATCTAAGACTCCGGGTTTATAATTTTCAACTTCATTCACTATATTGATATTTTTAATTGAAAATTAAGCATTTTATCACAAATTATCACCAAATTATCATTAAAAAACATCTGAAAGCATTATGAATAAAGGACTCTGCCAAAATTGTCAATTATACCACCTGTAATTTTATAAAATTCATAATCTACTTATCAATACATATTTTATCATAAATTGTCAACAAATTATCATTGAAAAATATCCGAAAGGATTATGAATAAAGGATTCTATCTAAATTATCAACTTTATCATATAGTATTTTTAATTATCAATCCTGGGTAATATCAATATTTGCATAAAAATTCGTGATAAGTTTGGCATTTGTGTTATCTTTTTTTCCAATGTATTCTAATAAGGTTCTTTCTTCTTTATGTCCTGAAACTTCTAAAATTAAGGATGTTGGTAGTTTTGAATAAAAATTAGTGCAATAAGATTTCCTCCCTGTATGCGAGCCTATCAATTCCCATTTTTCGTATTTTCCTTTTACATACCTCCATGTACCATCTTCTTTTACCTTTTTCAAAACGGTTCCGTCAGTCATCTCATCAATGCCAGCTATTTTACAGACTTCTTTTATTTGTTTGTTATAAATTTGATCTACTATAGAGTCTGGAAAATCCATATCTCGCTTTTGTAATATTTTTATTACTTCAGGATGCAAAGGCAAGGAAATTTTCTTATCTGTTTTTACCTGAGTAAAATCTATAAAGAAATCTTCACCATCTTTACGGATCATATTTTTTGTAAATTTCATAAAGTCTGAAATTCTTTGCCCTAAAAAGCAGCTGATGTAAAGCCAGTCTCGGGCATCTTCCAGATATGTAGGAATTTTATCACAGTTTTTAATGGTTTTTAGCTCTGAAAAAGATAAATAAACTATATCTGTTTCTTCATAAGCCTTTTTAAAAAGATCATACATTGGATGTAATATAATACCGTAATTTTTGGAGTAATTACAAATGGTTCTAATGATTTTAATGGTTTTTGCAATGGTATTGGAAGAAAATAATTTTATATCTTTCAAATATTCTTCCAAGTAATACATAAATTCCGGGTTTACTTCTGATACGGAATAATTAACATTGTATCCTTTTATGGATGATTGGTATTTTTGAAAATCAAATATGATGTTTTTAGTATTCTCCAGCTTCAATATTGTTCCTCTTGCTATTTCATTACGTTTTAATTTAATGTAGTTCTCAAAATGCCAGATCAAAGATACCGGAGTTTCTGAAAGATTGTCCTGATCTTCTTTCTTCTTGATTTCATCGTAATATTTCTTTACCGTTGATGTGAGCCAAGCTTTATTTGGATTTTCTTCATTCTTAAAATCTGCTTCATAATTTAGAATAATATAGTCTCGGAGTTCTTTCTGATTATTTAAAACTCTTACAATAGTATTCATAATATGCAAGTCTTTCCCTTTGTATTTTTTGTATTTGCCCCAGAATTTTTTCCCATCAAATAAAGGACTTTCTAAAACCTCATCGGGTTTATATACATAAATTTCTGTTTTTGTTTCAACGAAATCTAAACCAAACGGATTTTTGTCTGATATTTTTTCTGGATTGTTGAACTGTAATCTAACAGTAAAGGGATCATTTTTCTTAATAGATCGTAATAGAAAGTTAACAGAAGCCATGAGCATTATATTTTAATAACTCGAATATAGCGCTATTTAATACAAGTGTTGTATTATTCTGTATTATTTTAGTAGGTATAATTTAAAAGAATGAAATGCTATGAAATCAAAAACTCTTTATTAATAAGACTTTAGATAACATAGCATTTCATTTGAATAAGTATCATTTCACTTATTGTGGTCCCACTTGGGCTCGAACCAAGGACCACCTGATTATGAGTCAGGTGCTCTAACCAACTGAGCTATAGGACCGCAAAATTGGTTGAATTTTGTGACTGCAAAAATAACAAAATTTCCGGCACTACAAAATTTTTTATTGCTTTTCTTGACAAAGTTCTACCAGTACGCCGTTTGTGCATTTCGGGTGCAGGAAGACAATTAATTTATTATCAGCGCCTTCCTTCGGCTCCTCGGAAATAAATTCAAACCCTTCATTTTTTAGGCGTGCAATCTCATGCAGAATGTTATCCACTCCAAAAGCCAGATGATGAACACCTTCGCCCTTCCTATCAATAAATTTTGAGATAGGACTCTCCTGTTTACTGGCTTCCAGAAGTTCGATTTTACTTTCGCCCGCTTCATAAAATGAAGTAACAACACCTTCCCTTTCCACAGATTCTTTTTTATAAGATTCCTTTCCTAAAAGTTTGGCAAAAAGTTCGTCGGAAACTCCCAAAGATTTTACGGCAATACCGATATGTTCTAATTTCATAATTATATATTAAGTTGTAAATTTGACAAACGTTCAAATTTTCAAAGTATCAATTCAAACAAAAGTACTAAATTTGCACAACTTATGGAAAGCAACAGACAACGAAAAGTAGCACAGATCATACAGGAAGACTTCGCGGAGCTTTTCCGCAAACAGGCTGCCGAAAGCAGGCAAAGCATTTTGGTATCGGTTTCCGATGTGAAAGTAACGGCAGATCTTGGTATTGCTAAAATCTACCTGAGTATATTCCCGCAGGAATTCCGCGCTGCCGTGATGAAGGAAATTGAAGAAAACAAAGCACAGTACAGAAATTTTATCGGTCAGAAAATGGCCAAGCAGGTGCGTGTGATTCCTAATCTTAACTTTTATTTGGATACTACCCTTGATGATGTTGAAAAATTAGACAGAGAGTTAAGAGGCGAAGGTGATAATCCTATTCTGTAACCCTTGAAGAACATTGCATTTTATATAGCTTCCAGGTACCTTTTGGCAAAAAAAGGCAGCACTGCGGTTACGTTTATTACGTGGCTTGCTGTAGGAGCCATGACGGTTGCCGTTACTGCAATGTTTGTTATTATTTCCGTTTTTTCCGGACTCGAAGATCTTAATAAAGATCTGATTTCCAATCTCCATGCAGATCTTACCATTAAAAGCACTTCAGGCAAAACCCTAAAGGATTTTGATAAAATAAATGCTGTCCTTAAAAACAATAAAGAGATCAGCCATTTTTCAAGAGTTATTGAAGAAAAAGTCTATATCAGCTACAGCGGAAAAGGAGACATCGCTTATCTTCGAGGCGTAGATACTGCCTATACAAAAGTAAATCCTGTTGATAAAGACATTTTCTATGGCGCCTACCCCAGCTTTAAATATTCCAATGAAGTTTTAATGGAAAATTCACTGGAAAACAGGCTCTCAATACCTGTATCTTCCAATTCGGATTACGCAACGGTATTTATGCCTAAGCCAGGCACCGGAATCATCAACAAAGAAGAAGATATTTACAACAAAAAAGACATCCTGGTTACTGGAGTTTTCCCCGGAAAAGAACAGCTGGATAACTATATCATTGCCCCCGTTGAACTTGCGGAAGAACTATTGAACCTTCCGAAACATTCAGCTTACCAGATTGTTATCAAGCTTAAAAATCCGGATAATGCCAATTCTGTAAAACAGCAGCTCCTTTCCGCTTTGGGAAAGAATATCGAAATTAAAACCAAAGAAGAAGAAAATGCCGCTTTCTGGAAAATGATTAACACAGAAAAGCTTTTTATTTATTTAATTTTCGCTTTGGTTATTTTTATCACTACCTTTAACCTTGCAGGAGCGATCATTATTTTACAGCTTGATAAAAAACAGCAGGCAAAATCATTGGTATCTTTGGGATTTCCTTTAAGTCACCTGCGGCAAATTTATTTTTACACAGGAATTCTGATCGTTGTACTGGGCATCATTTCAGGGCTTATTCTGGGAACAGTGCTTTGCTATTTTCAGCAGTACACCGAATTCTTCAAAGCCAATGAGACACTACCGTTCCCTATAAAGATAGTGGGTCAGAACTACTTCATTGTTTCGGTCACTGCAGCACTTTTCGGGTTTGGTATTTCATGGGTATTTTCCAAAATAAGTAAAGATTATATTACTAAAAATTAACACATTAAACGTTCATTTTTTTGTACCTTTACGCCCCAATTTTTAAAAATGAAACGTACTTTATTTTCTTTACTCATGAGCTTTGCATGTATCAGTGCCTTTGCTCAGATTCCCACAGGCTATTACGACGGGACAACTGGCCTTTCCGGAGCTGCTTTAAAAACCAAACTGAAGCAGATTATCACAAACGGTCATATTGATAACGGCTATGGCGGATTATGGAGCGGATACCAGACTACAGACCGCGACAATATTGCAATAGCAGGTTTTGAAAATGACAATACAATTTTAGATATATATTCTGAAAATCCCAATGGTACAGATCCTTACACCTACAATTATCCGAGCGGGCAGTGCGGTTCTTACAACAGCGAAGGAGATTGTTACAACAGAGAGCATATAGTTCCGCAGAGTTTATTCAACAGTAACACTCCAATGGTTTCAGACATTCATTTTATTAGACCCACGGACGGAAAAGTAAACGGGATGAGATCAAACTATCCTTTTGGGAAAGTGGGAAGCGCAAGTTATACCTCTCTGAACGGCTCAAAATTAGGAAATTCTGTTTCTCCGGGGTATTCGGGTGTTGTTTTTGAACCCGTTGATGCTTTTAAAGGAGATGTTGCAAGAATGATACTGTATTTTGTAACAAGATATGAGTCTCAGCTTTCGGGCTTTGCAACAGGAAATATGTTAGGAGGCTCAGCATTTCCCGGATTACAGACTTGGGAACTGAACCAGTTATTGGCTTGGCATGCTGCAGATCCTGTATCAGCAACTGAAATCGCCAGAAACAACGCTTCTTATATTTATCAGGGAAACAGAAATCCTTATATTGATCACCCGGAATATGTCGGTGAAGTCTGGGGAACGCCTACAGCTGATACTCAAGCTCCTACAGCTCCTACTAATTTAGCAACCAATAATCCAACTTCCAATACCATTTCATTAAGCTGGACCGCTTCTACGGATAACATAGGAGTTGCCGGATATGATATTTATAAAGACGGAGCTTTCTATACAACCGTTACCGGCACCACAGCAACTGTTTCAGGATTAAACCCTTCTACAACTTACAATTTTTATGTAATTGCAAAAGATGCTGTGGGGAACTCTTCCACAGCAAGCAATACAGCACAGGGAACAACCCTTGCCGGCGGCCAGCCGGGCGGAAGCTGCGGTACGGAAGATTTTTCTAATATTCCGGCAGCAAGTTCAAGTTATGCCTCACAGACATGGGTAAGTAATAATATCACATGGAACGCAACAGATGCCAGAACAGACCAGACGATTAACGGAAAAGCAATTACTGTCAGAGACGGATATTTATTAAGCTCAACAATTTCCGGCGGAATACAGAGCTTAACGGTTACTACTCAGTTAAAATTCTCAGGATCTTCCAATTCTTTAAATGTTGAGGTGAACGGAACTCCGGTGGGAACAGTTCCTTACAGTTCAACAACAGGAACATTTACGATCAATAATATTAACGTAAGCGGAAATGTTATCATTAAGATTACAAATCCTGTTTCCGGAAACAGAGTCGCTATTGACGATTTGAGCTGGACCTGTTACAGCACATTAGGAATAGCAGAAACTTCAAGCGATAAAGCCGGCTTTGTGATTTACCCTAATCCTGTAAAAAACAACGAATTATTTGTAAAAGGCGAAAATTTAAATAAAATTTCAAAAGCGCAGATTTTTGATCTTTCAGGAAAACTGATTCAAACTATAGAAAATCCTTTTAAAAACTCCAATAAGATACTTCTTAAAGGATTACCAAAAGGAAATTACATTTTAAAAACAGATTCTTTCTCCACAAAATTTATGGTAGAGTAACAACTAAAATATTTTCATAAAAGACCGGTTAGTTTCCGGTCTTTTTTTTATTTTTATGCTATGGATTCCAATAAAAAATTAGGTCTTATCGGAAGAAACATTTCGTATTCTTTCTCTAAAAAGTTCTTCGAAGACAAGTTTCAGAAACTCATGTTGAAAGGCTATTCTTACCATATTTTTGATTTAGCGGAAATTGACGAAGTCAAAAATCTGTTTTCCGTACCGGAGCTGGTGGGGTTTAACGTAACCATTCCTTATAAGGAAAAAATTATTGATTACCTGGATGATCTCAGTGATGAAGCCAAAAAAATCGGAGCCGTGAATTGTGTTGTAATTGAAAACGGAAGAAAGACCGGCTACAATACCGATGCTTTCGGGTTTGAAAAAACACTGCTTCTCCATAAAAAGCTACATCAGGAATCAGCCATTATATTAGGAAATGGCGGAGCCGCAAAAGCCGTAAAATACATTCTGGATAAGAATAATATTTCCTCCGTTACCGTTTCTAGAAATACAGAAATCAATTATGGTAATCTCGACGGGAAAACTGTTGAAGATCATAAAATCATTATTCAGTGTACTCCTGTAGGAACCTTCCCTAATGTGGACGACTGCCTCGATTTTCCTTTCGACGGCATTACGAAAGATCACCTGATTATTGATTTAATTTACAACCCAAGCTATACGCAATTCATCATCAAAGCTTCAGAAAAAGGGGCCAAAACTGTGAATGGTTACTACATGCTTGAACAGCAGGCAGAAAAAGCCTGGGAAATTTGGAATTTTCAAAAAAAATAACATAAATTAGTGCTATATTTGGCTTTTTTGCTATATATTTAGAAGATATATTTTAATGCCACTCACAATAAACGATTTGCTATGATTACAGAAAACAATCTTTCTGAAAACGAGGAAAACAAAAATTTTACTCCGGAATCTTCGGAAGAAACTTCAGAAGACGTCACCCTTAAGGATGAAAACGTTCATGTTGAAGAACATGAACAGGAAGAAGAACATGAAGAGATAGAACTTTCTTTGGCTGACACGTTGAAAGAAATGGAAAAAATCATCAATGCACCCAATGCCGGTGAAGATTTCAAGAAATTCAACCAACTTAAGGAAAAAGCAAGTCATTACATCCATGATGAAGTGGAAGACAAAAGACACGAATATACTGAAGCAGGAAACGCTCTCGAAAATTTCAGCTATGAGCACCCTTCTCAGGCTAGATTTTCAGCTTTGGTAAATATCTTCAGAGAAAAACATGATACTTACCAGAAAGGCCAGGAAGAAGAGCAGAAGAAAAACCTGGAGCATCGTCAGAATATCATCGAAAGACTTAAAAACCTCTATACCAATTCCGAGCCCGGAACCAATCTTTTTAAATCCATAAGAGAGATTAAGGAAGACTGGTCGAAAGCAGGACAGGTGGCAAAATCTGAATTTAAAATTCTTAACAACAACTATTTTCATCACCTGAATCAGTTTTATCAGATGCTTGATCTCAACAAAGAGTTTTTGGAACAGGAATACAGCCACAATCTTGAAAAAAGACAGCACATCATTGAGCGGGCAAAACAGCTCGAACAGGAACCTGTGATTCAGAAAGCACTTAATGAACTTCAGTATCTTCATAAGCTCTGGAAAGAAGAAGCAGAACCGGTAGCAGAAGAATTCCGCGAAAAAACCTGGGAAGAATTCAAAGAAATTTCCAATAAAATCCACGAAAGAAAATCTGAACTTTCCGCCGCTATCGAAACCGAGCAAAACGAAAATCTTGAAAAGAAAAATCAGATTATCGCTGAAATAAAAAAACTTTCGGAACCATCTGAGAATCCGAACCACAATTACTGGCAGAACGCCATTAAAAGAGTGGAAGAATTAAGATCGGAATTCCTGAAAACCGGAAGTGTGCCGAGAAAACTTTCCAATCAGAACTGGAATGATTTCAAGACGACATTACGCACTTTCAATACAACGAAAAATACTTATTACAAATCGTTAAAAGGTTCCCAGCAGGCGAATCTGGAAGAAAAGCTAAAGCTTATCCAGACTGCAAAAGACAACCAGAACAATGAAGAATGGGATATTGCCGTACCATTGTTTAAAAAACTTCAGGAAGACTGGAAAAAAATAGGACATGTTCCGAAAAGCATGACCAATAAAATCTGGGATGAATTCCGTGATGCATGCAACGCATTTTTTAACAACTACAGAGAAAAAAGCAACGCTTCTACCGATAACTGGAAGGAAAACTATAAAAATAAAAAAGTACTTCTTGACGAACTGAAAACAGTGACCAATGAAGAAGGAAGTATTGAGAGAATTGAAGCGATAAAGACCGCATGGAACAATATCGGAAAAGTACCGAGAGACAAAATTTCAATCAATACGGAGTTCAACAAAACGTTGAGAGAAAAACTAAAGCTCAACAAAATCAACGAGCTTGAACTTAAAGAAGAAGGCTTATCCGAAAACCAGTTAACAGATAAGGCAAGAAAAATAAAAAGCCAGATCTCGGATCTTGAAGCTGAAATTGTTAAGTTAGAAAACAACCTTTCATTCTTCAAGAACCCATCAAGAGAAAACCCGCTTTTAAAAGAAACTTTTGATTCTATTGATGAGAAAAAAGCTCATCTGGAAACATTAAAACAAAATCTTCACAGCATTATTGCAGGAGAATAATATAACTTAAAATCTAAAAAGGCGGAGCAAAGCAATTTGTCTTCGCTTTTTTCATTCAATATGCAGGACGAATTTTATATTAAAAGATGTATTGAGCTCGCCAATAAGGCGATCGGGAAAACCTATCCTAATCCTTTGGTAGGAAGCGTAATCGTACACAATGATAAGATTATCGGTGAAGGCTACCATCATAAAGCGGGCGAAAACCATGCGGAAATAAACGCCATTAATTCCGTCCAGGACAAATCCCTGATCTCCGAATCAACTATTTATGTATCGCTGGAGCCGTGTGCTCATTATGGAAAGACACCGCCGTGTGCCTTAAAAATCAAAGAGCTGGGCTTTAAAAAAGTGGTGATCGGCGCAATGGATTCTCACGATAAAGTAAACGGAAAAGGGAAAAAAATTATCCAGGATGCTGGAATAGAAGTTATTTCAGGGATTCTTGAAAAAGAATGCACAGAATTAAACAAACGGTTTTTCACCTTTCATGAAAAGAAAAGACCTTATATTATTCTAAAATGGGCAAAATCAGGTGATGATTTTATGGATAAAGATTTTAAGCCGGTTTCCATTTCAAATCCTTTAGTTAATCAATTTGTCCATCAGATAAGAGCAGATGAGCATGCTATTCTCGTCGGGACCCAGACAGCCCTGAACGACAATCCGGCCCTTACGGTAAGACATGTAGAAGGAAAAAATCCTGTGAGGATACTGATCGACTTTGAATTAAAAGTTCCGCGGGATTTCAACATTTACAATCAGGAAGCAAAAACACTGGTTATTAACACGATTAAAGATGAAGAGAAGGAAAATATCCGTTTTATTAAAATCAATAAAGAAAATTTCCTGAATGAATTGATGAACGCTTTATATAAAGAACAGATTCAGTCGGTAATCATTGAAGGAGGCAGATTTACCCTTCAGCAATTTATTGATGAAAATCTTTGGGATGAAGCTATTGTTATTAAAAATGAAACGCTGAAACTTGAAAACGGCACAAAAGCTCCGTTATTTACTATAAAGGCAGAAAAAGAGGAAAAATTCAGGGATAACATCATACAATTTTACAAGAGAGAAAATCATGCTGTTTGAATATAAGACGATAGACAAACCCGTAGAAAATGTTCTGCTAAAAGAAAAAGGCAGCAAGTTTATCGGATTTGCATATCCCGTAAACAATGAAGAAGAGCTAAAAAATGTTTTAGAAAAAATAAAAACAGAACATCCCAAAGCAACGCATCATTGTTATGCTTTCAGAATAGGCCTTAACGGAGAAAATTACCGGGCCAATGATGACGGAGAACCTTCCGGAAGCGCTGGACTTCCAATTTACAATCAGCTTCTGGCCAACGAGATTACCAATGTCATTGTCATTGTGGTAAGATATTACGGCGGAACAAAATTAGGCGTATCAGGTCTGGTAAAAACCTATAAAGAATCTGCCAAGCTGACTTTAGAAGAATCGCACATCATTGTAAAAGAACTGGAAACAACAGCAGAGATCAGTTTTAATTTTGATCAGCAGAATATCATTTTCACCCTCCTTTCCAAATACGATGCTAAAGTGGTAGATTTTGATGCTGAATCACATTGTGTGGTTACTGCTTCAATAAAGCTTTCACAAAAAGAAAGCATTTCGGACAAACTGTCCGAAATGCAATATATTACTTTTAAATTTAAATAATTAATCTCTTCTGCCTCCCATAAGCAGTGAAGCCCAGTACAACAGCTGTGCAAGAGAACCTATTGCGGCTACCACATAGGTTCTTGCAGCCCACTTCAGACTGTCTTTTACACCTACATACTCTTCCGCGGTTACCGTACCGGTATCTCTCAGCCATTTCATCGCTCTGTTACTTGCATCATACTCTACCGGCAATGTAATAAAAGCAAATAGAGTGGTAGCTGCAAACATGACTACCCCAATCGCCAATACCAATCGGTTACCCGAAGGATTTTCAATTGACTGCGTAGCAGCCATAATCATAATCCCTGCGATAAGCACAAACTGCATAAGATTTGAGCTGATCTGTACCACAGGTACCAGTTTTGACCGAAGCTGCAGCATAGAATATCCTACTTTATGTTGTACAGCATGTCCGCATTCATGGGCAGCAACCGCAGCCGCAGCCGCATTTCGCTGCATGTAAACAGCTTCCGAAAGGTTCACCGTTTTATTTTCAGGATTGTAATGGTCTGTTAATTGTCCCGGAACTGATATGACCTGAACATCATTAATTCCGTTGTCTCTCAGCATCTTTTCTGCCACCTCCTTACCGGAGAGACCGTTCCGGAGATGCACTTTTGAATAATATTCGAACTTCGACTTCAACCTGGATGAAACCCACCAGCTTACAAGCATTGAAATCCCAATGATTATATAATAACCTATCATCTTAGTAACTTTACAGTATATTTTCACCCAATATGATGTAAAAACTGTGCCAAAGTATAACATTTAATTGGTTATATTTGCTCATTAATTTGCCTTTTAAAACCATGTCTACAGTTTCAGTAATTGAAGTAAAAACAACGGATCAGTTAAAGCAATTCGTCAGATTTCCAATGGATTTGTATAAAAACAATCCATACTATGTCCCGTCATTTATCAATGATGAAATGAACATCTGGAATCCTGCCGAAAATCCCGCCATGCAGTATTCCGAAGCGAAACAGTTTTTGGCATTTAAAGACAATACAATTGTTGGCAGAATTGCCGTAATGATCAACCACAAGGAAGAACGAGAACTGGGAATCAGGAAAGTCCGTTTCGGATGGATTGATTTTATAGACGACCGTGAAGTTTCAAAAGCATTAATTGATAAGGTAACAGCCTACGCCAAAGAAAAAAACATAGACACAATTGAAGGCCCGATGGGATTCACCAATCTTGATAAAGCCGGAATGCTGACACTCGGTTTTGATAAGCTTGCTACCATGATCGGAATTTATAACCACCAATATTATCCTGAACATCTCGAAAGCTTAGGCTTACAAAAAGAAAAAGAATGGGTGGAATTTGAAATTATGTTCCCCGAAACTCTACCGGAAAAGATTTATAAATTCAATGAACTGATTTCTCAAAAGTATCATCTGAAAGTTTTAAAATTCAAATCAAAAGAAGAAATTCTTCAATATGTAGACGCTATGTTTGATCTTCTGGATGAAACCTATAAGCACCTCTCTACCTATACTCCTATTTCCGACGAGCAGAGAAAAACCTATAAGGAAAAGTACTTCAAGCTAATTGACAAAGATTTCATTATCTGCATTGCGGATGCCGACAATAATCTTATTTCCTTCGCTATCACCATGCCTTCTTATTCTAAGGCACTGCAAAAATCGAAAGGAAAGCTGCTTCCGTTCGGATGGTGGCACTTTTTACAGGCTGGCCGGAAAAACGACAGAGCCAATTTTTATCTGATCGGCATCCATCCCGATTATCAGAGAAGGGGTGTAACCTCCATCATCTTTAAAGAGATTTGGGATATTTTCAACAGAAAAGGTGTAAAATACCTCGAAACAAATCCGGAACTTGAGGAAAACAAAAGTATCCAGCTGCTCTGGCAGGATTACAATCCGGTGAACCACAAGAGAAGGAGAACTTATTCACTGAAAATAAATAATTAGGAAGTTAAGCATTTTAAGACCTAAATTTAAACAGAACAATGAAACCACAGCTTATCATTTTCGGTGTTTTGGTTGCCGGATATATTATTTATAACCTTTTTTTTGAAATTTCAGACGACCGCACCAATACCGTCGTGAATATACTATTTGCCAGCATTATCTTTGCTTACATTGCTTTTATGGCATTTTCCCTGCTTAAAAAAATGAAGAAATAGTACTATTTTTATTGATTCTAAATTACCGGTTTCATTGATTTTAATTCCACTTTTAACCCGATAAATTTCATGCTTTCTTGTTTATTCGCTAAATTTGCAAATTGAGATAATAATGCAAAAATGAATTTACCTGAAAGTTATATTCCAATCCTTATACAAGCAGGTGTTGCGATCGGTTTCGTAGCCATTTCTTTGCTTGGAGCGCATTTTTTAGGTCCGAAACAGAAAAAAGGAAATTCTGTAAAAAACCAAAGCTGGGAATGTGGAGTCCCTGTAGAAGGAAATGCAAGAACACCGTTTTCCATCAAATATTTTTTGACAGCGGTATTGTTTGTATTATTCGATATTGAAATCGTATTTTTTTATCCGTATGCGGTAAACTTCAGAGAATTCGGAATGGAAGGATTCTTAGCGGTACTTATGTTCGTGGCGATTTTCTTTATGGCATTTTTTTATGTCTGGAAACGCGGCGCACTGGATTGGGATAAATAAAGAGGAATAGAAATTTTAAATGACGGTTTTAGACAATTTGGTTTACTGTAAAGCTAACATTAACAGTAATTTTGAATCTAAAATTAAAATCTTAAATCTAAAAAAATGTCAGATAACAAACCAATAATAAGAACAGATGCACCTGCTCCGGAAGGATTTGAAGGAGAAGGGTTTTTCGCAACGAAACTGAGCAGTGTAATCGGGATGGCCAGAAAGTTTTCGCTTTGGCCGCTGCCTTTTGCAACCTCTTGTTGTGGCATTGAGTTTATGGCTACCCTCAACCCAACATATGATGCCTCAAGATTTGGTATGGAAAGAAACTCTTTCTCACCAAGACAGGCAGATATGTTGATGGTTTGCGGAACGATATCCAAAAAGTTAGGGCCAGTCCTTAAAGAAGTATACACTCAGATGGCAGAGCCGAAGTGGGTGGTTGCAGTTGGAGCTTGTGCTTCCAGCGGCGGTATCTTTGATACCTATTCTGTTTTACAGGGTATTGATAAAATTATTCCGGTAGATGTATATGTTCCGGGATGTCCTCCGAGACCTGAGCAGATTATTGAAGGCGTAATGCAGGTTCAGGCTCTGGCAGAAAGCGAAAGTATCAGAAGAAGAGATATGCCTGAATATCAGAAACTATTAGATTCTTACAACATAAGCAACTAACGGAAATGACAAACGAATTTGTATTAGAAGCAATCACAAGAGAATTTCCGGAGTCTGTAATTTCAAGTTCAGAGCCTTATGGAATGCTGACGATTGAGGTAAGGAAAGAAGATCTTAAAAAAATTGTTCATTATCTAAAAGACTCAACATTGGAAATCAATTTCCTTACAGATGTTTGCGGAATCCACTATCCTGAGTTTCCGGAAAAAGAAATCGGTGTGGTGTATCACCTGCATAACATGATGACGAACTTCAGACTGCGTCTTAAGATTTTTATGTCCAGAGAAAATATTGAGGTAGATTCTTTAGTGGATCTTTATGCAGGAGCCAACTGGATGGAAAGAGAAACATACGATTTCTTCGGAATTAAATTTAAAGGCCATCCGGACCTCAGACCTATTCTGAACATGGAAGATCTTGGATATCACCCTA
This sequence comes from uncultured Chryseobacterium sp., assembly GCA_913778275.1. The sequence goes on from CAJYWN010000013.1 coordinate 60,825, forward strand.
TGCTGAAAGAATATCGTCTGGAAGACGGTACAAGAACTGATAAGGACGATGCAATGTTCGGAAGATAAAAACATAAATGATTAATGATGGTTGATTAATGATCAATTATCGCTTATCAATTATCAATGATATATTATGAAAGATAACTCATTATCCAATATACTTAACCAATACGAAAGTAAGGAGCAGATTGACGGGCAATTGTACACCCTCAATTTAGGTCCGACGCACCCTGCGACACACGGGATTTTTCAAAATATCCTAACTATGGATGGAGAAAGGATCCTTCACGCAGAACAGACCGTTGGATATATCCACAGAGCATTTGAGAAAATTTCCGAAAGAAGAAATTATGCTCAGATCACTACCCTTACCGACCGTATGAATTACTGTTCTGCCCCTATCAACAATTTAGGTTGGCACATGACTGTAGAAAAACTGATCGGTGTTGAAGTTCCGAAGCGCGTAGATTATATGCGAGTTATTCTGATGGAATTGGCAAGAATCGGAGATCACCTGATCTGTAACGGGGTAACGGGAATGGATTCCGGAGCGATTACAGGTCTTACGTATATGTTTATCGAAAGAGAGCGAATCTACGACATGTATGAGCAGATCTGCGGAGCAAGGATGACTACCAATATGGGAAGAATCGGAGGTTTTGAAAGAGATTTCACTCCAAAATTTCATGAGTTGATCAAAGACTTCCTGAAAACGTTCCCGCCAAGATTTAAAGAATTCTGTACATTATTAGAAAGAAACAGAATCTTTATGGACAGAACCATCGGTGCAGGAGCAATTTCTGCAGAAAGAGCACTAAGCTATGGATTCACAGGTCCAAACTTAAGAGCTACAGGTGTAGACTACGACGTAAGAGTTGCACAGCCTTATTCTTCTTATCAGGATTTCGACTTTATTATTCCGGTTGGAACTTCCGGAGATACCTACGACCGTTTCATGGTTCGTCAGCAGGAAATCTGGGAATCGATCAAAATCATCAAACAAGCATACGAAAATCTTCCGGAAGGTCCGTTCCATGCGGATGTTCCTGATTTTTATCTTCCTGAAAAAGCTGATGTTTATAAAAAAATGGAGGCTTTGATCTACCATTTCAAAATCGTAATGGGAGAAACTGATGTGCCGAAAGGTGAAGTGTATAATGCGGTAGAAGGCGGAAACGGAGAATTAGGATTCTACTTGGTGAGTGATGGTGGAAGAAGTCCTTACAGACTGCACTTCAGAAGACCATGCTTCATCTATTATCAGGCTTATCCTGAGATGATCACGGGTTCCGTAATTTCGGATGCCATTGTTACGATGTGCAGCATGAATATTATTGCGGGAGAATTGGACGCATAATAATTAGATTTAGAAAATAGATGAAAGATAAAAGACTTTCATCACTCCAATATATAAATTGAATTTAGAACACGAATTTCAGAGTCTATTCTCTTTTTTCTATGTTCTTTAATCTTAAATAAAAATGAGCGAAACAATAGCTTTTAAACCGGAAAGTTTAGCACAGGTGCACAAAATGATCGCAAGATATCCTGAAGGCAGGCAAAAATCTGCGCTTATTCCTGTACTGCATTTGGCACAGAAAGAATTCGGAGGTTGGTTAGACGTTCCAGTAATGGATTATGTTGCGGAATTATTGAGTATAAAACCTATCGAAGTATACGAGGTGGCTACTTTTTATACGATGTTCAATATGAAGCCTGTCGGAAAATATGTTTTAGAAGTCTGCAGAACGGGGCCTTGTATGGTTTCCGGAAGCGAAAAGATCCTGAATCATATCAGAACCAGACTGAACATTAAAGACGGTGAAACAACAGAGGACGGAATGTTTACCCTAAAGCCTGCTGAATGTCTTGGCGCTTGCGGATATGCGCCCATGATGCAGCTGGGCAAATTTTTTCATGAAAATTTAACGATAGAAAAAGTAGACGAAATCCTTGATCTTTGCAGAGAAGGACAAATCGCTTTAGACTAATAAAAATTTAAATCTTAGGTTTAAATTAATTTAAATTTAATAATTAAAATGCAAGAAGCCGAAAGCCAATTGCAATAAGTAAATAACAATGAGTAAAAAACTTTTACTTAAAGACGCACATATTGAAGGCATACGCTACTTCGAAACCTACCGCAGACAAGGTGGGTACGGAGCGGCTGAGAAAGCCCTGAAAATGACACCGGACGAAATCCTGGAAGAAGTGAAAGCTTCCGGACTAAGAGGACGTGGAGGTGCAGGATTCCCTACAGGGATGAAATGGAGCTTTTTAGCAAAACCTGAAGGCGTTCCGAGACACCTTGTGGTAAATGCCGATGAATCTGAACCGGGCACTTTCAAAGACCGATATCTGATGGAATTTCTTCCTCATTTACTGATTGAGGGAATGTTAATTTCATCATATTGTTTAGGTTCAAACACTTCTTACATCTATATCCGTGGAGAATATTCCTGGATTCCTGATATTTTGGAAGAAGCCATTGAAGAAGCGAAAGCAGCCGGATTTTTAGGTAAAAATATTCTTGGAACCGGTTTCGATCTTGAAATTTATGTTCAGAGAGGTGCCGGAGCATATATCTGCGGTGAAGAAACGGCTTTGCTTGAATCACTTGAAGGAAAAAGAGGAAACCCAAGATTAAAACCGCCATTCCCGGCTGTAAAAGGTCTTTGGGAAAGACCAACGGTAGTAAATAACGTTGAATCGATTGCAGCTGTTGTTCCGATTATTGATATCACCGGAGCAGAATATGCTAAAATCGGTGTTGGAAGATCTACCGGTACAAAATTGATTTCAGCTTGCGGAAACATCAATAAACCAGGAGTTTATGAAATCGATATGACCATTACGGTTGAAGAATTCATTTACTCAGACGAGTATTGCGGCGGTATTAAAAACGGAAAAAAATTAAAGGCCTGTATTCCGGGGGGAAGCTCAGTGCCGATCGTTCCGGCAAATTTGCTGCTGAAAACCGTAAACGGAGAACCAAGATATATGAACTATGAATCATTGGCAGACGGAGGTTTTGCTACCGGTACCATGATGGGTTCAGGAGGCTTCATCGTATTGGATGAAGACCAGTGTATCGTAGAACATACCATGACTTTAGCAAGATTCTATAATCACGAAAGTTGCGGACAATGTACGCCATGCCGAGAGGGTACGGGATGGATGTACAAAATCTTAAAGAAAATTGAGAATGGACAGGGCAAAATGGAAGACATCGATTTGCTTTGGGACATTCAGAGAAAAATAGAAGGTAACACAATCTGTCCATTGGGGGATGCGGCAGCGTGGCCTGTAGCGGCGGCTATACGCCATTTCAGAGATGAATTTGAATGGCACGTGAAAAACCCGGAACTGTGTTTAACACAAAACTACGGATTGGCGCATTATGCAGATCCGATTCCGGCGCCGACAGCTTAGGCTGCTTTTAAGACAATAAATTAGGGTGATAAAAAAGTGTGTATTACTGCTTGGGTTAGCAGTAACTTTGGGTGTAAATGCCCAAAAAAGTCATGTAGATCCGTTTAAAAAAGGATCAGTAATGGTATTTTGGGGGTGGAACAATTCGGTATATTCAAAATCGGACATTCATTTTAAAGGGGATGGATACGATTTTCAGCTGAACAATGTTGTTGCCCACGACAGACAGACGAAATTTGATTGGGGAGTTTACTTTAAACCTAACTCAATCACAATTCCGCAGGTGAACTACAGAATCACGTATTTCCCTAAAGATAATCTCGGTATTACTTTAGGAATGGATCATATGAAATATGTGATGGATCAGAATCAGACCGTAGATTTTAGAGGATATATCAATAATCCTGAATATGCTGCACTGGTTCACAATGGAAAAGTAGATTTGAGTGATGCCAAATTATTAACATTTGAACATACAGATGGTCTTAACTATATTAATATTGGTGCTCAGAAGTATCACAATGTTTTAAACAAAAAAAATATTGATCTTTTTCTGAGTTACGGTGCCGGAATTGGTGCCCTGCTGCCAAAGTCGAATGTAAAGCTGATGGGAAATGAAAGAAGTGACAGATTCCATCTTGCAGGGTTCGGCGCTGATATCAGAGGAGCGGTAAGCTTAGTTGCCATAAGACATATTGTGGTTCAGGTGGAAGGTAAACTGGGTTACATTAATATGCCGGATATTAAAACAACTCTTAATAACAAGCCGGATAAGGCTTCACAGGATTTTGTGTACGGAGAATTGGATTTTGGTATCGGCTATACATTTAACACAAGAAAGTATAATTAATAAAGCATACTGCTCGAACAGTAAAAGCGAAAAGCATAGAATATGAGCGAAGAGGTTAAAAAATTCAAAATAACTATAGACGGACAGACTACCGAAGTGTCGCCTGGTACTTCCATATTGGAGGCAGCAAGACAGATCGGCGGAAAATCTGTACCTCCGGCAATGTGCTACTACAGCAAATTGGAAGCCAGTGGAGGAAGATGCAGAACCTGCCTGGTAGAAGTTTCAAAAGGGTCTGAAGCAGATCCGCGTCCTATGCCTAAATTGGTTGCCAGCTGCAGAACAAATGTAATGGATGGTATGGAGGTAAAAAATCTTACCTCGGAAAAGGCTCAGGAAGGTAGAAAAGCTGTTACGGAGTTTTTGTTGTTAAATCATCCGTTGGATTGTCCTGTTTGCGATCAGGCCGGAGAATGCCACCTTCAGGATCTTGGTTATGAATACGGAAATCCTGAAACAAGAACCGAGTTTGAAAGAAATACCTATGATGCAGATGATCTTGGTCCGCATATCAAATTGAATATGGACCGTTGTATTCTGTGTGCAAGATGCGTATTGACCGCAAATCAGTTAACAGAATCCAGAGAACACGGAATTCTTTTCAGAGGAGATCACGCTGAAATTTCAACCTACTTAAATAAAGCTTTGGATAATGACTTCATCGGAAACGTAATCGACGTTTGCCCGGTAGGAGCATTAACAGACAGGACAGCACGTTTTGCAAGCAGGGTTTGGTTTACAAAACCAATGAATGCTACCTGCAAATGTGAGAAATGTTCAGGAAAAGCTACAGTCTGGATGAAAGGTGATGAAATTATAAGAGTTACGGCAAGAAAAGACCAGTGGGGAGAAGTTGAAGAATTCATCTGCGATACGTGCCGCTTTGAAAGAAAAGAACTTTCCGACTGGAATATTGAAGGTCCTAGACACATCGACAGACATTCGGTAATTTCATTGAACCACTACGAAAAGCCTAAAGACGAGCTAAGAGTTTTAGACAATCCGCTGGCTAAAGAAATCAGTGAAAAAGACGAAAAATAAAAAGTCGGATGCCTGAAGCTGGAAGATGGAAGTTTTGTAACCGTACTTTTTAGTTTCGATCATTAAAATAAAATAAATTGGCAATGTGATGAAGAGCTGATGTCACGACGTGATAAGCTTCAAGCTCCCATCTTCAAACATTTAAAATATAAAATGGATTTACTTACATTTAAATTGATACTTGTATTAGCACTTTTCCTGCTTTCGTTAACGATTGCAGCCTACTCTACCTGGGCAGAAAGAAAAGTTGCCTCTATCATGCAGGACAGAATCGGGCCAAACAGAGCCGGACCTTTCGGATTGCTACAGCCTCTTGCCGATGGTGGAAAGTTTTTCTTTAAGGAAGATTTTACGCCTGCCAATGCAGAAAAATTCCTTTTCGTATTGGGACCGGCATTGGTAATGTTTATATCATTAATCACAGGAGCGGTTATTCCTTGGGGTAAAAGTTTAAATATTGCCGGTACTTCTTATGATCTTCAGGTTGCAAATATCGATGTTGGGGTACTTTTCATCATCGGGATGGCTTCCATCGGTGTTTATGGAATTATGATCGGAGGCTGGGCTTCCAACAACAAATATTCTTTATTGGGAGCAATCCGTGCTTCTTCCCAGATGATTTCTTACGAATTGGCAATGGGACTGGCTTTGCTTTCCATCATTATGATGACAGGAAGTTTAGATTTAAAAGAAATTACGGAAAGCCAGACCAACGGGAAATTATGGGGCGTTATTCCATGGGTTTCCGGACTAAACTGGAATATTTTCTACCAACCGATTGCATTCCTAGTATTTATTGTAGCGGCTTTGGCAGAAACCAACAGACACCCTTTTGATTTACCGGAATGTGAATCTGAATTGGTAACAGGATATTCTACAGAATATTCATCCATGAAATTAGGATTGTATATGTTCGGTGAATATGTGAACATGTTTATTTCAAACGCTTTTATGGTGGTTCTTTTCTTCGGAGGATACAATTATCCGGGAATTGAATGGGTAACTCAACACTGGGGAGAAAATACCGCCGGAATTTTAAGTATTGTAGCGTTTTTAATTAAAACAATCATTGGGATTTTGATCTTTATGTGGATCAGATGGACACTTCCGAGATTCAGATACGACCAGTTAATGCACTTGGGGTGGAAAACATTGATTCCAATGGCATTGGTAAACCTGCTGATTACAGGCGCTGTAATTTTAGCATTTGGAAATTAATTAATGTATCTAAACCTTCGGGGTTTTTGAAACCTCGAAGGTTTGGTTGAATATAAAATTAAGATAACAGACAAGATTAGTCTAACATCTAACATCAATAATTAAATGAAATTAACTAACAGATCGAAAGTTGTTTCTAATAAAGAAATGACCCTTGCTGAAAAAATCTACCTTCCTGCTATTTTTACGGGAATGGGGATTACTTTTAAGCATGCTGTAAGAACCGTACTGAAAGGTGCTCCTGCAGTATATTCTTATCCGGAAGTACAAAAGCCGAGAGCGGATATCTGGAGAGGCCAGCACGTTTTGAAAAGAGATGAGGAAGGCAGAGAAAGATGTACAGCCTGCGGACTTTGTGCGGTAGCATGCCCTGCAGAGGCCATTACCATGACTGCTGCTGAAAGAACAAAAGAGGAAAAGCATCTTTACAGAGAAGAAAAATATGCTTCAGTATATGAAATCAATATGCTGAGATGTATTTTCTGCGGGATGTGTGAAGAGGCCTGCCCGAAATCTGCAATCTATCTTACCGACCGTCTGGTAGATGTGGAAACCAACAGGGGTTCTTTCATTTATGGAAAAGATAAATTGGTTGAAAAAATAAACGAAAGGATTGATATCACTGAAAGACAATCCGAGAAACAAAAAAATGCGGTAAAATAATGGATCAGTTTTTATTTTTCTTGGTGGCGTTTTTAGCAGTGGCAAGTGCAGTGTACTTCGTATTTGCGAGAAATCCTTTATATGCTATTTTGTCATTAATTGTTACGATGTTTTCTATTGCGGGCATGTACATTCTTCTGAATGCACAATTCCTTGCGATTATTCAGATTATTGTTTACGCCGGAGCCATTATGGTACTATTCCTTTACATTCTGATGATGCTTAACCTTAATAAACAAGACGAAAGTAAGAAGAACAATACTTTAAAATTTGTTGGTGTTTTTACAGCAGGTCTTTTATTAATCGGAGTATTAGGCGTATTCAGGGGAGTTCAGCAAAACCAGATTGCAGTTGGAAATGCAGATGGCAGTATCGGACTTACCAAAAATCTGGGAAGACTTTTGTTTAATGAATATGTTTTACCGTTTGAGCTTGCATCCATCCTTATTTTGGCAGGTATTGTAGGTGCGGTATTAATCGGTAAAAAAGATTTATAAATTATGGGAGAAGTAAATACATTTATACAAAGCATCCCTCTCAATTACTTCATCATTCTTTCGTCTGTATTATTCAGTCTGGGAGTGTTGGGCGTATTGCTGAGAAAAAATGCGATTGTTATTTTGGGTTGTGTAGAGCTTATGCTCAATTCTGTTAATCTTTTATTGGCTGCGTTTTCAGCATACAGAGGTAACGGCGACGGACAACTTTTAGTTTTCTTCATTATGGTGGTTGCTGCTGCGGAAGTAGCGGTAGGCCTGGCAATTATTGCTATGCTTTATAGAAATACCCGTTCTGTTGATGTAAGTATATTTAATAAATTAAGAGGATAAGAATGGAAAATTTAGTGTATGCAATAATACTTTTACCACTTTTAGGTTTTCTTATAAACGGTTTATTCGGGAAAAATCTGCCAAAAATTGTTGTGGGTAGCCTGGCTACGGCAATGGTTTTTGCATCTTTCTGCATTGCAGTGAGCATTTTCCTGGGTTTCAATTCAGAAAGCCAGCCTGTAATTGTAAAAGCTTTTGAATGGTTTAGAGTAAACGGGGTTCAGATCAATTTCGGGTTCCAGATCGATCAGCTGTCCTTAATGATGGTAATGATCATCACGGGAATCGGATCTTTGATTCACCTCTACTCTATCGGATATATGAGCCATGATAAAGGTTTCTATAAGTTTTTCACTTATCTGAATCTGTTTATCTTCTCCATGTTGCTTTTGGTAATGGGAAGCAACTACCTGATCCTGTTTATCGGATGGGAAGGCGTAGGATTATGCTCTTATTTACTCATCGGGTTCTGGTATACCAATGAAGAATATGGTAAAGCAGCAAGAAAAGCATTCATCATGAACAGAATCGGTGACCTTGCGTTATTGATCGGTATTTTCATGCTGGCTTCACAGACCAATGCTGTTGATTATCTTACCATTAAACAAAATGCCGGGAAATTTGAATTGGACGGAAGTGTAATCATTTTCATTACGGCGAGTTTATTTATCGGTGCCACCGGTAAATCTGCGCAGGTTCCATTGTATACATGGTTACCGGATGCGATGGCAGGGCCAACTCCTGTTTCTGCATTAATTCACGCAGCAACCATGGTTACTGCAGGTATTTATTTGGTGGTAAGATCTAATTTCTTATTTACACTTGCTCCGAGCGTTCAGGACGGAATTTTATTCATCGGATTCTTAACAGCAGCTTTAGCCGGATTCTATGCACTTCGCCAGAACGACATCAAAAAAGTACTGGCCTACTCTACCGTTTCACAGCTTGGATTTATGTTCATTGCTTTAGGACTGGGAGCGTATACAACCGCAATGTTCCACGTAATGACACACGCTTTCTTTAAAGCATTATTATTCCTTGGAGCAGGTTCTGTAATCCATGCCATGAGCAACGAGCAGGATATGCGCTTCATGGGAGGTCTGAAAAAATATATTCCTCTTACTCATGCTACTTTCCTTATCGGAACATTAGCTATTTCAGGATTCCCTTTATTATCTGGGATGATTTCCAAAGACGAAATTTTAGTAGCGGCGTTTGCTAAAAACCCGGTTTACTGGGTGATTCTATTCATTTTGGCAGCAGTTACTGCAACATACATGTTCAGATTGTATTACCTGACTTTCCACGGAGAGTTCAGAGGTACTGAAGAACAAAAACACCACCTTCATGAAAGTCCGGCTAACATGACGTTACCATTGATCGTGTTGGCTATTCTTTCCGTTGTGGGTGGTCTTATCAACCTTCCTCACTTCATTGGCCACGGACATTATGCAAAACTAATGGAATGGCTGAAGCCGGTTCTTACCGAGGAAAGCTTTAACCAAATGGAAACAACGCTTTCAGCAGTTCCGTTTGGTACAGAAATGATACTTTTGGGAGCAACAGTACTCATGTTCTTCTGTGTATGGTTTCTTGTTAAAAACACCTATGTTAACAGGAAAAAACAGTCTCTTCCTGAAGAGCAGTACACAGGATGGGAAAAACTGTCTGCCAGAAAATTATATATTGACGAACTTTACAATGCATTGATTGTAAAAACTGTTGAAGGATTAGGACGCGGAGGAAAGATGTTTGATAATGGTATTCTTGACCGTTTTGTAGACTTTGTGGGCGATGGCGCTGAAGACAGCGGAAAAGCCATGAAGCGTATTCAGAACGGAAATGTAGAGAATTACATTCTGATTATGTCTTTAGCGGTGGGAATTATATTAATTGTTAACTTTTTATTACAATAATAATGTCTGAGTTGTTATTAACATTATTACTATTACCTCTGGTAGGTTCGGGATTAGTTTTTGCATGGAAAAACAATTCAAGCAAATATTTGGCACTGGGAATTGCATTGGTACAAATGCTCATTACTTTCTACATTGCGGCGGATTTTAATTACGGTCCAACGGTAGACAGCGTATTGCAGCACGAAATCAATTATCCGTGGTCGCAATTTATTAAAAGCTCTCTTCACTTCGGTATCGACGGGATGAGCCTGCTTCTTTTACTGCTGACCAATATTTTAGCGCCAATCATTATTTTATCTTCTTTTAACGAAAATGTAAGCTACAGAAATACATTCTATGGTTTAATACTGTTGATGCAGTTCGGATTGGTGGGAGTTTTCACTTCACTGGACGGATTATTATTCTATATTTTCTGGGAAGTAACCTTAATTCCGATCTGGTTCATTGCCGGGCTTTGGGGTCAGGAAAATAAAAGATTTGAATTCACTACGAAATTCTTCGTTTATACATTTGTTGGGTCATTATTCATGCTCGCAGGATTGATTTATGTGTACAATCACTCCGCATCATTTGCCCTCACAGATTTGTATAATGCTCAGTTAAACGAAACACAGCAGACGGTGGTATTCTGGTTTATTTTCTTTGCTTTTGCAGTGAAATTGCCGGTGTTCCCTTTCCATACATGGCAGCCTGATACGTATACCTATTCACCGACTCAGGGATCGATGCTTTTGTCAGGGATCATGCTTAAAATGGCGATCTATGGAGTAATGCGTTATCTATTACCTATCACACCGCTTCCGATTGCCGGAATTTCAGGACAGATCGTTATCATTCTTGCCATTGTAGGAATAGTTCACGGCGCATTAATCGCGATTATTCAGATGGATATGAAAAGAATCATTGCCTATTCATCATTCTCTCACGTAGGATTGATGGTAGCGGGGATCTTCGCTTCAGCAGTGATTACATTAAGAGGAACTTTCAACATCGAAGGAGCGGAAGGAGCTTTAGTACAGACTTTTGCTCATGGTATCAACGTAGCCGGATTATTCTACTGTTGTGATATTCTATACAAGAGATTTAAATCAAGGGACATCAGACAAATGGGAGGTCTTGCTAAAGTAGCTCCTAAGTTTGCCGTATTATTCCTGATCATTATATTAGGTTCAATGGGTGTTCCGTTGACCAACGGATTCATCGGAGAATTTATCCTTTTGAAATCAGTATATGATTTTAACGGATTGGCAGCAGTAATTGCAGGTCTTACCGTAATCCTTGCAGCAGTGTACTTACTGAGATTTTACGGAAAAGCAATGTTTGGTCCCGGTGACGAAGCCGTTTTGAGTACAGCAAAAGATCTCTCTGCGGTAGAATTCTCGGTATTGGCAAGTTTAGCGGTTTTTGTGATTGTATTTGGTATCTTCCCACAACCGATAATCGAAATGGTGAATAGTTCGTTGAAGTTTATCTACACGGCGATGGCCAGTTAAAAATTAAAAGATTTAAAAATTAAAAAACTAGGAGATCGAAGAAGAATAAAGTGAAAAAGCAAAACTTTGAACTGTAAACTTCAAATCTCGAATATAAATTATGAGTGTTTTAATTATTGTTTTCCTAACGGCAGTTGTTGCGTTATTTTCAGGAGTTTTTGAGCAAGGGAAATTCGCAAGGTACATTGGGATTTTCGGATTAATCATCGCATTGTGGGTAAGTTTTATGCCGGAAGCTTCTTTCTTCGGCCAGTACAGACACATGTACGACTATACCGCCAATACTGCATTGTTTACTAAAATCTCCATCGTAACCACCTTATTATTATTCTTTCTGGGAGGTTTTGCATTCAGCAACCACAGAAGTCACCAGTCTGAATTATACGCTTTAATGCTTTTTGCATTATGCGGTGGAATTATCCTTTTCGGATTTCAAAACCTGGTAACCTTATTCTTGGGAGTTGAGATTCTTTCCATTCCATTGTATGTAATGGCCGGAGCAAACAAAACCGATTTAAGATCGAATGAAGCTTCTATAAAATATTTCCTGATGGGTGCCTTTGCAACAGGTTTCCTGTTGTTCGGGATCGCATTTATCTACGGAAGTGCCGGAAGTTTCGATTTATATAAAATTCAGGATTTCGGAGTTTCAAACCCGAAAGATGTTATGTTTATTTTAGGAGTATTGCTTATTCTTTGTGCCTTGGCATTCAAAGTGGCGTTGGCTCCGTTCCATATGTGGAGCCCGGATGTGTATTACGGTTCCCCTTCATTGATCACGGCTTTCATGGCAAGCGTCGTAAAGATCTCAGGATTTTTCGCATTATTCAGATTAATGACCATCGGATTCGGTGGCGTTACCGAAGAATGGATCAATGTTTTCGGGGTATTCCTGATCATCACTTTGCTTTTGGCAAACGTTATGGGTCTTGCACAAACGAATGCGAAAAGAATGTTGGCATATTCATCAGTTTCGCACGCAGGATATATCGGATTGGTATTTTTTGGAATGACAAGCCTTTCCACTTATAATTTAGCATTCTACTTATTTGCATATGCCTTATCAACAGTAGGTGTTTTTATGTGCTTAATTTATGTTGAAAAATTAAAGAGAGAAACTTCTTTTGGAGCGTTCAAAGGATTGGCAAAAACGGAACCATTACTGGCTACGGCTGCTGCCATCTCAATGCTTTCCATGGCAGGAATTCCTTTAACAGCAGGCTTTATGGGTAAATTTGCCTTATTTTCCCAGGCGATGAATTCTGATCACGGTGTTTTCCTTGTACTGGTTGCCGTATTGGGATCTGCCCTATCCATTGCCTATTATCTGAGATTAATCATCTCCATGTTCTTCTTTAAAGAAAGCACATTCAAATCTTCGGAGAAAGTAACCTTAACGTATAATATTGTTGCGGTATTTGTAATTGCTTCAATCATTGTTCTGGGTGTTTTCCCTGATCTTTTTGCAAGACAGTTCGGACTGTAAAAAGTCCACATAAAAATATAAAACCACAACCTCAAAGTTGTGGTTTTTTTATAACTTTACTCTATGGCAAATCTTTATAAAAAAGACGCTCCATTTCAGGTTTACATATCTTTTAAAAAGTATCTGGATGTGCTGGAGCATATCCGCTACAACGACCGTCTGGAATATCGTGTAAACTATGCCCAGTCATTAATCGATAAAACCAAAAACTTCCGGGAACTGAGAGACGGCTTTCAGGATATTTCGCTGCTGGAGAAACATGAAGAATTAATCAGACTTCTCCTTTCCGACCTCTTTCCCACAGGACTTACCTACAATGAAATAAAAGCGGTAAGCATTCCGCTTTCCAACGTTACCTTTAATTATACAGAGAGATTCAAAAATATTCTTAAAGACGCCGGGAAAGATTTCGAGATAGAGCTCCGGAATATCGATGACGACGAATTTTATGTATTCTGCTGCTGCCTTATTTTGCAGGCCTATTACAAAAGAGACATTAAAAGCTCACTCCCTTTCTATTATGATATCCCGAACAGACAGGGAATCATGAAACATTACAAAATTACCGTAAACTCAGATTTCACGGAAGTATATCCTACAGAGGGTACGAAAGTTCCTTCTGAAGAAGTGGTAGATATGCTGCTCGAAAATTTGGATGACTTTAAGCTCTGGAAAAAATATTTCCCTTCGGAATCCTGGGTGTTAAAAGGATTTACGATTATTTCGCTGGTAGACTGTACTTCTGAAGTGGCATTGTCTGATCTCAAATCAAGCATGATCAGCATCGATCCGGAAAATCTTTCACCGGATGAAAACCTCATTGAAATTTTCAAATCGTACTTCGATGTCTCGCAGCTTAATTTTGGACTGATGCTGTTCAACAAAAAGGATCAGAGACTTGAAAAACTCCCGATTTATGAAAATCTGTTTACCAATCACATTCTGGATTTCTGGATCAATACCTTTGATGATGAGACAAGAAAAACAACATTTACCAACTTAAATCACAATTCCAAACCGATCGTTGTTTCCAACATTGAAAACCTTGATCACGAAATAAAATCGCTTCCGTCTTTCAGGATTCTGAGGGACAACAATATCAACAGTTTTATGGTGATCCCCATTGTGAAGGACAATGAACTGCTCGCCATTATGGAATTTACCTCACCGCTAGCCAACAGCTTTAACGGATTAAAACTCAAAAAAATGGAGTTTTTTTCAGATATGATTTTATTCTCTTTAAACAGATTCAGTTTCGAGAAAAATTATCAGATTGAAGCCATTATCCAGCGTGAATACACCAGCATTCACGACAGCGTGGTTTGGAAATTCAGAAATGAAGCCGAAAAATATTTCAATGCTTCGCTGGCAAAAAAAATATACACCTTAAAACAGATTTCATTTAAAAACCTCACGCCGCTTTTCGGGTTTTCCGATATCCGTTCGTCTTCAGAAAAACGTTTCAGCCTAATGCTTGAAGATCTCAACCAACAGATTGAATGCCTTCATGAAATTTTTTCATTAACGAATTCGGAATCCGAAAAATATTTGCTGGCACTGGAAATTTTCGAGAATGAATTAAATAATGAAATTAAAGCAGACAGTGAACAGCGTTTCCAGAGATTATTAAGAGACGAAATTCATCCGTATCTGCAGGCAAAATTGGAAATTAAATCGTCCAGTGAAGTAAAAGCAAAGATTAAAGATTATTTTGCCCAGGTATTTACTCAAAATGACCTTTTCTACGCCAACAGAAAAAGTCTGGACGATTCCATAACATTAGTAAACAGGAAACTGGCAGACGTACTGGACGAAGCTCAGATACAGGCCCAGCAGATTTTCCCCCATTATTATGAAAGGTTTAAATCTGATGGAATTGAGCATAATCTGTACATTGGCCAGAATATATCTCCGGGACTTCATTATCATTCAAAAATCGTTCATAAGCTCAGGTACTGGCAGCTGAAAACGATATGCAAGATGGAACTTGAATTCCGCAATTTCAAAAAAGATCTTCCTATTTGCCTGGACATTGCTTCGCTGATTTTTGTCTATAATGAAAAAGTAGATATCCGGTTCAGGATGGATGAAAAAAAATTTGATGTAGACGGAGCATACAATTCCTATTATGAAATTATCAAAAAGCGTTTAGACAAAGCGCATGTAAAAGATTCTACGGATAGAATTACCTGTCCCGGAAAAATAACCATTGTTTACTTCGGGATGGAAAACCAGAGAGAATATCTGGATTATGTAAGCAAACTTCAGAAAAAGGGTATTCTTAAAAATGATATAGAATTCCTCCGTGTAGAAGATCTGCAGGGTATTACAGGGCTTCTCGCACTCAGAGTTTCATTAGCTTAAAATAAAAAAACTCATCCTACAGCGGATGAGTTTATTTTTATTAAAGTTTAAACATTTTAAAGGCTTAAAAAAGCATATCCGAAAGACAGCACAGAAATTACAATTCCTGCCATAAAAATCTGGTAGGTAATGGATAAAAGCCTGTATTTCCTGTCGAGCACTTTTCCGAGAAAGTATAAGTCTTTTACCATAGAATCATAGATATAGTCGCGGTCTTTGATCAGGATATTCATAGCGCTCTGGTAATCGTCAAAAAGCATCCTGTTGAAATTCCCGAAAAACAGCAGGTTCACTTTTCTGTCAGCGACATCCTGCAGACTGAATTTTGCCTTTGTAACATTGGGTTTTGTAGATAAAATGGCGAAAATAATCGTCAGTACTGCAGATAAAAGCAAGATAAAACTAGGAATGATTAAATGCGAATTTTTAGGTGTATCCAGCTTTGGAACCAATACCGAAAGACACACCGAAATAATAATGGCATTTACCGAAAGAAGAATATTGGCCTTGCTGTCTGCAATATCGCTCAGTCTTGTGTGATTGCTCAGTGTAACCCTGAACAGCGTATCAACGCTTCTGTCCGGCTTAGGATCTTTTTCTTTATCCTTTTCTTTTTTATTTTCGGAGCTGTCTTTTTTGCCGTCCTCTTTTTCTAATTTTTTTTCGATTTTTTTTATATTCTTTTCTTTCAGCGGCTGCCATGCGCTTTTTGCATATTCCGTATAAAACTGGTGCCTGTTTTTCAGCATGTCAAGATTTCCCGCATTCCATTCGTCATTGGAAAAGCATCTCACATTGGTAAGCTCCCACTCTTTTCGCAAGGCATCGGAAATGTCATTGTAGTCGTGGCTGGCAAAATGGCTGCAGTCTGCATCTTTTACAATTTTTTCCAGAAGATTTTGCGGCTCATATGTAATTTTTGTCGCCAAAATTAAATTGACTATATCATGAATGTCATTTTCAGGATAATTTTCGTTCTGCAAAAACTTTTTGGCGATCTCTGCTCCTTTTTCTTCATGATCTTTGGCACATTCTATGTATCCTGTATCATGAAACCAAAGCGCGAGCAATACCTTTTCCTGATCTTTTGCAGAAACAGGAGTATTTCTTAATATTTCTTCAGCTTTATTTACCGTAAATGTAGTATGAATAAAATTATGATAAAAGTATACGGAAGATAGCTTATCTTTGAATAAGGTTTCAACATTATCTTTGGCTTTTTGTAAAATGTCCATCACCGAAATTTTGTTAATGTAAATTTATGAATTTATACTTGAAAACTCATCTAAAAAACACTTCTCTTGCTCTTAGATTCGTATTGTCTGCCGGAGTTCTTTATTCCTGCGCAACATATAACGTAAAAAAGGGTAAAAACTTATCTGAAGTCAGTAGTTCCGATGTAAAATCTGAAAACGACTTTACCCTATTTCTTGTAGGAGATGCAGGAAATGCAGATGAGCCTCAGTCTCAGAATACATTACGATTGCTGAAAAGCCGGCTGGAAAATGCAGGAAGCAATTCGATGCTGATTTTCCTGGGAGATAATATTTATCCTTCCGGAATGCCGAAAGAATCTGATCAAGATTATGCTGCAGCCAAACAGAAACTGGAAGACCAGCTATCCATTGTAAAAAACTTTAAAGGCAAAACATTGGTTATTCCAGGTAATCACGATTGGTACAGCGGCCTTGAAGGGTTAAAAGCTCAGGAAGATTTCGTGAAAAATTATTTAAACGATAAAAAAGCTTTCCTGCCTAAAAACTCATGCCCTATTGACGATATCAGCCTTACAAAAGATATAAAATTAATTGTGATTGATTCTGAATGGGCACTGCTGAACTGGGACAACTACCCGGGAATCAACAAAAACTGCGATATCAAAACCCGTGAAGATCTTTTCACGGAATTCAAAGATCTGATCAATAAAAATCAGGATAAAAGAATCATCGTCGCGCTTCATCATCCGGTTATCAGCAGCGGAACCCATGCAGGTTACAGCTCTGCGAAATCCCATTTATTTCCTTTAAAAAGTAAAGTTCCGGTTCCGGTAGTTTCGAGTCTTATTAATGTGGTGAGAAGCTCTTCGGGAGCAAATCCTGAGGACATTAATAACCAGCATTACGCCGATCTGGCCAACCGTATCAAAAGTATTGTTCAGGAAAAAGAAAACATTATTTTTGTTTCGGGGCACGATCATAACCTCCAGTACCATGAATTCAGAAATATAAGGCAGATTATCAGCGGTGCTGGGTCCAAGGTAGATCCCGCAACCATTGGAGAAAAAACAGACTTCTCCTACGGAGGAAGCGGCTTTGCGGTATTGAATATCAGAAAAGATAAAAGTTCGGATGTGGAATATTTCTCCACAAAAGATAATTCTCTACAGCAGCTCTCCCATATCCAGGTTACTGAAAAACCTGCGGATTTTGTTAATAATTACCCCGATTCATTTCCGTCAACGGTAACATCAACGATTTATCCTAAAAAACTGACCGAAAAAAGAAAGTTTTACCGGTGGCTTTGGGGAGAACATTACAGAAAATATTACGGTATGCCCATCGAGGCGCCTACAGCCAATATTTCTACACTCGATGGCGGTTATACGCCTTTTCGGGAAGGCGGCGGCAACCAGTCCAACAGTCTTCGGTTAAGAGCTCAGGACGGACAGGAATTTGTAATGCGCGGTGTAAAGAAAAGCGCTGTCCGGTTCCTGAACAATATGGCGTTTAAGAAAAGTACTTTCGGAAATGAACTGAATAATACTTTTCCTGAAAGATTTCTATTAGACTTTTATACTACCAACCATCCTTTTACGCCTTTTGCCATCGGAAACATGGCGGATAAGATTGATTTGTATCACAGCAATCCAAGGTTATATTATATTCCGAAACAAAAAGCGTTGGGCGAGTACAACATCAGCTACGGTGATGAAATGTACATGATTGAAGAACGGTTTTCTTCAGATCCCAAAACCCTCGCCTCTCTTGACAATGCAAAAGATATTGTTTCAACGGATGATGTTCTGAAAAATTTTAATAAAAACTACAAATATTCCGTAGATCAGGAATTATACATCAGAGCACGACTTTTTGACATGCTGATCGGCGATTGGGACAGACATTCCGATCAATGGAAATGGGCCGAATATCAGGAAGGTGATAAAGTAGTATATAAACCGATTCCGCGGGACAGAGATCAGGCATTCAGCAAATATGACGGGAATGCTTTTAAAATTATTATGAATATTCCCGCCATCCGTCACATGAAAACTTTTAAAGACGATATTAAAAGCGTGAAGTGGCTTTCCATGGAGCCTTATCCTCTTGATCTTATTTTCCTGAAAGGAGCGACTGAAGAACAATGGCTTGAACAGGCAAAGTATATCAGGGAACATCTTACCGACCAGGATATCGATAATGCGTTCACGAATCTTCCGAAAGAAGTGCAGGATGAAACTATTGCAGATATACAGAGAAAACTGAAGATTAGAAAAACAAAACTGGAAACGTATGCCTCGCAGTATTATGAGGTACTGCAGAAAAAAGTTCCGTTGGCAGGAACCGTCAATCCTGATAAGTTTGTTGTTACCAAAACAGGAAATTCGGTTAACGTTAAACAGTACAAATTAGATAAAAAGAAAGAAAATCCGGAGCTGGTTTTTGAAAAAACCTACGATGATTCCAAAACAAAGGAACTGTGGCTTTACGGACTGGAAGATGACGATATTTACGAAGTTTCCGGAGATGGAAAGCCTAAGATGAATATCAGGCTGATTGGAGGATATAATCACGACACATATAACGTTGCCGACGGAAAAAAGGTGAAAATTTATGATTTCAGATCACAAAATAATACTTATAATACAAAGGGGGCCACAAAAAACATCGCGGATGA
This sequence comes from uncultured Chryseobacterium sp., assembly GCA_913778275.1. The sequence continues at coordinate 80,017 of CAJYWN010000013.1, forward strand.
TTATGAAATTAACACCTACAATTACAAACACCCGAAATATAATTTCTTCGCCGGTTATCCCAACGCGGATTATAATCCTGATGATGGGGTAATTCTGGGCGTTCTGGCCAATTATACCGTGAACAATTTTATTCGCTCACCTTACACCCAGAAGCACAGTCTTAAAGTTAATTTTTACACCGCAACCGGAGGTTTCAATGCAACTTACAAAGGAATCTTTAAAAAAGCGATCGGAAGCTGGGATTTCAATCTGGATGCCGGTTTTACGACACCGCGTTTTGCAGAAAACTTTTTCGGACTTTCGAACGAAAGTGAGTACGATAAAGAAGACACAGAACGAAAATTCAACAGAGCAAGAATTTCCAAAATTAATTTTGCTCCTTCCGTTTCTAAAAAAAGCTGGACGAATATTTTCAATCAGTTTCAGCTGACATTTGAGAATAATAAAGTTCAACGAAAAGGACTGCGTTTTGTAGATCTTTCCCCTGATGTAAGACCGGAAGTTTTCGAGAACCAGCAATTTGCCGGCGCCAACTATACCTTCGGCTATAAAAACCTGGATAATACAGCCTTCCCTACGTTAGGAATGGAATTTAAAGTAAATGCAGACTGGAAAACCAATCTTAACGATACCAAAAGAAACTTTTTAATCTTAAGAGGAACCTTGTCAGTTGATCACAGATTAGACAGCAGAGGAAATTTCGTGTTTGCCAATTCCAGCAACGTGATGTGGATCAATAATAATAATTTTGAATTTTACCAGGCCGCTTCAATCGGAGGCAACAACGGAATGAGAGCGTTCCGTAACGACCGGTTTTCAGGAAAATCGTATTTCATTAACAACTCAGAGATCCGATGGGATTTCGGAAGAATAAGAAATAACATCGTCCCGGCAAATATGGGGGTTTTATTAGGCTATGATGTGGGAAGGGTTTGGAATGACCATGAAGATTCCAGAAAATGGCACCAATCGGTAGGGGCAGGATTCTGGCTGAGTATTGTTGAAATGTTCTCCGCAAGACTGAATTACTTCTACGGAACCGATGGCGGAAGGATTTCTGGCGGTGTAGGAATGACTTTTTAGATATAATGACAGCACATTTACATAAAAAACCGCAGAAAGTTCTGCGGTTTTCTTTATTTTATCCTGATGCTTCTACAGGCTCAGCATGACATTGTTAATACTAACTGTTATTTCGTGGCCGTGTCAGACTGAGCCTGTCGAAGTCTTTGTGGTAGAATGTTTTTTGAGTAAAAATGCTTCGACAGGCTCAGCATGACATTGCTAATACTAACTGTTATTTTGTGGCCGTGTCAGACTGAGCCTGTCGAAGTCTTTTGTGGTATAATGTTTTTGAAGTAAGATGCTTCGGCAAGCTCAGCATGACATTCCTAATACCAACTGTTATTTTGTAGCTGTGTCAGACTGAGCCTGTCGAAGTCTTTATGGTAAACAACTAAATTGTCTTTTTTCCGTCGGGATCAATCTATTTCAGACTAAACTTATACACATTCCCTCCTTCTTTTCCGTCCTTTTCATCGGCAATGAGAAGTGTTTTATCATCAAGGAAAACAACCGCTTCTTTTTGGGAATTATGGTTTAACGGCGTTTTTTGAATAACTGCTGTTTCAAAATTTTTGTCAAAAAAAGTTGAAAGCATATAAATATTTTTGTGGGTGAGTAATGCTATTTGGTTTCTGCTGTTAATGGCTGCCGAAGTAATCGCCGCATCGCTGTACCCTCCCTGAAGCTTTAATTTCGCTACAAGTTTCGCTTCAAAATCGCCTGCTTTATCAGGAACCTGGAAAACAAGAAAAGTTCCGTCGAAGCCTTTGCTTCTGTTTTTGGTGAAGAGGTAGAAATAGCCGTCCTTTTCAACGAAGGCCTCACAGTCATACAGCCAGTGGGATTTCTTGGGTGGAAATTCCGTCTGTCCTTCATAGTGGAATGTCGTGGTCTGGGTAACTTTTGTGGATTTTTGGGAAGCATCCTTCAGATCAACTTTTAAAATCGATAAATCCTGCCGGTCGTTCTCATTATTTCCAAAGTCCCCGATATAGATATTTCCCTGAGCATCTGCTGTGATATCTTCCCAATCGTGGTTTTCTGCGTTTTCAACAAGAACATCAGCGATCTGATTCCCCTGTCGGTCCAGTCCGTAAATGACGTTCTTATTCCCCTGATCTTCAATAGTCCAGATGGTATTTTTATCTTTTGACAATGCAATACCTGAAACTTCCTTAAGCTTTTTAGGCAAAGAAAATTCCTCCGTAAGAGCATCAGACTTCGGGGAATCCTGAGCTTTTGGATTGCAGCTCAATACAAGGAATGCTGATAAAACAAGAACGCGCAACATATCTATTTTTTTAATTTTTTAAACTGAAAATAAGAGAACCTGATATTTTTCTCTAAATTATTAATAATCTGCTGATGGTGGAGAAAAAATCCGGCCGCAAGACCAATAAGACTTCCGATAATGGTGTCTAACAGTCTTGCCTGCATCAGGATTTCCACATTATGATGGACTTCACTTGCCGTTTCGGTAAGAAGAATGGTTAACGGCGTGATGAAAATTACGGCAAGTCCATAATTCCGGACCACAAACAATTCAATAATAAATTGTAAAACGGTAATAATAACGATCATCACGATCTTTTCCGGGTTGAATATCAAAATAATCCACGCCAGTCCGATTCCGATGAATGTTCCCAGAATCCTGTGCATATTCCGTTGTCTTACATGCTCGAAATTTCTTCCCTGGATGATGGCAACCGCGGCAATGGAAATCCAGTAGGTATTGCTAAAATGCAGCAGATGGCCGATCATTAAAGTCAGCGCCATAAAAAAACCGATGATCGTACTTTCCACAAATTTGGTATATCTTCTTTTTTTAAAGCTTCTTCTCGGTACCGCAACCACTTTGCTTTTTTCGATGAACACCGAATACAGAAACGCAAGGGAACAGGATAATATCGCTCCCATCGCAACCAATCCGACCCGCGTGGGAATCAGTTCCGGATCGAACGGATAGGTACTCGCCATCGCCGCAACCATGATGAAGAAAAAATTTCCCGGCGGCGGAATTCTGTAGTACGAAGAGATGAAGTGCGCTAAAAAAGCAATCACCCCCAAAGACAAAGCTCCGGCATACGCATTGAAACCGAAAAATGAACTTACCGAAAATGAAAAGACAATCCCGAAGGCGCAGACGGCGAGATGAATCATCCTCTGCGTGATCGGAGCCGAAGTGAAATATAAAATCGTTAACGCTCCCAAGCTGGACAATGCCCCGTAATTCGGCTTTCCGGAAAAATATCCGATAAATAAGCAGCCGCCGACGCAGAGTGCCGCCAGAAAAGGAAAATGCCATTTTCTTTCCGTTTCCTTAAACTCCAATAAATACTGAAACCTGTGATGGATCGGGTTCTGTACTTTCATATTACTGCAATTGTTTTGCTTCTTCCCAAAGAATATCCATTTCTTCCAAAGACAGATCGGCCAACTTCAGGTTCTTTTCCGAAGCTAAGTTTTCCATTTTCTGAAACCTTGAGATGAATTTAATATTGGTTCTTTCCAGTGCAGAATCCGGATTGATGCCTACAATTCTTGCATAATTGATCAGCGAGAAAAATACATCGCCCAGCTCCTGCTCTTTTTTATCTAAATCGGTTTCGTCATGAAACTCCCGGATTTCTTCATCCACCTTTTTCCAGGCGTCTTCCGCATCGTGAAATTCAAAACCGATGCCTTTTACCTTATCCTGAATGCGATAAGCTTTTACCATGCTTGGCAAACTTTTCGGAACGCCTCCTAAAATGGATTTATTTCCCTCTTTAAGCTTTAATTTTTCCCAGTTCTGCTTTACCTCTTCTTCATCTTTCACTTCGGTATCCCCGTAAATGTGAGGATGGCGGAAAATCAGCTTTTCATTCAAAGAATTGATGACATCCGCGATGTCGAAACTTTCTTTCTCCGAACCGATCTTTGCATAAAAAACCAGATGCAGCAATACATCCCCCAGCTCTTTTTTGATTTCCTGTAAATCATTCTGCAAAATCGCATCCGAAAGTTCATAAGTTTCCTCCAGCGTCAGATGGCGAAGCGATTCCAGGGTTTGTTTCCGGTCCCACGGACATTTTTCGCGCAGATCGTCCATAATATCCAATAATCTTCCGAAAGCTTCCAGTTTTTCCTGTTTGGTATTCATAGTTGAGAATTCAAGTCTTACAAATTTACGGCAAATCTTTTGATGTGCTTCCGTCTTGAAATAAAACCTAGATTAATGTAACACATAAGTCGCAGAAGAATTTTAACACATTAGTCACATTAGATAAAAGGTTAAAGCTTTGTGCATATTTTAGAACACATAAGTTTTTAAAAATCTTTGATTTTTTCTCATGTGTTCTTAAAATATTTTCAATTTTATAAAAACTCTTCTGTTACGTGTGTTTTAATTCCTCTGTGAAAATCTGTGCAATCTGTGGGAGATTTTTTAACCGCAAAGTCACAAAAGATATTCAAGCTGTACAATAAGTTATTTTGCTTAATGCTTATAAGCAGACAAAAGTTTAAAAATCTTTGATTTTTTCTCATGTGTTCTAAAAATATTTTCAATCTTATAAAAAATTCTTCTGTGACTTATGTGTTACAAAGCTCAGTTGCTTTCCTGTTGAAGTCCTTTCCACGATGAGGCAGGCGGCGTCCAGCAGTTTTGTGATCTGGAGATACGGAATGATGATTTTCTTTTCTTCTTCACACCCGGAATTTCCCAGCGAGAAATACACCACCACCGACAGAAATTTATCGAAATCCCGCAAACTGCAAATTTCAAAAGCGCTCCGGAATACCCGCACCGGTTCCCGGTATTCTTGTTCTGAAAGAGAACCCGTCATTGTTTTGGAAAAGTGGATTTCCGAAGGAGCTGTAAACTTTCCTTTCTTTGCTTTTTTCGAAATCAGATGAGAGGCCCGAACCAAAGACCGCAGCGACAGGTATAAGTGGAACACTTCGGCAGGTTCTTTCGTGATCCGGGCTTTCTTCTGTACCGAATTGTGCATCATGGTGTTGAGCATTTCTTTGACTTCGGCCAGGTTGTTGAACTGGAAAAATACCTCCAGCAATCCTACGGCGGAATGTTTCCGCGTGCCGGACCAGAACCGGGATTCGAAGTCTGTTTTTTTCTTTTTCATCATTTTAATTATCCGTTATTAAGCATCATACTTTTTAACGCAGCAAAGAACTCAGAGATTTTAATTTGAAGGTCGTTCAAAAAAATATTCGCGTACTGAGCATGCCGGAGGCGGCCTGCCTTTTGGCAGACCATTACCGGATGTACAAACAACAATCATCTCGCTGCTGTATGCAGACCATGTACTTTTTAAATTCCTTTCGGGATGAAAATAATTTGGAAAATTGAAAGAAAGCCAGTACTTTTAAGGAGTGAGTTTTAGCGTACTTCGGCTTTCCTTTATGCATAAAGGAATTTCGGAGGGGTGGTTTTTTGGTAAAGCTGTACCCGATTTGCCGCATTGGCGGGCAGTTTCGGTAGCGCGCTGTTATGATGTTGCAGCACGGTTCCGTTTATTCCGGCGGTACTGAAAACAGCAGGGTTGGGATTTTCTTTCTCATCATCTGTGTATTATAAAATTTTTATCTGAAACCTACCCAAAGACCACATTTTGCCGACGTTGCTGGCTTACTATGCGTCTTTTGAATGGGTCTTTCGAGGCTGATTGTTAATTCGTTGATACAAATGTAAAAAATAATTTTTGAAACACCCAACATATTGGGTTATTTTTTTAAATAAATATGGAAAATATATTTTCTTTCGAAACTACCGGATTTGATTTTGAATTTATAAATCATGTGAGAAAAATCCGTACAACGAAGAAACTTAGCGCAGAACAGCTAAGTCTAAAAATGGGCGTAGCAAAAAGTTTCGTTAATAATGTAGAATCCTATACGCAACGTCACAAATATTCTACCCGCCACATTTCGTTGTTGGCAAAAGCTTTTGGCTACAAAAATATTTCCGAACTGATGGATTTCCCTACTCCGCAACATGACCGCATAAAAGTTACCGTGAAACAGATTTATAATGAAAGCGGAACGAAGGTGATGGAAAGTGAGGTGGTGGGAATTGAGGGGATTGAATAAAAAACTCCTGAGTTTTCAGGAGTTGTAGTTATTTACATAGACCAACAAAGCTGGGTTGTATAATATCCCATTGCAAATGTTCATTAATACTTGCACAATTTAGCTCTATTCTATTTAAATAGTTTAAGTTGTTTTACTTGTTCATTTGTCTGCTCTGGTAATATTAATGAAAATACATCTAAATCATTTGTATGGATGGCACTTTCTGGAACAACTTCTTTTATCTTATTTAATGAACTTAAATAATAGGTTTCACTAATTTCGCAAGCTGTTAAACTAAGTCCAGCATTGTAGCAAGCTATAGCAATTGTACCACTTCCTAAATGTGTATCTAAGATCTTATCATTTTGTTTAGCATACATTTTCAAAAGCCATTCATAAAGTTCAATAGGCTTTTGTGTCGGGTGAATTTTATTTCTGTTTTTTCTTACACTAAACCTAAAAATTTTAGAAGGCTTATCTATTGATGACCAAGCCATTTCAGCCATTGAAAAATTATTTAATGTTTCAGGTTGGTTTTTATCCCAAATAATAAATCCTTTATTATATTCACTCCTTAGCCAAAGTTGACCGAAATAATTTCCTCCCCAAATAATCTGATTTTTTGAAACTCTAAATAACTCATTAAAATATTCATCATCAGGTTTTACGTCCCATTGACTATATTCGTCCATATTAAATTTATGGTCTCCGCCTCGTTTTGTTTTGTTTAAAATTCCATAAGGTGGGTCAACTATGGCAAGGTCAAAATAGTTGTCGGGATACCTTGCCATTAATTCCATATTATTTTCTTTTGTAATTGTAATCATAGCAGGTTTTATTTTTGTGTTGCGAACCTTGAAATCGTTAGATCCGAAATGTATTTACTAATGTCTTTTCCAAGATTATTGACGATGATACTGTCAAAATCCTCGTAGTCTATTTCTCTTATGTCGTTGTCAATAAAGTTGTACAGATATTCCGAAAAAGTATTTGCACGAATAATTACGATTGGACTTGTGCGAATATCTTGAAGCACGGCAGGAACGTATCTTGGTGTTACAACGATAGTGTAAGCACCACCAATTTTTTCTCTGTGTCCTGCTAGTCTTCCTGCGTTTACGCCTGAAAGTTTGTTTTTAGTTGATTTGGCTTCAACAGTAAATTTTTTCTTTCTCGGAATGTATAAACACTCTAAATCGGTGTTTCCTGCTCCGCTAATTTTGTTTGCTTCAATGTTGTAGAACATATTGAAACCGTCTGCCAAAGCATCTTCAAAGAGATATGCTTCTGCTCCGTCATTGTTATTTGCGTACTGCTCAATAAGTTTTGGAAGGTTAAGCAATTCGAATTTGAAGTCGTCAACAGCTTCACCAATTTCAACCAAAAGTATTTTCGGATAGAAACTGTAAATCTCTTTTACAACATCTAATTTTAAACGTTCGGGGTCGTTGAGTAATAGAGGTTTTTCTAAAAACGAATATTCAACTTCTAATTGTTCAACTAATTTTTTTAGATTTTCGGGTATTGAAACTTCATTTCGCGTTATTTTTCTTAGAGTAGGATGCTTCGTAGAGTCCCCGTGTTGTAGTTTACAAATTACATTACCTTCTTTCTTAACCAATACTCCTGCCAGTTCCAAAAATTTAGAATGGTAATAATCCCATTCGTAAGCAGAGTTTACATATGCGTGCCTGTCTTCTTGAAATTTTTGAGCAAGTTCTTCATCAGAAAGTTTGCGTAATGTCAACAACTCACTTACCAATTCTTTGTATGTTGTTTTGTTTGCTTCTTTCAGAAAAACAACCGAATAAGCAACTTCAAAAGCGTAAAGCTTATATGAGAGTTTTGACTCTGAAAGCAATTTATAAATGAGACGAAATGGATAAAGCTGAAATTCATTATCTGTTCCACTGTGAGGGTGTTGATATTGAATAGCCCAAAGCATTGCGAGAAATATTTTAGCTGTTTTTTCTTTGTCTTCAACGTGTTTCAAAAACAAGTTGCCAAGCGGACTAAATAAAAATCTATCTTGTTCATCAACTTTAGCTTGATAGCCAAACATAAAGTACGAAAGCTGATTAATTTTGTGATTTATCGCATCTAAAGGTAAGTTGGGATTTCTTTCGTTATACAATCCCAATTCACGCAACTTTAAATTTAACTGTGTTTTTTCGTCTGTTGAAATTCCTGTTTTTGTATAAGACTTTAAAAATTCAGCAACCACACAAAGTTTATCAAAATCACTTGTGTGTCGATATAAAATCCATTTTTTACTATCAATTCTTAAAGTCATATTATCTGTTTATTTGGGCAACAATGTTCTTAATGAGCAATGGCGGAATACATTCGCCAATACATTTTCTGATAAGCAATTCGGGGGTATTGTCGGGGATATTCCAATCTTGAGGCAAAGACGACAACAACATCAATTCTAATGGTGTCAAAACTCTTGCATCAGAATAAGTCCCGTTTTTCAATTTTCTACCTGGATGCACGTTCAATTGCGAGCTGATTGCATCGTTACGCATTGTAATTGTCGGTGCAGGTTCGTCCCAATTAATTCTTCTGTACGATGTATTGTAACTTTTAATTTTTTCACCATTTGGTTTTACTGGAAAATATTTTTTGTTTTCAAACGCAGTTTGTCCTGTTGGTGTGTGTTTCATCCATTGAACGTGACTCTCCGAATGTTTTCGAGCAAAGTGCCATTTCACATTTGATCTTTGTCCTGCTTCAATACTTGGCAAAAAACCAATTTTTTCTTCTACGGTTATTTGCTTTTCAGATTTTGTAGGTTGTCCCCATTTTTTACCTTTTCGATACAATTTTATAATTGCTCTTGTTCGTCTTTGAGCAACACCAAATTCAGCCGCATCATAAACATTTGCTTCAATGTTATATTCTTTGCCAAAAAGAAGATTTAAAATTTCAACTACTTTTAATTGTTGATTTTTATAAGGCAAAACCAATTTGAAAAATGTCGGAACATTTTCAATCAACACAAAGTCTGGCGACTTTAGTTTAATAAAATCAATAATTTTGAAAACAAGATAATTTCTTTCGTCATTGAGCATTTGTTCAACATTTCTGTTTTTTCCTGCAACGCTCATTCCTTGGCAAGGCGGTGAAGCAATCAGAAAGTCTAATTTTTCAGGAGTATTTTTTACGAGTGTTTTAAAAACATTTTCGTCTAAAATGCTTCCTGCAATCATTTTAGAATTGGGATATAATGCCTGATATAATTCGGCTCTTTCCTGAACCAATTCATTAGCAGCGATAATATTAATTCCTACTTCTTCAAAATAAGTCTCTGCTATGCCAGCACTTGAAAATAATGATGCCCCTATCATAGTTAAAGTTAAGTATACTTGTTGTGGTTTTTAATACGAATATTGCTTAAACTATTTGCCAATTGTTTGTATAATATCCTTGAAATTTATTTTTTGACATTTTAGGCAAAACTAATGAAACATTTTTGTTTACTAAAGTTTTTAGTAAAAATTCAGCTAACCTTATTGAATACCTAATTTTTATTATCGAACACATGGTTGTAAGTTAACGAAACTTTTTTATTTTTATAGATTTGACTACTTATAATATCACCATTAATCTATAATTCATCATAAAATATTAGTTCCAACAAAAAACCTCATCAAATCTGATGAGGTCTATATTTTAAAGTAAGATAACTTAATTATCCCTGTTTTCTGTGCGTGCTTTTCGGAGCGGCTTTGGCTGCAGAAGTGGCTTTTACTTTTGGAGCGGCAGGCTTTTCAGCTTTTGGGGCTGCTTTTTTAGGCGCTTCTTTTTCTACGTTGAGTTCTTCGGTTGCCGGTTCGCCATCCAGTGTTTCAGGCTCTGCTTTTACAAAGCTTTCCGGAGTGATGTATCCTGCTTTCTGAAGGATGTTGTACCACTGCGCCAGCTTTTTGATATCGGAAGCATATACTCTTTCGGTATCGTAGTTAGGAAGAGAAGCCGTCATGAATTCTTTCAGTTCAGCATCCGTTGCCTTGTGGTGAATGGCTTCCTTGTACTCATAGTTTTTTGCAATATTTTCAAAAACTTCGAACAAAGGAACTTCTTTATCAAATGTAAACATGGCGATATTATCCAGTAAGCTTACCTGGCTGGAGTTTCCGATGCTTACTTTTTTCTTCGTGGTAACATCTTCAATGATAAATCCGTTTCTTAATTGAGAAACTAATTTGTAAAGTCCTGGTTTTCCTGAAATTGAAATTATTTTTTCTAACAGCATAATTTTATTTTTTGTAAATTCTGCAATCGGCTGTTCCACTTCAACAAGCTCGGTGTGACAACGTTTTGCTTTTCTAATTTTCTTTATTGTTAATGTAAACTATTTTGGAAATCTCATTTTATAACTGATGCTTACGTCACCCTGGGTAATTTTGGTCAGCTTTCCTTTTACCAGCTTCTTTTTCAGCGCGCTGAGGTGGTCTGTAAACAAAACGCCTTCGATGTGATCATATTCATGCTGAATTACACGGGCTCTAATATCGGAAAAAGTTTCTGTATGTTTTACAAAATTTTCGTCATAATATTCGATCACGATGGTGCCTTTTCTCTTCACATCTTCTCTCACATCCGGAATAGAAAGACATCCTTCGTTGAACTTCCACTCTTCCCCGGATTCTTCAAGGATTTTCGCATTGATGAACACTTTTTTGAATTCTGCCAGCTCGTCCTTGATGTCCTCATAATCCTCATCTTCCGCCAAAGGGCTCACATCGATCACAAACAGACGGATATCCAGCCCGATCTGCGGGGCCGCCAACCCAATTCCGTTGGCGCTGTACATGGTCTCAAACATGTTCTCAATCAGTTCCTGCAGGTTGGGATAATCTTTGTCAATATCCTTTCCTACTTTTCTTAAAACGGGGTCACCAAAGGCTCTTATCGGTAAAATCATCTTGTTCTTTGTTCTAAAAAATTCTGCAATATGATCGTTGCACTTACTTTATCTATTAATCCTTTCTGCTGCCTCTGCTTTTTATTTTTTCCGCTCTGGGAGATAAAAAAAGAAGCCATCTTGGATGTAAACCGTTCATCGAAGCGGTTGACCTTCACGGTCGGAAATTCTTTTTCAAAAATTTCTATGAACTGCAAAATGTCGGTTTCCACTTCGGAGATATTTCCTTTCAGATCTACGGGAAGCCCGATCACGACTTCATCCACCTTATTTTCGCTGAAATATTTCTTTAAAAATCCAGTGAGAAGCGGCGTCGATACGGTATCCAGACCGCTTGCAATGATCTGCATATCATCGGTTGCAGCGATACCACAACGTGCCTTTCCATAGTCTATTGCAAGGATTTGTCCCATAGGTTTGCAAATTTAGTAAATTTTAATGATTTTATTCCAAACACATTTTTTTTATAAATCATGTTTATTCCGCTAATTTTTTTATAATTTTAATTTTCTAAAAACGAAAATATGAAGAAACTCATTCTTGTAAGACATGCGAAGAGCGACTGGCCGGAAGAAACGGAAGACTTCGACAGACCATTGGCAGACAAGGGGTTGGAAGAAGCAATGCATATGTCCCGATTCATGAAAAATAATAACGTGGCGATTGATTATTTTGTCTCGAGCCCCGCCGTGCGTGCATTGAATACGTGCAAAATTTTCAACCAGTCCTACAACATCAATATTACAACGAATGAGAAGCTGTATAATCCTTCGGAAAGCAATTTTGAATCGGTGATCTATGATCTTGACGACAACGTGGATTCCGTAGCGTTTTTCTCCCACAACAACGGGATTTCCAATTTCGCGAATTCTATTTCCGAAGACATTTTCCATTTCCCGACCTGCGGAGTTGCGGGTTTTGAGATCGACTGCAATTCGTGGTCGGAATTTGACGGTGCTAAAAAAAGATTAATCTTCTTCTACGATCCCGGAAAGATTAAATAAAACGTTTGAAAAAAATCCCACAGATTGCGCAGATTTTCACAGAGAATTAACACATCAGCCACAGAAGATTTTTTTAAAATATCAAAAATATTTCAGAGCACATTAGAAAAAAAATCAAAGATTTTTAAACTTTTGTACGCTTTTCAACATCAGGCATTTAACTTCTTTAAACAGCATACATATCTTTTGCCACTTTTGCGGTTAAAAAGTTCCCACGGATTGCGCAGATTTTCTCAGAGAAATTAACACATGAGTCACAGAAGATTTTTTTTAAAATATCAAAAATATTTCAGAGCACATTAGAAAAAAAATCAAAGATTTTTTAAAAACTTATGTGTTCTAAAATAGGCGCAAAGATTTATCCTAAAATCTAATGTGACTTATGTGTTAAAAGCTTTTGCGGTTAATTTATTTCCTTCGCAAGTCCAGATCATCAAAATCAAAGCTGAAATCCGTAACATCGGAAACCGGTTTTAATCTCGCCGACCGGGCTTTTCCTGTTTCGTCATAATCAAAAATAATATAGGCATCGGCATCGTAGCTTCTGTCGTCCCATTTGATGATGAAAGAATTGTTGGAATATGGCAGCAGCTCACCTTTTAATCTTGGAGAACTTTTGCATGAGATTCTGTAGGTACTTCCCTGCTGTGCAATTTCCACATCTCCGAACCACTGATCATTATACGTTCCTGTAAACTGCTCTGCTTTCGGCTGAAGGTTTTTATCTTTTCTGAAAGCTTCAGATTTGGCAAACGCATCTTTTTTCTGCTGGTTAAAACTTTCTTCCATTTTTTTCATTCTTTCGCCGTAGGTTTTCAGCCAGTTTCTGTCAGCTACTCCCAGATAAGAGTCTTTCACGGTATTGGTAATGGTATTGAACGCTGCTCCGGACTGTTGATTGGTTAACACCACAATTCCCAGCTTCATATCCGGAATTAAGGTAAACTGCGTAACCGTTCCGATCAATCCTCCCGTGTGCTGAACCTGTTTGTGACCTTTCACATCGCTTAAAAACCATCCTAAACCGTATCCGTAGAAACTGGTATCGTAAGGATTTTTCGCTGCAACACCGCTTGGAATCTGCAGACTCCAAAGCTGCTGTACATTTTTATCGGAAACCAGTTTTTTACCCTCTTTCGTGGTGAAATTATTCAATAGAAATTCCGCCCATGTGGTCATGTCTTTGATGTTGCTCATAATTCCTCCTGCTGCATTGGCCGTTTCGTTCCAGTCGTGAGGAACGGCGATGGCTTTTCCGTCAACCGGAGCGTGCGCGTCGATCTTATTGGCAACCGCCTTTGCCCTGTTGTAGCTCCCGAAACTGGATGTCATCCCAACAGGCTTCATGATTCTCTGTTCGATAAATTCGGCCCAGCTTAAACCTGAAATTCTGTGGATCACTTCTCCGGCTACAATGAACATGATGTTGTTATAATCTAATGTTGTTCTGAAAGGATTTTCCGGTTTTAAATACCGTACATTATGAACAATATCGTTCACCGTTAAATTTCCTCCTTCCGGAAAGAACATCAAATCTCCCTGCCCTAAACCTAATCCGGCTCTGTGCGTAACCAGGTCTTTGATGGTAACATTTTGGGAAACATACGGATCGTACATCTGGAATTCCGGGATGTATTTTGAAACGTTGTCGTCCCAGTTCAATTTTCCTTCATCCGCTAAAATCGCTAATGCCGTGCAGGTAAAACCTTTCGAGTTAGAGGCAATGCCGACCAGCGTATTGTCGTCCATCGGCTGTTTCGTGGTTAAAGACCGTACGCCAAAGCCTTTAGAGTAAATTACTTTTCCATCTTTGATGATCCCGACCGACATTCCCGGAACATCGAATGTTTTCAATGTGTTTTGTACCAATTCATCCAGTTTTTTCTCTTCAACCTGTGCATGGGCCAAACCAACCGCCAGTAAAAGAAGGAAAAAAGAAAGTTTCTGCTTCATTTTTTAAATTTTTTCAAATGTAGTAAATAAAGCCGTTTACAATCTCCTGCGTTGAATCATTTTTATAAAGGTTGTTTAAACTAATCAATTAATCTCTGCGTCTTTTGCTTTTAAATAAAATTTGAACATATTTACAGATTCTTTCTTTCATAATGCTCCGCAAAATTTCATTCAGAATGACATCCGTATCTATTCAATGAAATAATTTAATTTAAACTTATCTTTGTACAAAATTCAAATATTCAATGACCAAAATCCTTCTCCTTTCCGATTCCCATTCATATATCGATGACCGGATTTTAGAATATGCCAAACAGGCCGATGAAATCTGGCACGGTGGAGATTTCGGCAGTATGGAGGTGATTGAGCAGCTGGAAAAAATAAAACCGTTAAAAGGAGTTTACGGAAATATCGACAATGCAAAAATCCGTTCCGAATTTCCCGAGGTGAATCGTTTCTTTTGTGAAGATGTGGAAGTTCTGATGATCCATATCGGCGGTTATCCCGGAAAATATTCTCCATTGGCCAAACAGGAAATCACGGCACAAGCTCCAAAATTGTTTATTTCAGGACACTCTCACATCTTAAAAGTGATGTCTGACCCGAAAAACAATCTGCTGCACCTCAATCCGGGAGCATGCGGAAAGCAGGGATGGCATAAAGTGAGAACCATGATGCGTTTCGTGATCGACGGTACCGAAATCAGGGATCTGGAAGTTATTGAATTGGGGCCGAAGTTTTAAGTTCAGGGTTTAAGGTTTAAAGTTTAGGGTTTAGGGTTTAGGGTTTATGAAATTGGTGATCAATAATTAAATACTGCTTTCATTAATTTCTCACAAATATCATTATTAAAACTGTGGGAATTTGCGAAATTATTTGTGACTTTTGTGTTTTAGAAAAACTATGAAAATTGGAGATAAAGTTTCTGTGGTAGATGAAGATTTGAGCGGGGTGGTGACTTCGGTTAAAGGGAATATTGTTGTTTTTAAAGATGAATACGGCTTTACCCATCAATATCCGAAAGAAAAGCTGGTTCCGAAAAATTCGGATTTATACGAAAATATTAAAGTGGTAAAAAAAGCCGAGCCTAAAAAAAGCATTTCAAAAAAGCATCAGAAAAATGCCTTGGTTCTGGATCTGCATTTTCATAATCTCGTTAAAAACCCTAGTGATTACGACAGTTTTGAAAGGCTTTTCATTCAGAAGGAAAGATTGCTCGAAACGTTGAATTTTTGCAGGAAAAACCATCTCAAGCGACTGGAAATTGTACATGGAATTGGTGACGGTGTCCTTCAGAGCATGGTTTTAGATGTTCTTGAAAGCCAGACCGGACTTGATTTTTACAATAAGGAAATACTTCACCATCAATCGGGTGCTGTAATGGTAGAATTTCACTAAATTTGCAGGAATTGAACTATGAACATACTTAATTTACTTTTCACCAAAGACGGATTGACGTACCAGATTGCGAAAAACAAAAGCATCGTGGAAGAAAAATCCTACTTCAAAGATGAAGAATCTCCGGAGAATCTTATTGCAGATCATCTGGATGAAGTATTGATCAAACAGCGGTTTGATGAAATTCATGTTATTTCCGCGCTCAATCATTTTACGCTGATGCCGGAAGGTTTCTCGGAACATGAAACCGGATTTGACCTGATCGCTTTTAATGCTCCCGTTGATAAGGAAAAAGAAGAGCTGATGCTGTCGATCAACGAGAAATTTAAGGTTCAGTTTTATTACACGTTTCCGAAGAATTTTTATAAAAAAATAAAAGAGCTGGCTTTGCCTGTAAGTTTTAATTTTTCGGGTGAAAAGTTCCTGAATTCCATTCAGAATAAAAACAATAAAGAAATTCATATCAACCTGTATCATAATCAGTGTGAATTTTTTGCGATAGACCAGAAGAAAGTGGTTTTATACAACAACCTGGATGTAAATTCTGAGGTGGATTTTCTGTATTTCATCATGTTTACTTTAAGCAAGATCGGTTTCGGGATTAATGAAACCAATTTCTTCGCTTATGGTGAAACCACGGAAAACGAAACTTTTATTTCAGAATTACAGAAGTTTGTTAAAAATCTGAAAATCGTTTACGATAATATTCCCAATAAAAATTTTATATTAAATTAGACTGGAAAATCTGGTTAAGCTTATTTTCCCGATAGTTCTTACCGCCTAAAACCCAACAATTATGTACAGAATCATTTCAGGCAAGTGGAAAGCCAAGAAGATAGCAGCACCGAGAAATTTTGACGTAAGGCCTACCACAGACTTTGCGAAAGAGGCGCTTTTCAGTATTTTGGAAAACACGTACGATATGCAGTCGGTTTCCGTGTTGGATCTTTTTGCAGGCATCGGTTCTATCACCCTGGAATTTGCTTCCAGAGGCTGTCAGGATATCACTTCCGTAGAAATGAACCCAAAGCATACCGCTTTCATTAATACGACAGCTGCAGAGCTTGATATGGCTTTACAGGTAAACGTTCAGCGTGGAGATGTTTTCGACTGGCTGAAAAAATTCAGGAATAAAAAATCTTTTGAAATTGTGTTTTCCGATGCTCCTTTCGAAATGGAAGAGAAAAAGTATCAGGAAATCATTTCCCTGGTTTTAAACAATAAATACCTGAAAGAAAACGGTGTTCTGGTGGTAGAACATCAGAGCAGAATGAAATTTGACCACCCGAATTTAGTGGATACTCGAAAATACGGAAACGTAAGCTTCAGTTTTTTTGAACCGAATAAAGAAGTAAATGAAATACAAAATCAGGAATAATTTTTCCTGATTTTTTTATTATGATTAAATTTGCCGCATTTGTAATCATTGTGACTAATTTTTAGGAGCTTTTTCCCGCTTTCCATTACAATCTTTTTTTACAAAAAAGGATTTTCATTACAATCGGGGCTATTTTTAAATTACTCATTAGTATAGATACCCTAATTTGTTTTTCCGTAGGAATCTCAACCGCAATATTTTATGTCTTTATGCATTGTTTAGATCCTTACAGGATAACAAGCTGCGTTGTTTTAGAATTGAGTTAGCTCTAAAAGATAAAGCTGCTTCAGACAGAAACAGCTTTTGTTTTATAATACTTTTAATTCCAGATCAATGGTTTTCCCGAAGAATTTCTTTGAAATTTTTTCGAAATTTTTAGTAAGATCGGAGAGATAAAAATGATAGTTCGGACTGGGATTCTGATCATTCAGCAGATTGTATTTATCCAGAATACTTTTAAGGTG
The DNA here is from genome assembly GCA_913778275.1 of uncultured Chryseobacterium sp. The sequence goes on from CAJYWN010000013.1 coordinate 97,283, forward strand.
ATTGGCCACAATATTCGGGGAATCAATCACGCGAACCCGGTTTCCGTAATATTGCTTGATTTCTTCAATTAACAGGGGGTAGTGAGTACATCCTAAAATCAGGGTCTCGATATTCTTCAGCTTACTGTTGCTCAGATAATTATAAATAATTGCATGGGTAATCGGATGATTTTTAAAACCTTCCTCAATGGCAGGAACCAATAAAGGCGTAGCCAGTTCATCCACCTTGATCCACTTATTATGTTTTCTGATGCTCTTTTTGTACAAGCCGGAATTCACCGTTGCTTTTGTTGCAATAACTCCCACATTATTATGAATTTCATATGAGACTTTTTCCGCGACAGGATTGATCACGTCAATTACCGGAACTTTTCCCGCCACCGACTGCATGACTTCATTGAGCGCATTTGCGGTAGCCGTGTTGCAGGCAATCACAATCGCCTTGCAGTTCTGCTCCAGCAAAAAATTAGTGATCTTCGTAGAATATTCAATAATGGCTTCCCTGGATTTTTCGCCGTAAGGAAGATGTTTGGTATCACCGAAATAGATCAGGTCTTCGTGAGGAAGAAGCCTTTTGATTTCTTTGGCAACCGTTAATCCCCCAACTCCGCTGTCAAAAATACCAATCGGCTGCTTCGCTGAAAGATGAGCGTAATCTTGCTTTTTCGTTTTCAAAATTGAACTGAAATTTTATACAAAAATAGTGAAATTGTTGGATGCCTGAAGCCGGATGCCAGAAGTTTTTTACAAACCGTTACCCCATCTTCTACTTCATACTTCCTGCCTAAACCATAAACAAATCCGCTGCAATTCCATCTGCCATAAACCAATGCTTTTCAGGAATTTTCAAATGATTTTCTTCGATAATTACTATTCCTTCCTCGAGCTTCGGTTTGATTTCCTCCTGGAAATATTCAAGAATTTCACCATTGAATTTTTCGTGAAGCCGGGTAAGATCAACGCCCCATATTGTTCTTAATCCAATCATGATCATTTCGTTAAACTGATCCTTCTGTGAGAGAATCTCTTCTTCTTTGGCCAAAAGACCGGAATTTAATTTTTTAACGTATTGCTGATTGTTGGCAACATTCCAGCTTCTCACCTCAAAACCGTTGTAAGAGTGTGCTGAAGGGCCGATTCCTAAATATTCTTTATATTTCCAGTATGCAGAATTGTGTCTTGAGTAAAATCCGGGTTTTGCAAAATTGGAAACTTCGTAATGTTCAAAGCCGTTATCTTTTAGAAAATCCGACAAATAATAAAATTCCTGATTCTGCTCTTCTTCTTTCGGACTGTTTACTTTCCCTTTTGATATCCAATTTTCCAACGCTGTTTTGGGTTCTACCGTTAAGGCATAAGAAGAGATATGCGGAACCTGAAGCGCAATGGCTTTATTTAAATTTTCTTTCCAGATGTCGAGGCTGGAAGTCGGCGAACCGTAAATTAAATCAATACTCAGATTCTCAAATCCGAAATCCTGGGACCTTTTGATAGAGTCTTCTGCTTCGGAAGCAGTGTGTGCCCGGTTCATCAATTGTAAGTCTGGTTCAAAAAAACTTTGAGTGCCTATGGACAAGCGGTTTATCGGGGAATCAGCCAGACCTTTCAGAAAGCTTTTATCCAGATCATCGGGATTGGCCTCAAGGGTTATCTCGATCTCTTTATCAAAACTGAAATACTTTACCACCTCATCAATAAGAGATTTTATCTCATCCGGTGAGAGAATCGACGGGGTTCCGCCACCAAAATAGAGCGACTGGAGATTTTTGTTCTGCAATTCATTTTTCCGGAGAACGATTTCTTTCTTCATTGCAGCAAGCATCTCATCTTTAAAATTCAAGGATGTTGAAAAATGAAAGTTGCAGTAGCTGCATTTCTGTTTACAAAAGGGAATGTGAATATAGATCATAAAAAAAGCCCTGAAAAAATTCAGAGCTCAAATTTATTTAAATTAAATCAATTAATATCTATAACCTCTATGGTTAATGAAATTATCGAAGTTATATCCTACTCCGATCATGAAGCTGTTTCCTCCATATTCCTGAATATCGGATAAGCCTAAGTTGTAGGTAGCTCCAATCATGAATTTGTTGAATCTTACTTTTACAACCGGAGCAATCTGTAATTGCTGGCTGTCGAATCTGTTCTGAACCGATCTGTAGTTTACTCCGAAAGAGAAAGAATTGATATCATTAAAGAACGTTGCCATTAAGTTGTAATCAATTGTTCTTGTAGAGTTGGTATTAAGGTTGATCAACGCTGAAGGAGTGAAGTAGATGTTGTCTCCTACGTGCCAGTCATATCCTAAATTTAAAAAGAATTTAATTGGAGAAGGCTCGCGTCCATTCACAATTGCTTCGTCGTTAGTAAGAGCGATATCATTAACGGAAACTCCAGCGAAAATATTTCTGTAGGTAGCCTGCGCTCCAAAGTTTGCATACGCCATGAAGATATTACTTTCACTTCCCTGTAATAAAGGATCTGAAGCATCCTGTGTATTAATTTTTGAATAATCAAAATTCATATTGTAGAAGCTCACGCTTGTACCGAAAGAGAACTGGTCTTTTCTGTCTCCTTCACTGCTAAGAGGAATAAAATATGAAGCACCAGCCGTAATACCTCCTGCAGAAATAGGACCATTACTGTCTCTGAATACAGATAAACCTGCTCCTACTCTATCAAAAATGTTCGCATTGATTCCCACCGATTGTACGTTTGGAGACTCACTGAACTTCGAAAATTGCTGCTGATAGTTAAGATTAAGTTGCACATAGTCAGTTTTTCCGTATTGTGCTGGGTTGAACAGAAACTCACCATCCAAAAGGTATTGTTGATAGTATGGTAATGTTTCCTGTGCTTTGTATGCATTTGACAAAAGAGCTAAACATACGATAGCATATAGTTTTCTCATAACAAATCTTGATTTCAATTCAACAAATATAAAAAAATTCTCAATATATTTTTAGTTTTCTAAATAAT
>CAJYWN010000014.1 GCA_913778275.1 uncultured Chryseobacterium sp.
TAAAAAAATGTTTTATCGTAAAGAATTTTATATATTTGCACCATCTAACAATTAAAAAAAAATTTACTATGTCAGACATTGCATCAAGAGTAAAAGCTATCATCGCTGATAAGCTTGACGTTGAAGAAACAGAAGTAACTCCTGAAGCTAGCTTCACTAACGATTTAGGAGCTGATTCATTGGATACAGTTGAACTAATCATGGAATTTGAAAAAGAATTCAACATTCAAATCCCTGATGATCAGGCTGAAAAAATTACTACTGTAGGACACGCTATCGCTTATATCGAAGAAGTAGTAAATAAATAATATTCTTCAACAAAAAAGAAAATTAAACAAAGTTTATGGAATTAAAAAGAGTAGTTGTAACCGGTTTTGGAGCAATAACACCGATTGGAAATAATGCAAAAGAATACTGGGAAAATCTTGTGAAAGGTGAGAGCGGTGCCGCTCCGATTACTCTTTTTGATGCCACAAACTTCAAAACAAAATTCGCCTGCGAAGTAAAAAATTTCGATCCGCTTCAATATTTCGATAAGAAAGAAGCGAAGAAGATGGATCGAAATACCCAACTCGGGCTGGTAGCTGCGAGAGAAGCAGTACAACATTCAAGAATTATTGAAGACAGCGTAGACAAAAACAGAGTCGGCGTGATCTGGGGCTCCGGAATCGGAGGTCTGGAAACTTTTGAAACCGAAGTTTTAGGATGGGCCAATACGGAAATTCCGAGATTCAACCCTTTCTTTATTCCTAAAATGATTGCAGATATCACACCAGGGCATATCTCCATCGAGTACGGTTTCCACGGTCCCAATTATACTACGGTCTCTGCATGCGCCTCTTCGGCCAATGCCTTAATTGATTCCAAAATGCTGATCCAGCTGGGCAAAGCAGACGTGATTGTTTGTGGTGGCTCTGAAGCAGCCGTTACGGCAAGCGGCGTCGGCGGATTCAATGCAATGATGGCATTATCTACAAGAAACGATGATCCTAAAACAGCTTCAAGACCTTTCGATAAAGACAGAGATGGCTTTGTACTGGGTGAAGGTGCAGGATGTATCATTCTTGAAGAATATGAACACGCTGTAAAACGTGGGGCAACAATTTATGCAGAATTAAAAGGCGGAGGTCTCAGTGCAGATGCACACCACATGACCGCACCGCATCCTGAAGGTTTAGGCGCTTATCTGGTAATGAAAAACTGCCTGGAAGATGCAGGATTAACTGCTGATGAAGTAGATCATATCAATATGCACGGTACTTCTACTCCATTAGGAGATATTGCAGAATCCAATGCGATTTCAAAATTACTGGGAGAGCATGCTTTCGACATTCAGATTAATTCTACAAAATCAATGACCGGCCACCTGCTGGGTGCTGCAGGAGTTATTGAAGCAATTGCTGCATTGGGAACGATTATTCATGGTATTGTTCCTCCTACCATCAACCATTTTACGGATGATGAAAATATCGACAGCAGACTGAATTTCACATTCAACGAAGCTGCGAAGAAAGATGTAAAAGTAGCCATGAGCAATACTTTTGGATTTGGCGGGCACAACGCCTGCGTTCTATTTAAGAAAATCTAAATCTACTGAATGGAGTTACAGAAATACTTTTCTAAATTCCTTCTCAAAAAAAGAAAAAGAAAATTAACGGAGAGAGACTATTTTCTCAGTACTGAATTGAATAAAATTCTGGGTACTGAGGTGCAAAATGTTGCGCTGTACCGCGAAGCTTTTTCTCTGAAAAATTCTTCTAAAAACAAAGACAGCAATTACGAAAGGCTAGAATTTTTAGGAGATTCTGTTTTGGGCACAATCATTTCATGCCACTTGTTTCAGACCTATCCTCAGGCAAATGAAGGATATCTAACGCAAATGAAATCCAAGATTGTGAATAGGAAAAATCTTAATAAATTAGGAGAAGATTTAAGACTTACCGACCTTTTGCAAAAGCAGGCTTCTGTAGCATTAGGCGAAAATATTTCCGGAAATTTATTTGAGGCGCTTATTGGTGCTGTATACCTGGATTTTCAGTATGAAATATGCAGGAAGATTATTTTAGAAAGGCTTCTTACGCCCACTGAAATGAATAAGCTTGAAAATAAAATTGTAAGCTATAAAGGACTCCTGCTCGAATGGAGCCAAAAGAAAAAATTAAATATAAAGTACGAAACCTGTGAAGAAATACAGGTGAACAAATCGATTGTCTTTCGTTGCCACGTGTGGCTGGGAGAAGAAAAAATCGCGAACGCTACCGAAACCTCCAAGAAAAAGGCGGAAGAGAAAGCAGCGCAAAGAGCATTTTATATTTTAAACAAAAAAGAAAACATACTTGGAAATTCAAAAGCTTTATGATCTTGACGAAACAGAATTTGAAGATGTTACCATAGGACTGGTAAGATTGGCCAAAAATGTACCCGATCATGAGTTTTTCTTTACCGTAAATCAAAAAAACGACCTTACTTTTAAACGGATTGGTGATCTCATCTATCACGGGTCTTATTATGATTATTTTTTTCCAAGATTTGAAGCCTATCATAAGTTTACAAAGACATGCTTCACCTTCATTTCCAACCGATCTTCGGAAAGTAAACAAAAAAAATTACAGACCGAGCTCTTTACAGGAGAAGAAAACATTAAATTTTTATTAAATAATCAGGTAGAAGTACAATATATTTTGCATAGTTCGGAACAGTTTCCTGATTTTTCCGTAATTTTGCTCCCTGAAAATCTTGTGTTTCCTATTCAAGATTATACATTAGGTTCTGAGGAAGAACTTTATCAAATTATCCAGTATTATGAATAAGTATTTAAAGAAGACAAAAATTATCGCAACGCTTGGTCCGGCTTCATCGTCGAAGGAAGTAATGTTAGGGTTAATGAAAGCAGGTGTTGACATTTTCAGAATCAATTTTTCACACGCAGATTACGACTTAGTTCGTTCAAATATTGAAATCATCAGAGCGCTTAATAAAGAATACGGCTTCTCTGTTGGTATTTTGGGAGACCTGCAGGGCCCGAAACTGAGAGTTGGGGTCGTAAAGGAGGGTTCTTACCTTAATCCCGGTGATATCCTTACCTTCACCAATGAAAAGATTGAAGGAGATTCTACAAAAGTGTACATGACGTACCAGCAGTTTCCTCAGGATGTAAAAGTTGGTGAGCGAATCCTGATTGATGACGGTAAGCTGGTTCTGGAAGTAACGGAAACCAACCTTACAGATACCGTAAAAGCAAAAACTATTCAGGGTGGACCTTTAAGCTCTAAAAAAGGGGTAAATCTTCCGAACACCAACGTTTCACTTCCGGCATTAACGGAAAAGGATATCCAGGATGCCAATTTTATGCTGGATCAGGATGTAGACTGGATCGCACTTTCTTTCGTTCGTCATGCCCAGGATATTATTGACCTGAAAGAATTGATCGCAAAACACCCGAACGGCAAATTCAAAACACCGATCATTGCTAAAATCGAGAAACCGGAAGGGGTTAAAAATATTGACGAAATCTTATTGGAATGCGATGGATTAATGGTTGCCCGTGGAGATTTAGGAGTTGAGGTTCCGATGGAAGAAGTTCCTGCAATCCAGAAAACGCTTGTTGAAAAAGCAAGGTTCTATTCCAAACCTGTTATCATTGCTACCCAGATGATGGAAACCATGATCAACAGCCTTACACCAACCAGAGCTGAGGTAAACGACGTGGCTAACTCTGTATTGGACGGTGCCGATGCGGTAATGCTTTCTGGAGAGACTTCAGTAGGTAGATACCCGGTTCAGGTGGTTGAAAATATGACTAAAATTGTTAAAAATATTGAAACTACCCATTTCTATCAACACAAAAACGAGCCGATCGAAAAGGATTTCAACTGTATCGACGAAAGATTTATTACGAACAGGGTTTGCCTTGCAGCAGTAAGAATTGCAAAAACAACAAATGTTTCTGCTATTGTTACGTTGACGAGTTCAGGGTATACCGCATTCCAGTTAGCAGCGCACAGACCAAACTCTCACATCATCGTATACAGTGGAAACAAAAGAGTAATTACCATGCTGAACCTTCTTTGGGGAGTTCATGCCTATTATTACGATATGAAGAAATCTACTGATGAAACGATTATCCAGGTAAATATGCTTACCCACAATTACGGATACATTGAGGCAGGAGATTTCGTAATCAACATCAATGCTACTCCATCTTACGAAGGCGGAAAAACAAACACTTTACGATTAACAACAGTTTAATCGCAACGGTTATCATAAACACAAAAACTCCCGAACGCTCGGGAGTTTTTTTATTCAGTAATTAAAGTTAATTTCCTACAACCGTCTTTGCAGTTACAAATTCTTTTAAAGCAAGCAATGAAAGCTCTGTTCCGTATCCCGAAGTTTTTGTACCTCCAAAAGGAAAACGCGGGTCTGAACTGGTCATTCTGTTGATATTGACCGTTCCGGATTCCAAATTTTCAATAAAAAATAATTGTCGTTCTTTATCTTTTGTCCATACAGAATTTGAAAGTCCGAAAGGAATATTATTGGCCAATTGCAATGCTTCCTCATCATTTTTGGCAGTCATAACCATTCCCAATGGCCCGAAAAGCTCTTCCTGCAAAATCGGATTTCCCTCCTTTACGCGGATCAATCCGGGCTTGAATTCATTATCAGAAATTCTTTCAAGCGGAAGAATAATTTCAGCACCGTTTTCCAGTGCTGTACGGAATTGTTTCTCTAAATCGTCTGCCAGATCAGGTCTTGCCATTCCTGCAATTTTAGTCTCTTTATCCATGGGATCAGCAGGAATATATTTCTTATATTCTTCAATGAATTTTGGAAGAAAAACATCCTCAATTTTTTCGTCAATAATAAATCTTTTTGCGGCTACGCATGTTTGTCCGCAATTCTGAAGTCTTGCCAAAGCTCCTACTTTAGCTGCTTCATCCAGATCCGCATCATCCAAAACGATGAACGCATCGCTGCCGCCTAATTCCAGTAAGGATTTTTTAATATTTTGTCCTGCAATAGAAGCCACTTCCGCTCCAGCTTTTTCACTTCCGGTAAGGCTTACTCCCGAAATAGCTTTATGTTCAAGAACCTCCTTCACATCTTTATGTCCGATCTCAAGGTTCTGAAAAACTCCTTCCGGAAAACCTGCTTCAAGAAGTACTCTCTCAATAGCATTTCCACTGCCAAAGCAGATGGAAGCGTGTTTTAGCACAACAGTATTTCCCGCCAGAATAGCAGGAACAGCAAATCTCAGCACCTGCCAGAAAGGAAAATTCCACGGCATAACGCCAAGGATTACACCTTTGGGCACATAGTGTATTTCAGAATAAACATATTCGGACGGTATTTGTTCCGGCTGTAAAATGTTTTCTGCATCTGCATAATAATTCATCATCAGGGCACATTTTTCTACCTCTGCGATGGCCTGCGAGATCGGTTTGTTCATTTCAGAAGTAATGATGGCACCAAATTCTTCCGATCTTGTTTTTAAAATTTCAGCTGCTTTGGCAATGAGTTTCTGCCGGTGTCCGAATGGAATTTTCTTCCACTCTGAAAATGCCTTATCTGCTTTGATAAGTTTATTTTCAATTGATTGTTCCATAAAATAGTCTCTGTTTTAAATTCACAAATGAATTTATTTATTGCTTTAAAAGCGTTATGAAAGAAACAAAATGTGTTCCTTATCTTTTAATAAAAAAATGATTCTCTCTATCGGATAGATGTTAAATCATAAACCACTCGTTAACCAGTGTTGAGGCAAGTCTCGCTGTTCTGTCCTGAATATCATACAGCGGATTGACCTCTGCCACATCCAGCGCCAACAGTTTTTCACTTTTCAGGATATGCCTGTACAGATGCATAAATGTCGCATCCGCGAAGATCCCGTTATAAGCCGAAGCAGAAACTCCGGGAGCTATGGAAGCATTGAAAACATCCATACAGATGGTAAGATAAAGATAGTCTACACTTTCTGTTAAATCATTAATCCTCTTATAAACCGATGGAAGGTTTTCGAAGAAAATTTCATCCGCAAGAATATACTTCATTCCGTATTGATGCGCTGTATCAAATAATTTGAGGGTATTGGAATTTCTTTGAATCCCGATGTGCAAGGAATGAATTGGCCCCTCTTGGGCAATCTGCCAGAATCCCGTACCGGAACTCGGTCCTACTCCATTTTCCAGCTCACGGTTGTCAAAATGGGCATCAATATTAATGATTCCGATCTTCTGTTCCGGAAAGGCAGTTTTTACGCCCAGGTAATGTGCATAAGTAACTTCGTGTCCTCCTCCAAGAACAACAGACCTGCCGTTTTTCAGAAGTACTTTAGATACACTTTTTGCAAGGTTATTCTGCGCCTCTTCCAGATTCTCCCCCTCACAGGTAATATTTCCGAAATCGAGTAAGGTGAAATCCGGACGGATAACGGGAAAATTTGCTATGTTTTTCCTGATAATATCCGGAGCGTCTTTTGCTCCCTCTCTTCCTTTATTCCTGCGGACACCCTCATCAACAGCAAATCCATGTAAAACGAAATCTTTCGTTGAAATAAGATCGTAATTGGTTTCTTCTTTAACCCTCTGAAATATTCTGTGGAACAGCAGCTCTTCTCCGTCTAATCTTCCCTTCCAGATATTGTTCATCATCAATAATTTTAATTTGCGTGTGGTTTGTATTTTGTCATGCTGTAAGCATGTCTTCAATGTATTCAAAAAGGTGATTAAGAAACTCCAGATTTGGATTTGTTGATCTTACTAATCTAAGTTTCTTTACTCTTTTTAAAAGTTTTATTTCTTTTTCTCTTTCAATAGCTTGTTGTATCCAACCAAAGCTTTCATAATAAATTAAGAAACAGACATTATATTTTGAAGTAAAACTATACGGATTAACTTTATGTACATGCTGAAATAATCTTGATGTAAATTTCCTGTAACTCCTGTGTATAAAACTGTTCTTTTTTTATTGGTTAATATATAAACATAAAATTTATAAATTCCTTCATTTAGTTCGAACATTATTTTTTATCATTTGTATTATTATTGTGTCTAGATGCTTTCAGCATGACAAATACGCGCAGAGTAAAAAAGCAATATTGTCATGCTGAAAGCATCTCAACATATTCCCTTTATTCCAATAAATTATTTAATTTTCGTTCCATCGATATAAACATTCTCAGCCTTCAGACTTCCCTGATTGTACAGAACATTCTGGAAATTATTTGTTTTAAAAGTTACAAAATCTGCCTTCATTCCTGCTTCCAGTTTTCCTCTGTCTTCCAGTCCGAGTGCAAAAGCAGATCGGAAAGTAATTCCGGCTAGCACTTCAGCGGTAGTCAGCTTTTCAAAAGTTGCTAAAATGGAAGCCTGTGTAATGAGATTACCCATCGGTGCCGAACCGGGATTCCAATCGCTCGCAATCGCTAAGATTGCTCCTGCGTCCAATAGCTTTCTTGCCGGAGTAAACTTCTCACCCAATCCTAAACTGGCGCCCGGTAAAGCTGTTGCTACGGTATCAGATTTTGCTAAAAACTCAATATCTTCATCAATAGTGGCTTCAAGGTGATCTGCAGATTTCGCACCAACTTCAACCGCAATCCTTGAACTTCCCGGCGTAAACTGGTCTGCATGAACGGTGATTTCAAAACCTAAATCCTTCGTTTTACGTAAAAAATTTTTACTCTCATCAGGCTGAAATGCAGATTTCTCAATAAAAATATCCACCCGTTGTGCCAGATTTTCTTCTTTTACTTTGGGTAAGATTTCATTGACGATGTATTGTAAATATTCCTGACTGCTTCCTTCAAAATCCCTCGGTTTTAAGTGGGCAGAAAGACATGTAGGAACAAGAGTAGCTTTTGTGTACCCTTGAGCTTTCTTGATGATCCGGAGCATTTTCAGCTCATTTTCAGCATCGAGGCCGTATCCGCTTTTAATTTCGACGGTTGTAATTCCTAGAGCAATTAAAAAATCAATTCTTTCAACTAATGTCTTCAACAATTCTTCCTCAGATGCGTTTCTTGTATGCTGAACCGAACTCCAGATTCCTCCGCCGCTTTCTGCAATTTCAAGGTATGTTTTTCCTGCATTCCGCATGGCAAAATCATTGGCACGGTCACCACCGAAACAGATATGGGTATGAGAATCCGTAAATGCCGGCAATACAATATGCTCTCCTTCTATTTCTTCAATTTCTATATTTGGATGATTAGATCTTAAATATTCAAAATTTCCGATTTGCTGGATTTTGTTTTCGTTGACAATAATTCCTCCATCTTCAATAATTTCAAGCTGCTCATCAGAAAGTTTTCCTCTTAACGGAAGATCGGCAAGGGTTACGACTTGCTTAAAGGGTCCAATTAGTTTCATTAACATTAAGTTTAAGGCTGAGGCTTAGATTAAGGTTTAATGGTACTTAAACGATTTGTAATTTTATTTAAATCGTATACAACTTCACCAATCAAATTCTGTATTTCCAAACGCTCCTGTTCCGAAAAATATTTTACTGTGTTTCCGTATATCAAATGGCTTTTTGTTTCAAATGCAGATCATCTGGAAATATCATAAAACCGGCTTTCTCTGACAGATTGAAACACTTTTCAGCAATATCCATTGCTTTTTGCTATACAGACATCTCAGTAAAATCTTTTATCATTTGTTATTAAATATTTTTCCTTTCAAAATTACTTAAAATAAATTAATATGATGACTTGTAAAACCATATACATTTATCTTGATATTAGCCTTAATCTTAACCTCAACCTTTATTCTTAACCTCAATTTTCCTATCTTTACACTAAATGAAAATGAATTAATGCCTGATTTTTTACATCCGGATAAAGACAACTATTCCCGTGAAGAGCTTGCACAGGAAGAACAGATCCGTCCGCAGAGTTTTAAAGACTTTGCAGGACAGAGAAAAACGCTGGAAAATCTCGAAGTTTTTGTAACCGCTGCGAAAAAACGTGGCGGAGCGCTGGATCATGTATTGCTTCATGGTCCGCCCGGACTTGGAAAAACGACTCTGGCCAACATTATCGCCAATGAACTTGGGGTAAACTGCAAAATTACCTCAGGTCCCGTACTGGATAAGCCGGGAAGCCTTGCCGGATTACTGACTAATCTTGAAGAGAACGATGTTCTTTTTATCGATGAGATCCACCGCTTATCTCCTGTTGTGGAAGAGTACCTGTATTCTGCCATGGAAGATTATAAAATCGATATTATGCTGGAAACCGGCCCAAATGCGAGAAGCGTTCAGATTGGGTTAAATCCTTTCACATTGGTAGGCGCCACTACAAGAAGCGGGATGCTTACCAAGCCGATGCTGGCAAGATTCGGGATCCAGAGCAGGCTTGAATACTATACCATCGAGCTCTTATCGATGATTATACAGAGAAGTTCCAGGGTTTTGGGAGTAAAAATTTATGAAGATGCTGCCATTGAAATTGCCCGAAGAAGCCGCGGAACTCCAAGAATTGCCAACGCTCTCCTGAGAAGGGTGCGTGATTTTGCAGAAATCAAAGGAAACGGAGAAATTGAAATCAACATTACCAGATATGCTCTTGATTCATTGAATGTGGATGAATTCGGACTTGATGAGATGGATAATAAGATTATGCGGGTCATGATTGAAAATTTCAAAGGAAAACCTGTAGGAATTTCTGCGCTGGCAACATCTATCGGGGAAAATCCGGAGACGCTGGAAGAAGTGTATGAACCTTTTTTAATTCAGGAAGGCTTTATCATCAGAACGCCAAGAGGACGTGAAGTGACGGATAAAGCGTACAAACATTTAAACATTTCCAGACCCAAAAATCCGGGAGAACTTTTCTGAGAAAAGACAGATAATACCTTATGATCAGGCGTCAACAAAATATTACTTAAAATATTTTTTAGGTTGCCCCGAAAATCTTATTTTTCAGAAAATAAACAAACATTATAAATCTTAATATGAAACTATATCCAATACAGTGCGGAAAATTTAAACTGGATGGCGGCGCCATGTTCGGGGTCGTCCCAAAGAGTCTGTGGGAAAAAACGAATCCTGCAGACGAAAGAAACCTGATTGAGCTGGGAACACGCTCCCTGCTTGTAGAAGATGGCAAAAAGCTGATCTTAATTGACTGCGGGCTGGGAAATAAGCAGGACGAAAAATTCTTCAGCCATTATTCGCTTTGGGGAGATGACACTTTAGATAAAAATTTAAAAAAATATGGTTTCGTAAGAGAAGATATTACTGATGTTTTCCTTACGCACCTTCACTTCGATCACTGCGGCGGCGCGATTGAGTGGAATGACGACAGAACGGGTTACCGACCGGCCTTCAAAAACGCACAGTTCTGGACCAATGAAAACCACTGGAAATGGGCAACAGAGCCTAATGCGAGAGAGAAAGCCAGCTTTTTAAAAGAGAATATTATTCCGATCCAGGAAAGTGGCCAGCTTAATTTTTTACCTCTTCCGACAACCGGCAATTATGGTTTTGCACCTGATCTTAAAATGGATGTTATTTTTGTTGACGGCCATACGGAAAAGCAGATGCTTCCTGTTATTCAATACCAGGAGAAAACCATTGTTTTTGCGGCGGATCTTATTCCTACGGCAGGACATATCAATCAGGTTTATGTAATGGGCTATGATACAAGACCCCTTCTGACTCTTGAGGAGAAAGGTAAGTTCCTAAAGCAATGTGTAGACAACGAATACCTGTTGTTTTTTGAGCATGATGCCCACCATGAACTGGCAAGTCTTAAGATGACGGAAAAGGGAGTAAGACTTGATGAGACGTTTAGTTTTAATGATGTTTTCGGATATTAAGATCAACTATGGAAGAACTACATTCAGAAAGTCAGAAAGTGGAGCCGGAACCATTATCCTCACCCAAAATTATCGGCCTCACTGGGGGAATAGGATCCGGAAAGACTACCGTTGCAAAATTTATTGAGGAATTCGGGTTCCCGGTGTATTATTCTGATGAAAGAGCAAAAGATATCGTGAACGAAAATGAAGCGCTGAAATCAAAAATCAAAGAACTTCTCGGTGAAGAGGCATACGATGAAAATGGCTTGTATAACAGGAAATTTGTCGCTGAAAAGGTATTTAACAACAAGGATCTTCTTGAAGAGTTAAATCATATTATTCATCCTGCGGTACGCATTGATTTTGAAGACTGGGTAAAGAAGCAGACCAAATATTTAATTTTTAAGGAAACAGCTTTATTGTTTGAGCTGAAACTTAACAGAGAATGCTATAAATCTATTTTGGTAACCGCAGAAGATAATATCAGGATGAAAAGAGTCATGGACAGGGATGGTAAAACCTACCGAGAGGTACAGGCCATCATGGAAAAACAGTTGCCCGAAAAAGATAAGATCAAACTGGCAGACTGCATTATTTACAACAACACCAATCTGGAAGATTTAAAAGAACATACTGAAAAGGTCATTTTTGACATTGAATAAAATAGAAAACCCGCTGAATACTCAGCGAGTTTTTTTGTTTTCAAATTAAATTAAAAAAAGTTTAGAAATCATATCCTAATTTAAAGCTAATTTCAGGTATGACTTGCAAATCATAATCTTCTTTCAGAATTTTACCAATGCCTAATCCTAATCTTAACTCATAATTAAAGTTTTCTGAAAAATTTCTTCTTAAACCCCAATTGGGTATTATAGCTAAAGTCGGATTTACATGAATGTCTTTTGTATTCGAAATAACAAACCAATCAGGTATATATTCTAACTTCGCTGATAGATAATTACCTGAATTGTTTTTGATTCTTTTCCCATTATTTGATCTTTTCTCTAAATTATAGTACCATTTTGGAGAAAGAGAAATTGCGGGAGCAAGTGCAAATCCTGTTTTTGAATATAAGTCTCCTCCCCATATAGATGGGTAAAGTGATACTTCGCTACGCAAACTTAAACTTTCATCTAAGCGAGTTTCGTTATATATATTTGCTCCAAAAAAGCCTATCTGAATACCAGTTAAGTTTTTTTCAAGACTTATTTTTTCTTGTGCAGCTCCAAAAACACTTGTTATTATTGATAAAGCCAAAACAAATTTTCTCATACTATTTTTTATTAATTGTGAAATTTCCAGAAATATACGAATTAGAAGATTCTAGCTTTTTCCATTTGCCTTTTACCGGAGCGGATGTATTAAGAATTCCGGAAAAGTAATATTTATTAGGCGTATTAATATCAAACTTTCCATCAAAGGCAACATAACCCTGAAATTTTTCTGATACATTGTTTGATGAAAATACTAAAATACCATTTATTGTTCCTTCCTTTTCAACAATAAAATCTATTGTTCCAGTGTTACCTCCATCAAAGTCCCCTCCCCACTCTCCCTGATAGGAAGAGTTTAATTGCCTTTTACTTTCTTCATCAGAAATACAAGCAACAAAAAAGAGAAAAAATAATAAAGCACTTTTAATCATCATATGTTGTTTAATTTAATAATATTAAAGTATGGATAAGCCTTAATACACTTATATTTCATAAGCTAAATCAGGTTTATCCTAATACTTAAATATTTATAGCTGTAAAGATAATTATTGTATTAACAAAATACGATCAACGATCTCAAAATTATATTATGATAACTTTCTTGAATGATTTCTTATCAATCGCTTCAAAAAGATGAAAATACGTTTACCATCTAAGACAAAAAAAACAGGCCCCCATTACTGAGAGCCTGTTAAGTGGATTAATAATTAAATGATTTATTCTTTTATGAATTTCTTCTGAGCGGTAATCTCATTTCCATCCTGAATATCGATCACATAAACCCCATTTATCAGGGCGTGTACATCAATCTTATTATTCAGAATAATTCCGCTTGACACCAATTGTCCTGCTGCATTGTAGATCTTATAATTCGCTTTTTTGCTGATATTTTTCACATACAATACTGAACTAACCGGGTTAGGATAGATTAAGATATCCGTCTGGTTAATCGGGTTAGGAACAGGAAGTTTAGAAATTCTTACTGTATAATCTTCTACTTCCCCATTAGGGATGTTTGTACAGTTCACCGGAATAGCATCTTTTGCCAACGCCACTCTCATTACTACGTATTTGTAGTCTGTTAAGCTGATGAAAGCGTCTGCCGGTACAGTGAACGTTCCGCTCACAGTAGCATCTGTATTCGGAGCAACAGCCATTACTCTTTCATTGATATCGAAGTATCCGTTTCTGTTGAAATCGATCCATACAGCGACTCCGGCTTCAGTGTTTCCTGAAAGTTTTTTATCAATGGTAATCTGGTTGTTTGAGGACCCCTGAACCAATTCTATAAACTTAGCAGAAACGCCTGTATAATCGGTATAGTTGGAAGCTCCTGATGCATTTTCCATTACAGGTTTACCATTTGGCGTAACCTTAACTTTCGAAACATATCCTGCAGTGGATGAAGCTGCTGACATCTGACAGTATACAATGGTAGGAGTTGTGAAGAAATACGGCAGCGTATATGTTCCCGGTGTTCCGCTACATACATTGGCAACCTGTAATTCATACTGTGTCAATTCCAATAATCCTGTCAGTGTAATGGTATTTGTATTTGAAGTTACTGTTGTCCAGCTTGGAATACCCACTTTTCTATATCTTAGGATATAAGTTGCTCCAGGGAACGGATCCCACACTACTACAGCTGTTGTAGGAGTAAGATTGGTAATCGTTAATCCAGGAGGCGGCAATTCACATGTTCTTTCTGTCGTAAATACTTTAGGATTAGACCACGTGTTCACCGTTGTTTCTCCGTTACATTTATTAGCAACCTGTACCTCATAGGTAGTATAAGGGCTTAAACCGGTAAGAGTATAAGTGTTTAAAGGTGCTGCAGTAATATTTACCGTAGTCCATGTAGTAGTTCCGGTGATTCTGTATCTCAATACATAAGTCGCACTTGCTACAATAGGAGACCAGCTTACTACCGCAGTGGTTGCTGTCACTGTACCTATAGTTACATTCGGAGGTGTAGGATCACATCTCGTTGTGAATGTCTGAATTGGTGTAAATGTTCCCGGTGTTGCTCCACAACTTGCAGCAATCTGTACTTCATAAGTCGTTGCAGGCGTTAATCCTGTAAGTGCCAATGGCGGGTTTCCGGTTAATGTAGAAGCCACCACTTGTGACCAAGTTCCTGTACCAGCTACTCTGTATCTTACAATAAAGGTAAGGCCTCCCGTAGGAACTGTCCAGGTAACGTTAGCAGATACATGGGTAATTGTGTTGAATGTTATATTGGTTGGCGCAGTGGTTCCACATGGTCTCAGTTTCACCGCGTAATCTTCAACTTCCCCATTTACGGCATTCTGACACATTACAGGAGCGCTTGTACGCTTAAGAACCACCCTCATTGTAGTATTAAGATTCCCGTTATATGCATTTGCAGGAACACTGAACAATGCTGTTACAGGGCTGGTTGTACTCGCCGCAGAAGCCATAATCTGCTCTGAAGCTTCAAAGACTCCGTTTCTGTTAAAATCAATCCAGGCAGACACCGCATCATTTTGCGTTGCCCCTTTAGATACTGAAATTTGATTTCCAGTGGATCCTATCTCCAGATTAATTAATGTAGCCGGAGTTGTATAGCTGATATAGTTGGTCTGAAGAGAGGTATTGCTCATTGGAGGAATACCCGGATTTACTGA
Source organism: uncultured Chryseobacterium sp. (assembly GCA_913778275.1). The sequence continues at coordinate 14,668 of CAJYWN010000014.1, forward strand.
AGTTACCGTAACGTTAGAAATAAAATCAGTTGTTCCCGTACCCGTCATATTACAATAGCTAATCGGTGGTGTCGTAAATGGTGTAGAAGGAGACCAAGGACCTTGAGTTCCACCACAGATGGTAGCAACCTGTACTTCATAAGCCGTTTGCTCTGTAAGACCTGTAATATTAAAGCTGTTTCCAGTGATTGGTAAAGGAGAAACATTCCATGCTCCTACCGGATTGGTTGTTCTCCATCTTACAAGATAAGTAGCACCCGTAGAGGAAATCCAAGATATGGTTGCGGTAGTAGCAGTAAGATTTGACACGGTAATTCCTGTAGGAGCAGCCGTTGTACAAGGCTGGATATCGATGAATTTCACTTGATAATCCTCAACTTCTCCGTTACTTGTAAGTGGTGAACATGCATCTGCTGGTGTAAGGAAATATACAATAACACGCATTTTCACTTTATTTGTTCCCGCATACGCTCCTGCAGGAACAGGGAATGTTGCTGTAACCGGTGTTGTGTTAGAGTATCCAAGATTCATAATTCTTTCACCCCCTGCTACCGTTGTCGGATTATTATTAAATATTCCGTCACCGTTAAAGTCTATCCATGCATACGTAGAATAGGTACTCGACAGGATTGTTCTTCCAACAGAAAGTACATTATTGGTAGAGTTTCTTGCTAATGTGATGATTTTAGCAGGATCATTAGAATAATCAGTATATGTACTTGCTCCAGAGTTGTTAGACATTGTAGGAGTAGCTGTACCTGTTACCGTAATATTATTAATAAATCCATCACTAACCGTTGCTGTACCTGAGTTACAATACGATATAGCAGGCGTTGTAAAGTTTACTGAAGGAGACCATGCTCCTGTAGTTCCGCCGCAGGTAGTTGCTACCTGTACTTCATAGGTAGTTGAACCATTCAGGTTGATAATTGTATAAGGGTTTGTTGCAGGGGCAATAGTTGTCCAAGCCCCGGTACCGGTTCTGTATCTTAAAGAATAGGTAGCTCCCGTAGCATTAATCCATGAAACTAAAGCTGTAGAAGCTGTGATATTCGAAACAACAATTGGCGATGGTGCTGCTGTTGTACAAGGTGCAAGATCAATGATCTTAACGGCATAATCTTCAATCTCTCCATTGGCTACCGTTGCACAAGGATCGGTGATACTGCTGGTAGAGAAGATTACTCTCATTCTTAAAGTCAGTGGTCCGTTATATGAAGTTGCGGGAACTGTAAATGTAGCACTTATCGGAGTAGTTGTATTCGCTGTAGTACTGATTACCCTTTCCGTTGTTTCAAAAATTCCGTTTCTGTTGAAATCAATCCATGCTCCAACCGCTAATGAAGAAGTCGTTGTTGTTAACCATGATTTTGAAACAGAAATACTGTTGTTTGTAGAGTTGCGAACTAATGTAACTAATTTAGCAGGATCTGCAGAATAGTTTGTATATGTATTTGCTCCTGAATTGTTACTCATCACATATGAGTTGGTAGGAGTAACCGTTACATTAGAAATATATCCGTTGGTATTATTGTTTGAAGTGATTGTACAATAAGATACCTGAGGCGTTGTAAACTGATAAGGTGCCGTAAATGTTCCTGTAGTACCCGAACATACATAAGCAACCTGCACTTCATAGGAAGTCTGCTCAGTTAAACCATTAATGGTATAGGCATTTGCTGTTAACGGAACCGTGGTCCAAGTTGTCGAGCCAACCGGTCTGTATTGTAATACATAAGTAGCTCCAGCTGCCGGATCCCACATTACATAAGCAGAAGTTGCCGTAAGGTTGGTAACCGTAAGGTTTAACGGTGCATTACTTGTACAAGGAATTGGCTGGATTAATTTTACAGCATAGTCTTCCACCTCACCAAATAAGAAACTTGTACACATTACAGGAGAAGTATTATACTGCATTACTACCCTCATTCTGGTTGTAGAAGGACCGTTGTAGGCATTTGCAGGAACAGGGAAAGTAGCTGAAACCGGGGTGGTTGTATTAGCCGGAGAGTTCATTACCTGCTCGGATGTTTCAAAAACACCGTTTCTGTTGAAATCGACCCAAACACCTACTGCTTCATTGAAGGTAGCTCCTGTCCAGAATTTGGTAACTGATACCGTGTTATTTGCAGATCCTATAACAAGATTTACAAGTGCGCTTGGTGTAGTTGTGTAATCTGTGTAGGTAGAACCCCCAGAATTATTGCTCATTACAGCAGCACCGTTTGGTGTTACCGTAACATTAGAGATATATTCGTCATTAAAGTTACTTGACGACATGTTACAGTAGTTAAGACCTAATGTCGTAAAGTTTGTTGAAGCAGAGAAAGCCCCCTGAACTCCGTTACAAACGGTAGCAACCTGCACTTCGTACTGAACCCCGTCGGTTAACCCTGTAAGGTTTACAGAGTTTCCTGCAGAAGTAACAGTAGTCCAAGTAGTACTTCCTACGGGACGATACTGAATTACATACGTTGCATTTGCAGTGGCAGTCCATGATACAGTAGCGGTCGTTTGCGTAACGGCAGATACGGCAATACCTGCCGGAGCTGCGCCTGTACAGCTTGCCAAAGTCGTTACTGTAGCACTTCCAATAGCATAGAATACATTTCCTATGGAACTTACCCTGATTTTAACGGTTCCTCCTACGGTAAGCCCTGTAAGTGTTAAAGACTCGTTTCCGTCGTTAGCGGTAGAAGCAGATGCCACTGTCCAGGTAACTCCGTTATCGGTTGTATAATCAATTTTTACATTGGCTACATTGTACGGTGCTGCAGTAGTATTGACAACATCCCATGTAACAGCAGTTGGCGCATTGTTATATGCAGTTGTCGAAGTTACTTTAAAAGGTCCGTCGTTTCCTACCACGATCTGCTGATCGGCAAATTGCGTCTGTTGTTGAGTAGGAAAAGGATTATTGTCTCTTACCGTTACTCTGAAATTTGTAGTTCTCGCAACTGTAGAAACAGATTCCCAACCATTATTCGAGTTATTTAAAACACCCGCTAAAACCGATGATAATTTAGGGAAATATCTTGTAGGGCTGATAGTGGGATTGAATGATCTGAACGTAGCTCCGCTTGCCGTTGTTCCGAGATTATTTTTATTGATGGTAACATTCGTATTATCTACCTGTTCCCAACAATAAGTCATCGGGTCGTTTTCAGCATCTGTTGCGGAGGCTGTTAGTACAAATGCCGTTCCTTTAGGAATATTATAGGTAGATAAAGCAGCAATTACGGGTGGATTATTTGTAATTGGAGTTTCTATATCACAAGTTTTACTAATTAAATTAGCCTGAATCTGGCCAATACTTCCAGCATGAAAATATGCATCTGAATGTGGCTGAACATCAGTATTTGCTCCTGTAATACCTGCATATCCCATAATTGTTGATCCAGATCCAGGTTCCATTTGCACAGGATTCCCTTGAAGCTGATGAGAAAATGTATGATTGCCTCCTAATTGGTGCCCCATTTCGTGAGCTACATAGTCAATATCGAAATTATCTCCCTGCGGAATGCCATCTGCAGGAGATGTAAACCCTGATCCTTTACCATTTGGCACACCCGTCGTAGGATCTATACAAACACAACCGATACATCCTGCATTACCACCACCACCTGAGGCACCAAATAAATGTCCTATATCATAATTAGCATTTCCAACATTTGCAGTAAGCGTAGTTTGTAACTCTCCATTCCATATCCCTCCCACTCCTGTTGCTGCGGGAGAATACGGATCTGTAGCAGGATTAGTGTAAATTACATTTGGAAAATTTTGTAAAATCAAATGCAAAGCAAAATCCTTTTCAAAAACTCCATTTACTCTAGTCAGAGTAGCATTAATAGCTGTTAAAGCTCCTGCAACTGTACCACCAAAGTACTGAGTATATTCACCGGTAACTGACATTACCAATCTCATAGTTCTATACTTCTTGTCTGAATTTTTAGCAAAGTTTGTTGTCTGATTTGCGAATGATTTTCCACTTTGATAAAGTTTATCTATTTCTTGCTTAGATAGTTGATCCTCGTTCATAGAGCAAAGAAAACCTTCGTTGCTTTTATCCGTTTTTGGGTGTACACCATACACCGTTTTCATTTTATCTACCGGCTCTATAAATTCAGATTTGCCATTTTTGATGATCATCGACTGAAAATCATCCGGCGCTACACTAAATCTCAGGTACTTACCGGGATCATCAATACCGACACCTACATAAGATCCCAGCTGATACTTATCTGCCAGGTCCTTAACTACCACGGGGAAGCTGTAAACGGCAAATTTTTCAATTTTTCCTTCTAAAGTTGGCAAAGAAATAGTGACGGGCTTTGAATTTTTGCCCGTCTCCTGTGCTTTTGCCAATTGAGACTTTAGTAAAGAAATGTCCAGAGTGTAATAGCTCCTAATATCCGAGCCTGCTCTTGTTTTTTCTCCCCTGAATGTCGTGGGACTCCATTGTGCACTGGTAATCGCAAACAAAAAGAGGAAAAAGAAAGAAGTAAAATTTTGCTTCATAACTTTCTCAATATTATATTAATTACACAAATCTAATCATTTTTTATTATTAATATGGAAGTACAAATATTTTTTTTATACAAATTTCATAATTTTTTTAACAAAGTGTTGCAACAGCGATTGTACGGAATAACTTATTTTCTTATCATATCAAAATCAATTTTACGGAAATCCCTTACAGCACAACAAAAAAATCCCCGGGCTTCCCCGGGGATTGAATTAATCATTTAAATTTATCTTATTATTTCTTGATGAATTTGGAAGTAAATGCTTCTCTTCCTTTTTCTTCAATAGTAATTACATAACCGCCTTTAATCAATTCGGAAACATTGATTTTTCCGTCCTTGATATTGCCTTGTCTTACCAATTGGCCTGCAGCACTATATATTTTATAAGATGCTTTATCAGAAACTTTAGTAATATTTAGGACATCTGAAACAGGATTCGGATAAATCTGAATATCATTTTTAGGTCCCGCAACATCGTTCGTCGCTAAAACTGTTGGTGTTACCAAAACATTATAATCTTCTACCTCACCGTAAGTAAATGATGTACATGCTGCAGGCGAAGCATTGTAACGAAGAGCCACTCTCATTTTAAGCATTTTATTCTGAACAGCTGCTGTCGGTACTGTAAATGCCGCACTGACAGTTGGAGTTGTGTTCGCAGTTGAATTCAGGACTAATTCGCTTGTATCAAATACTCCATTTCTGTTGAAATCGATCCAAACTCTTACTCCTTCCGGAAAGCTGCTACCTGTCCATGTTTTTGTAACTGAAACAGTATTACCAGTAGATCCGCTCACCAAATGAATTGTTTTTGTAGCGTCCGTACCATAGTCTGTGTATGTTCCTGCTCCTGTATTATTATTTACGTTTGCCAATGTTACATTAGAGATATATTCTTCTGAAGGATCAGCTGATGTAACAGAACAATAGCTTACAGCAGAAGATGTCACAAATTGTGTATTGGTACTGTAAGACCCAGGAGTTCCTGAACAAACTGTCAGTACCTGCAGGTCATATTTCGTTCCTTCTTCCAGTCCTGATAACGTAACGACATTTCCTGAAGCAGTTGTCTGCTGCCAAGCTGATTCGGTAACTTTCTTATATCTTACTACATAAGTCGCTCCTACAGAAGGATTCCAGCTTATAGTTGCAGAAGATGCTGTAATAGCGCTTGCCGCAATATTTGTAGGCGCCGCTGAACTACATGGTGCTGCTGCTGTTACCAAAACTTGCTTGATCGTGTAGAAAATATTCCCAAGGGAAGAAATTCTTATTTTAATATTCTGTCCGTTTAATGATGATGGGAAAGTATAACTTTCAGTACCGTCATTTGGTGTAGAAGCAGAAAGTACTGTCCAGGTAGCTCCGTTATCAGTGGTATAATCGATTTTAACATTGGCTACATTATATGGTGCAGCGTTTGTATTGGCTACATCCCACACTAAAGCTGCAGCCAAATTATGATAAACCTGCGTTGAGTTTAATTTAAATGGACCGTCATTTCCTACTGTAACCGTCACGATATCACTCTGTGTCTGCTGAGAGGTAGAAACAGGGTTATTATCTCTTACGGTCAATACAAAGTTTGTAGCTCTTTCAACGTTTGATACAGTTTCCCAATCAGCAGGCACTGTTAAATTTCCAGCTAATACTGAAGACAACTTAGGGAAATACCTTGTATTTCCTGTAGCAGTAGGTATAAGAGATCTGAATAGAGCACCCGTTGCGTTATTTCCTGTTACACTTGTTACCGGGGCATTTCCGCTGTCAAACTGCTCCCACGTATATGTCATAGGATCATTTTCAGCATCTGTTGCGGTTGCTGTTAATACGAATGCAGTTCCTTTCGGTATGGAATAATTACTAAGCGCCCCGATCACCGGCGGATTATTGGTAATTGTAGTTTCAATATCACAGGTAGTCGTCATTAAATTATTCTGTACCTGCAGAATACTGGCAACGTGAAAATAAGGATCTGAGTGAGCCTGTACATTCGCTCCCGGAACAATACCTGCATATCCCATAATGGTTGATCCGGAAGCCGGTTCCATATTTACACCGCTTCCTTCAATATTATGAGAAAAAGTGTGGTTTGCTCCTAATTGGTGTCCCATTTCATGAGCTACATAATCAATATCAAATGTATCTCCCTGAGGAATAGCATCAGCAGGAGAAGTATACCCAGACCCTTTACCTTCAGGTTCAGCACTTGTAGGATCTGTACACACACAGCCTATACAGCCTGCATTACCTCCTCCACCGGAAGCGCCAAATAAATGTCCGATATCATAATTGGCATTTCCTACATTTGCGGTCAATGTATTCTGAAGTTCCAGATTCCAAGCTCCTGCAGCTCCTGAAGCAGCTGGAGAATACGGATCCGTTGCAGGGTTTGTATAAATTACTCCCGGGAAACTCTGAACGATCAGGTGCAAAGCAAAATCTTTTTCGAAAACACCGTTTACCCTCGTCATAGTAGCATTGATGGCCGTAAGAGCTCCAGCTACTGTTCCTCCGAAAAACTGTGTATATTCACCGGTTACAGACATTGCCAGTCTCATGGTTCTGTATTTCTGATCCGTACTTTTCGCAAAATTTGTAGGGTTTTTGTAGAAGCTTTTTCCTTTTGAGTAAAGCTCATCAATCTGCTGTTTTGACAGAGGGCTTTCATTTGTACCACAAACAAATGCTCCTTGTTTCGATTTATCTGTTTTCGGATGTACTCCGTAAATCGTTTTGTCTGCATTCTGAGGCTCTATGAATTCATAAGCACCATCTTTAATGATCATCGACTGGAAGTCGTTCGGAGCTACAGAAAATCTCAAATATTTAGAAGGATCATCAATACCGATTCCGACATATGACCCCAATTGATACTGGTCTGCCAGTTCTTTTACAACAACCGGTAGACTATACACTGCAAATTTTTCTATTTTACCATCCATTGTTGGTAAGGAAATTTCTACGGGCCTTGCATTTTTCCCGGTCTCCTGAGCATCTTTAAGCTGGGTTCTTATTTTATTAAGATCCAACTTATAATAACTTCTCACGTTAGAAGATTTCTCTAACCTTCCTTCATAATTAGCCGGAGTCCACTGTGAAAACATAGTACCTCCAATCAAACTACAAATTAAAGTAGTAATAAGTTTTTTCATAAAAGGATAATTTTATCAATTGCAAATATATACCATTTGCCAGTTTTCACCTAATAAAAACACAATATCAATAATGTTTTAATAATAATAAATAAAATATTATCAATATTATTTATAAATAAAATATTATAAATTAACAATTTTAAGAAATATTATATTTTTTAAGTGCGAATTATTTTTTAAAAAAATAATAAAATTTAAAAATTATTAATAATTTGATAATAATACCGCAATTAATATTTTAATATTAAGAAAGTACAAAAAATCCTTCCCGGATCTACAGGAAGGATTAATTTCAATCTATTTAAAAGTAATTTCTAAAACTTATAAGCAATATTCCATGCGAAGCCCATATTGAATTTTGAGGAGCTTCTGCCAAATCCCGGTACAATCATTGGCTGTATATTCTCTTGTTTTGTTGTTGCAACAAGATACCTGGGCTGAAGGTTTATATCGATGAAAAAATTGGACTCAAAGAGTTGCACCCTTCCACCAATTGTTCCTTCCAGCCAATAAGAAGACTGTGAAGATGATGGGAAAGCTACTGACGCATTGCTTCCGCCGTAGCCGCGAACCGGGACTGCCATATATTCCTGAGCATAGAAAGATCCTCCTATTTTACCTCCGGCATAGAAACCATTAAATTCATTTTCAGGATCTTTGGCTAGCATGTAAAATGCACCTAGTTTTATAAAAGGACCATTTGCTTTGACGTCGTATCCGTTTTTTTGGTAAATATTGGACTCAAATCCAGCTTCTACAATACCATGGATATTATCTTTTATTTTTGAAGAAATAAAACCCTGGTAAAGTTTCCTGTCAGAAAAAAAGGAAACTCCTGCATTCAGCACATCGCCGCCAACCATAAAATTGGGCTCATATTTCCATTTATCTTTTTTCGTTTCTTTGGTATTCTGAGCAAAACTCAAAATACTAATTATACTAAAAAAGAAGGTAAAGATTTGTCTTGTCTTCATTCTCAATAAAGTTTTGCCCCGCCTGCATGGCTTTCACCGGAGCTGTTGTTGTTGATGATAGTACCGAATTTAAGTTCTCGTATGTTTTTTTAATTCCGCACCCAGGGGAAACATATACGGATTTTGTGGTATAATTTACCCTTACTCTGGATTCTGCGCCCAGATTGGTGATTCTAAAATAAATATCGGTGTACGGGGCATCATCTACTCTTAAAGGAATTATCCTTGAGGTAATTTTTGCCTGCCCTCCCAGCTGAACTTTCCCTGATCCGTAATCTACCGCAACATAGAGAGAGTCAACCGGTTTTTCTTTACCGGTTTCTGCGCTCAGGAACGAGACTTTCATTCGGGGAGTTCCTTCTCCGCTTTCACAGATATCATCATCGGCTCCGCAGGAAAACAGCAGACTGAAACAACATACAGCAAACAGTAGTTTAAAAAGTTTCATATGAATGGGTGATCTTTGTCAAATTTAATTAAATTATTTCTTAATCAGCAATGCAATATTTTCAACATGATGGGTCTGCGGAAACATATCTACCGGTAAAATTTTTACCACCTCGTAATGTTCTTTCATCAGGGCAAGATCACGGGCTTGTGTTGCGGAATTGCAGCTCACATAGACCACTCTTTCCGGTGAAAGCTTAAGAATCTGTTCCACCACTTTCTGATGCATTCCGTCTCTCGGAGGGTCGGTGATGAGAACATCTGCCTTCGGGTGGTTCGCAAGAAAATCATCGTTAAATATATCTTTCATATCGCCGCAATAAAACGTTGTATTGGCAAGCCCGTTGAGCTGTGCGTGTTCTATGGCTGCGTCAATTGCTTCCTGAACGGATTCTATCCCGATAACCTGCTTCGCTTTTCTGGCAACATATTGGGCAATTGTACCGGTTCCTGTATAAAGATCATACACTACTTCATCTCCTTTCAAATCTGCGAATTCCAAAGTTTTTCTGTAGAGCTCAAGAGCTTGCTTATAGTTTGTCTGAAAGAAAGATTTCGGGCCGATCTTGAATTTCAGGCCGTCCATTTCTTCCATCAGGTATCCTTCGCCAAAATAAACGTTGATGTCCAGATCGTAAATGGAGTCATTCGCTTTCGGGTTGATTGCATATACAAGCGTTTTTATCTGTGGAAAGGTTTCCAGCAGGAACTGGAAAAGCTTTTCCCGGTTTTCCTTTTCCTCTCTGAAAAGCTGAAAAAGAACCATCCATTCTCCACTGGAATTCTGTCTCATCATTAAGGTTCGCAGAAACCCTTCGTGATTTTTAACATCGAAAAATTCGAGCCCGTTTTTTACGGCATATTCTTTTACAGCCAGCCTGATGGTATTTGAAGGTTCTTCCTGGAGGAAACATTCTTTAAGATCGAGGATCTTGCTCCACATTCCGGGAATATGAAAGCCCAGTGCGTCTCTGTTTCCGAAGTTTTCTTCCGAGCTTATTTCGTACTGTGTAAGCCATCGGGAATTTGAAAAGGAGAATTCCATTTTATTCCTGTAATAATACTGTTCTTCCGAACCTAAAATCGGCACTGTTTCAAAATGATCAATTCCTCCGATTCTTTTGATATTGTTATAGACTTCCTCCTGTTTGAAATCCAGCTGCTTTTCATAGCTCATATTCTGCCATTTGCAGCCTCCGCAAACACCGAAATGAATACATTTTGGATCTACCCTGTACGGAGACTTTTCAAGTAAATCCACCGCTTCTCCTTCGTAATATTTAGATTTTGCTTTTTTAACTTTTACATTCACAATATCTCCGGGAATTGCGCCGGTGACTATTACCGTTTTTCCTTCTTCGGTTCTGCCAATGGCAACACCTTTCGCCCCTGCATTTAAGAGTTTGATATTTTCAAGAATAATATTTTTCTTATTTCTCTTTTTCATTAAGAATTTTTTCTGTTTTACTGTTTAAACTTTGTCAAAGATCCGAACTTTGACAAAGTATCCCGGAAGCGACAACCTTCCGGTCTGCAAAAATACAATAAAAAAAACCTTATCCGAAGACAAGGTTTTATCTATACTCAATTTAAATTATTTTGTCTGAGCCGGCTGAGGGTTTGCCTGTTGCTGAGGTGCCGGTTGAGGCGCAGCAGCAGGATCCATATTCAATCCCGGTTGTAGCTGTACGTTTGGATTTACCTTTGGTGCGGAAAGCCCGGTCTGTTTATCCAGAGCAGTTACCAATTCAGGGTCTCCAAGGTTGAAGAAAGGCTTACTTGCAATTTTCCCGTCTTTGTCAACAATAACGAAGCAAGGTAATTTGAAACCGTACACGCCATATTTTTTGGCGATGTCAGAATTTAATCCTCCTTCACCGTATACATTGGTTCCGGTAATTCCTTTCATCAGGGAGTTGCTTGTTTTCACAAACTGATCTTTGGTATCATCAACATTTACAAATACAAAGTTCATTTTTGATTTGTAGAAATTCACTACTTCTTTTAAAACAGGAATGGATGCTTCTCCAATATACGGATTCCAGGATGCGTAGAATGTCATCATATAGGGTTTTCCTTTGTTTGAAGAGAGGTTGTATGACTTCCCGTCAGCTTTAATCAGAGATGCTTCAGGAGCCTGCTCCCCGATTTTGAAACCGTTAATGGCAAACTGAATTTTCTTTAAATCTTCTTTAATCGTGGCATCTTTGATATCCGTATCAATAATCTTTTTAATTTTTTCAATTGTTTTTTCAGGAGATCCCGGGTGAATATCAGACTGTGCCATCACGAAAGCCAGTAAATAATCTTTAGCCGTTTGTGAAAGGTCCTTCTGATTTTTCTTAAGATATTCTGTAAATAATTCTGAGGTTGTAACGTCTGTTTTCCCGGCACTGTTTGCCTGAGCATATTTCTGGAAATCCGGACTCATTTTTGTTAAAAGATACTGTCTGTAGAAAGGATTTTCTTTTACCATGACCTCCTTATTTTCCTGAAGTTTGTTTTCGTAATCGGTAAAAGCTTTTGTCACTTTAAATGATGGATTCCCCATTTGTTTGTGACTCATTTCATATTGATTCAGGATTGTAAGCAAAGTACTGGCAAGATCATTCTTCTTCCATTCTACCAGTTCATTGTCTGGATTGAACTTTTTAATGTTTTCTTCAATGTTTTTATTTACATCTGCCTGAACTTTTTCAATTCCTTTCAGGAATGTTTTTTCATCTTTTGTCATCAGCTCATTCATATTTACGGTCTGAGCATAGGTGGAAAGATATTTTTGTGTGGCCGTAAAGAAATCGTTGTTATTTTTGGCATCACCGGTAATCACGAATTCTGACGGGAAGCTCATTCCGTTGCCGGTAATTTCAAGTTTCTGGCCGCCTTTCAGATAGATCAGGTTTTGTTTTCCGCCATACGACATCACGTACATTCCGTTCTTTGGAGCTTCAAAACTTCCTGCGAAGGTTCCGTCTTTGTTGATGCCGATATTAATCAGTGGTAAGGTAGCAACGCCGGATGCTTCAATAAATTCGATTCTCTCCAGTGGAGAACCGCCTGTAATTTTTCCTTTTACTTCTACTTTTTTAGAGCAAGACACCGCAAAAACAGCGATGATAAACAATAAAAGATATTTTTTCATTTCGAATTTTATAATTACGCAAAAATAAGTTTTTCATCTCAACTAAATATCATATTTCATGGTATTTTATGAAAGATTTAACTAAAAGAAAAATTAAGCTTATATTCTACTCAATGTCTTATCTTTTAAACAAAATATTTGATTTGAAATTAATTCTAGTTTTTCTAAATTATGACTAATAATCAAAATGATTTTTTCACTTTTAAGTTGATCAATTAGCGAATAGATAAAATTTCTGTTTTCCTTATCCAGAGAAGAAGTTGGTTCATCAAGTATTAAAAATTCAGGTTGATGATATAAAGCCCTCATCCAGCCTAATAATTGTTTTTGTCCTCCTGACAAATTAACTCCTTCTTCACCCACAATAGTCATCAATCCTTGTGGCAGAGAATTTATAAATATATTAAAACCTAAATTTATTAATTCATTCAATTTACTATCGTCAATATTTTCGTTTAGAACAATGTTCTCTAAAATCGTAGCATTAAATAATTGTATATCTTGCGGAACAATAGAAATCTTATTTCTCCAATGGTAAATAGAAATATCATCTAAAGAAACTTTTTTATTAATTAAAATTTTTCCGTCTTCTAGTGCGTAATTTTTCTTTAAAATTTCCGTAAAGGTTGTTTTACCACTTCCACTTTCTCCCAATATACAAGTAACTTCACCTTTTTTTAATGTCATACTAATATTTTCTAGTAATTTACTACGTCCTTTAAATCTGAAATTTAAATTTTGAATTTCCACTTCATTGATGTTATCAATTTTTAATCCATCTAATCTTTCTACTGGTATTGATGCATATTCAAACATTCTGTCAAATGCTATTTTTGCTTCCTGTAGTGGTATACTAACTAATGCAAGATTTGTTATTGAACCAAGTAATGAGCTTGTAATGCCTATTATAGCCATTAATTCACCTAATTTAATCCGTTTAATTAAAACATTATAAGATGAAAAACTTAATATTATAACAAGAAAAAAAACCAAAGCTAATCCTGAGTACAGTGTAATTTTGATATTTATTTTGCCAAGGTCAAATATCCTATTTTGGAAATTTTCAAAAACAGAAGTTTCTTTTTTCAGAAATAAATCTTGTTTCCCGAAACCTTTCACAGCATCTATACCTCTGATAATATCTATGTAGTTTGCTTCGTTAATACCATACTGTTGCATTACTTCTTTTTGTGATGCTACAATATTTTTATTAAATTTAAAAATAATATAAAAAACAATAGGAGAAACCAATAGACAAATCAAAGCTAGTTTCCAAGAATAGTAAAAAAGAAAGCCTACAGAAATTACAAATCCAATGATATCTACAGTTGTATTTGTAATTAAATGTTTTATTACATTTTGTATCCTTTGTGTATCATTTAGCCTTGCAACAAAATCTCCTATCTTCCTTGTATCGAAAAAAAGTTTGGGAAGACAAAGTAAAGAACTAAAAAAAGATTTATTAACTCGTTGATTGAATTCTTTTGACTGTTTAATAATATAAAAATCCCTTAAAGATTGTATTATAACTCTTGCAACTAATAGAAAACTTAAAAAACCAATGCTCAAAAAAAGTACATTAATTTTTCTTTTCGGCAAAATATCATCTATTAATTTTTGGGAAAAAATTGACATTGACATCCCTAATAATGTGGTAATAATTCCTAAAAATATAATAGTATATATGGACTCTTGATCTTTTTTTATAAGATCAAAAAACCATTTTTTCTTTTTCGATATATTAATCTCTTTTTTCTCAAAACCTTCATTGGGAAAGAGTGTTAAACAAGTTTTAGAAACCCAAACTTCTTGCAATTGCTCCCTACTCCAATATTCTAAACCTTTGGCAGGATCTCCGATAAGAAATTGATCATCATTGAAAGGATCTCTAGAATAAAAGACAACATAATGCTCGTATTTATTTTTTAATGTTATGTGTAAGATCACAGGCTGGCTATGCTCAATTAAAGCTTCTATATCTGCTTCGCAACCTTCTGCATCGAATCCTATCTCTTTAGCACATTGATACAGTCCTAAAAGGGTAGTTCCAGTCTTACCAGTTCCACTTTTCTCTCGTAAGGTTTCTAAAGAAATATCCCCGCCATAATATCTTACCAAAGATTGCAGACAACCCACTCCGCAATCTGTATGGTCTTTTTGGAGGGCAAAGGTTTTTCTAATCTTTTTCATCAAAATTACTTAATAGCTTTGTAAGTTTAATGGCTCCTGAATTTCTATTTATAAGATGATTATTTTCATCATATACCAAAAAATAAGGAACGCTTTTCATTTGAAATTTCCCGTAAAAATTTGCCCTATCATCATAGCACCAGTGAATGTTTTTGTAATTGTGTAATTTATAGTTTTCCGCAAATTTATTTATCTGCTTCAAAGGTTCACTGGCAATCCAAATCCATTCTGTGTTTTTATAATTCTTGTACATTACACTTAGCTCCTCCGCTTCTGCCTGACAAAAATGACAATCTGGGCTGAAATAAATAATGACTTTATGATTTTTGTTATTTAGATTTTGAGAGGTAAAAGAACTTCCGTCAATAGTTTTTAGAGTAAATGAAGGAATATTTTCTAACTGTTTGATTTTTTCTTTTTTCTTCTGAAAATTAAAAAACAGATACACAAGTATTCCTATCACAAAGACAGGAATTAAGATTGCGAATATTTTTAAACTTCTATTTTTCATCAATACTCTGCGTTAAGGATTAAAAAACAGACTGTTGCTGTCCAAAACAATAAACCTGTACCATAAGTAATGGCAACTAAACCAAATGACTTTAAATAGCTTATTTTCTCTTCCAAAAATTCTCTCAAACCCCAAGCAAGAAAAACCCAATAAAATAATTCAAAAATATTAACTAACTGTAAAGGATATGCTAACCATTTTTCTGTAGAAATATTTTCCTTAAAATTTAATAATGATAATGGATAGTATGTCTGTACCTCTTCCAAAGTATACGCTGTATTAATCCAATAGAAGTAAATAAACTTATAAAAGCCAGCGATTACAAAAACAGATTCTGCAAGGAGCGCAAGAAAAACAAAATCACTAAATTTAATTTGATCAACTTTAGGCAGATCAAATAGCTTAAGAAAATTGAGACAAAAAGCTACTAATAAAACTTTAATACCCACAAAAAAAGGTGTTATTACATATGTCAACCACCACCATTTTTTCTGGCTATCCATATAGTTTTGTACTATATCACTAGGATAATCTTTTGAAAGAAAATCAAAAATTTTAGAGTTGGTTGTAACGAAGTGTTTATCTAAATATGTGAGTAAAAAATAACATGAGATTGCCCCTAAAAAAATTATAAAATTTTTCATAGTACTAAAATAAAGAGAGGTAAAAAAAACCTCTCTTGTAATATTAAAATATTCTATTTAATTAACAACAAATAATTTTGTTATACTAAATAATTACAATCGCTAGGAATTCCAGCAGCGTACTATATCATCAGATAGAGCATACAAACCTAATGCTCCAACAACAGGAACAGTAGAAAAGATTGCCATTGAAGCAACGGTTCCCATTCCGACCCATCCACACTTTATTGCACCTCCACAAATATTTTCAAGTTTATTTAATGATATTTTTTTCATTATTTTTCTTTTTAAGATTAGTAAATCCAGCTAAAACAACTAGAAGTATGTTAAAAATTAACAGCATAGTTATAACATCTTCGAACTTATTTGTCTTATTTACATTCGAAGTAATAGTCAATAAATAAGTGCAAATTGATAAAAAAATTATAACTTTTTTCATGTCTTTAAAAACAATCTCCTGACATACCTGTTATTAAAGCTCCACCAGACAATCCCGCAGCCGCTCCCCATCCTATAGCAGCTATTGGACCTAATCCTAAAGTAGCAACAGCAAAAGCTCCAATCAACATACAATTTCTTCCATTAGTACTTCCCTGCAAATTTTCCATTTGCGAAACATTTAATTTTTTCATAATATTTATAATGTTTTTGTTTATGGCTTTCACTTTGAAAACCTTGCACAAATTTGTATAGATTTTTTTAAACATCCTATTCTATTTTAGAATATTCGTCTAACAGAAAAAAAAGTTTTTTTTTGAATCTAAAATAAAATTTTAATTTTGTATTACACAATAGCATGAAATAAAATGACAGAAAAAGATTTAGGCTTTAGATTAAGAAGGCTACGTGAAAAAAGAGGAATTTCCCAACAGACATTAGCTATTGATTTAGGTATAACCCAAAGCAAAGTATCAAAAATCGAAAATGGAACTGCTAAAATAAATTTACCTTACTTTATTCAAATTTTGAATTATTTCTCCTTATCCACTATTGAAATGATAGAATTTTTTGACATTTCAAAAAGTAAAGATCAAATACAAAAAAATTAATTTGCAACATATTATTGCAAAAAAAAAATCGTCATCCATACTGGAGACGATTTTTTATTAATATGATAAATATTTTTTATCCTCTGTCAACGAATGCTGCCATGTATTCTCTGTTCATTCTGGCAATGTTTTCAAGAGAAATTCCTTTCGGACACTCTACTTCACATGCACCGGTATTTGAACAGTTTCCGAATCCTTCTTCGTCCATGGCTTTTACCATATTCAGTACTCTTCTCTTCGCTTCCACTCTACCCTGAGGTAAAAGAGCATACTGAGAAACTTTTGCACCTACGAACAGCATTGCCGAACCGTTTTTACAGGAAGCGACACAGGCTCCGCATGAGATACATGCTGCAGCATCCATCGCTTTATCAGCATCTTCTTTCGGAACCGGAATAGCGTTGGCATCCAATGTATTTCCTGAAGTATTTACCGAGATGAAACCACCTGCAGCCATTACTCTGTCGAATGCGCTTCTGTCTACAATTAAATCTTTAATAACCGGGAAAGCAGCACTTCTCCATGGTTCAATAACGATGGTCTCACCGTCTTTGAACATTCTCATGTGAAGCTGACAGGTTGTGATGCCTGTGTCCGGACCGTGCGCTCTACCGTTGATGTATAGAGAACACATTCCGCAGATCCCTTCACGACAGTCGTGATCGAAAGCGATAGGTTCTTTCCCTTCGTTAATAAGATTTTCGTTAAGGATGTCCAACATTTCCAGAAATGAAGAATCTGTAGAAACATCCGATATTTTATAAGTCTCAAACTGACCTTTAGATTTATTATTTTTCTGTCTCCAAATTTTCAGCGTAAGATGTAAGCCTTTTTTTGCACTCATAATGTTGTATTTATAGGTTGGAGATTATTTTGTTGGTTTATCTGCATTTTCAAATTTCATGTCTGAACTTAAAATTGCAATTTTATTAGAATTTCTGCTTTTCAGCTCCTGATATTTTTCCATTGCTTTCGCGATATTCTCAGCTTTGTCATCCTGTGATGGCTGATATGGTGTTTTGCTATCATTTTTCACCACTTGATAAAAAAGCTTTTTATCTCTGAATTCTGTAGGTTTCAAAGGTCTCAGGTTGACACTGGCGATGAAAGCTCCCATTTGCCCTTCCGCATTGATAACATATACTGCATTTGGTTCCAGATTGGCTTCGATATAATCTCTGTTTTCTGACGTTGCCCAAAATAAGTGTTCACCGGGTTCACATTCATAAACTAAATATTTCCCGCTCGGGATAGCTCCCAGGAACTTATCTTTATCGTAAACCCTGAAGTTAAGCATCATCCCTGCTCCGGTTTTTAGAATATATACCAAAGATTTTCCTTCAGCAGGCTTTTCGATAGCCTGAGCAGTTACTTTTTGAGCAAAAACAGAAAATCCAGAGAGGACTACAAAAAACAAAAGTACCTTTTTTAAACTCTCCATATCTGTTATTTGTAACTTCTTGTTTTCACCTCAATATTTTCGTAGATCAGCTCTTCTTTGTGCAACACTTCTGCATTGATATCCTCTCCCTGATATTCCCATGCACCTACGTATTTGAAGTTTACATCGTCTCTTTCAGCTTCTCCGTCCGGAGTTGAGTGGTCTTCACGGAAGTGCCCTCCGCAAGATTCATTTCTGTGCAGTGCATCGATAGCCATCAGCTGTCCAAGCTCCAGGAAGTCTGCTACTCTGAATGCTTTTTCAAGCTCGGTGTTCATTCCGTCATTATCTCCGGGAACTTTTACATTTTTCCAGAAATCATTTCTAACTTCTTCAATTTCTCTGATGGCTTCTCTTAATCCTTCAGGGGTTCTTCCCATACCAACCTTATTCCACATGATGTTTCCTAATCTCTTGTGGAAATGGTCAACCGAATGCGTACCTTTATTATTAAGGAAGAAATCTATCTTTTCTTTAATTCCTTTTTCTGCTTCATCGAAAGATGAAGAATTGGTAGGAATTGATCCTGTTCTGATGTCTGCAGAAAGGTAATCTGCAATCGTGTAAGGAAGTACAAAATATCCGTCAGCGAGACCCTGCATCAATGCAGAAGCTCCCAATCTGTTGGCGCCATGATCCGAGAAATTTGCCTCTCCGATTACGAAGCATCCCGGAATAGTAGACTGAAGATTGTAATCTACCCAAACACCACCCATGGTGTAGTGAACGGCAGGATAAATCTTCATCGGCGTTTTATAAGGATCATCAGCCGTAATTTTTTCATACATTACGAATAAGTTCCCGTATTTTTCTTCAACCCAGCTTTTCCCTAAATCATAAATCTGCTGGTCGGTAGGATTATGAATATGCTTTTCGATAGCGGCTTCTCTACCTTTCTTCATGATCTCCGTAGAGAAATCCAGGTAAACTCCTTCCTGAGTATCGTTATTTTCGATTCCGTATCCGGCATCACATCTTTCTTTAGCAGCTCTAGATGCAACGTCTCTTGGTACAAGGTTACCGAAAGCAGGATATCTTCTTTCAAGATAGTAATCTCTATCTTCTTCTTTAATATTTTCAGGTCTTAATTTTCCTTCTCTGATAGCCTGTGCATCTTCAATTTTTTTAGGAACCCAGATTCTTCCTGAGTTTCTTAAAGATTCGGACATCAGAGTCAGTTTAGACTGCTGTGTTCCATGAACCGGAATACAGGTCGGGTGAATCTGTACATAACAAGGGTTTGCGAAGTACGCTCCTTTTTTGTGGATTTTCCATGCTGCAGAAACGTTGGAGCCCATAGCATTGGTAGAAAGGAAATATACGTTTCCATATCCTCCGGATGCAATTACCACCGCGTGTGCAGAATGTCTTTCGATTTCACCTGTTACAAGGTTTCTTGCGATGATCCCTCTTGCTTTTCCGTCAACAATCACAAGATCCATCATTTCATGACGGTTGTACATCTTGATTCTTCCTTTTCCGATCTGACGGCTCATGGCTGAATAAGCTCCTAACAACAACTGCTGCCCCGTCTGTCCTTTTGCGTAGAATGTTCTTTTTACCTGAACTCCACCAAATGAACGGTTGTCCAGCTGGCCTCCGTACTCACGTCCGAAAGGAACCCCCTGAGCAACACACTGGTCGATAATATTTGCAGAGACTTCTGCTAATCGGTAAACGTTGGCTTCTCTCGCTCTATAGTCACCACCTTTGATGGTATCATAGAACAATCTATATGTAGAGTCACCGTCTCCCTGATAATTTTTAGCTGCATTGATACCTCCCTGAGCGGCGATAGAGTGCGCTCTTCTCGGAGAATCCTGATAGCAGAATGCTTTTACATTGTACCCCTGCTCTGCAAGAGTGGCAGCCGCAGAACCTCCTGCCAAACCTGTTCCAACAACAATAATATCAATCTTATCTCTGTTGTTTGGTGCAACAAGGTTCATATGGTCCTTATGATTTTTCCACTTATCCTTTAAAGGACCCGCCGGAATTTTTGAATCTAATTTACTCATATTAGTATATTGATATTATTGAGTTACAAAGTGATAAATTGCGATAAAAATAAAGCCCGCAGGAATCAGGATGGAATACCATTTTCCTAATGCCATAATTACAGGAGTATATTTAGGATGTCTTGCACCGATAGACTGGAATGAAGACTGGAAACCGTGTCCCAGGTGTAATCCCAGCAAAATGAAAGAAATAATATAAATAATCACTCTCCACGCATCTGCAAATTTAGCATGAAGATCTCCCCAGAAGCGTGATTCTTCAATCGGTAGCCCGTCTACGTACTTGTAGTTCATTTCGTGGAACCAGAAATCATACATATGGAGAAAAATAAAAGCCAGCACCACAGCACCTGAAATAATCATATTTCTGGACATCCAGGTAGAGTTGTGAGAAGGATTATTTGCTTCATATTTAACGGGACGTGCTTTCTGATTTTTAATCTCCAGAACAAATCCCATTACAAAATGGAAAACCACAGCAAATATCAAAACCGGCTGCATTACAAATTGAATAAGAGGATTATACCCCATAAACTGCGAAGCATTGTTGTAAGCATCTGCACCAAAAACCGACAAAAGGTTTACAGAAAGGTGCATTACCAGAAATATCAGCAAAAAGATAGCCGACAATGCCATAGCATATTTTCTACCTATCGTAGAACTCGTTAAACCTGCCATATAAGTTTAAATTTGATTTTCCACAAAATTAAGAAATGTTAACTACATCAAAAAGTGAGAAATCTCACATATAGCCAGTTTGTAATCTTTCTAAATAAGCGTTAAAATATTATAAATAAAGGAAAAACACCGGATCAAAGAATTATTTTAATTCAAACATTTTGTGTTTATATACTATTTTTCGTACTCCATTAGGAAACGTTCTGATTTCAGCTTTTTTTATTCTCCGCGAAGCACAGTATGGGTTAATAATAAATTTTTTAATTTTTAATGTATCTGCATTTTCCTCAATCCAAAAACACGCTTTATCACTTTCCTTAATAGATAATGCTTTATTTTTGGAGAAATCATGAATAAGGATTTCGGATTTTCGGATTTCATAGATATCAGAGCCCATTCTCAGTATGAAAAACATAACAGCAGCCATCATACAGGTGGTTACATTTTTAAAATTGTGTTTCAAAATAGCATATCTCAGCAAAACAACAATAAAAAATAAGGAAATGACCTCAACCAGATTCATGGGAATATTTTCAAAGAATACAGCATTGAAACCTGCAAACCAATGGATTATTTTAAGGAGTATTTCAATAACAAATCCGTACATTATATTCAGATATTCAGAATCTATGTGGAAAGCGATTAAAGCAGTCATCAAAAATGAAAAGACAATGATGATTTCAGAAAAAGGAACAATAAAAAAGTTGGCAAGAAGAGAAATAAATGAGAACTGATGAAAATAATACAGAACCAGCGGAAGTGTTGCCAGCTGAGCTGAAATAGAAATCGAAACGGTATTGAAAATAATCTTTTTGAACCAGTTGTCCTGTTTCGGAAGATGACTGAGAACAGGCTGATTCAGCCAGAAGATCCCTAAAACAGCAAGAAAGCTCAACTGGAATCCCACATCAAAAATCTGCTGCGTATCAGACAGTAAAATGATAAAAGCCGACAAAGCAACAGCATGCAGCAAATCGGGCTTCCGCTGAAGCAGCACATGCACAAAATAAATGCTCAGCATTAGGCTTGAACGTACTACGGAACTGCCAAAACCGATGAAAACCGTAAAAAGCCAAATTAAAACCAGACTTACAATAATGGCAAATTTTCTGTATCTCACCGGTAAAATTTTAATCCATAAAAAATAAAATAACCCAAAAATCACAACAATATGCGTTCCTGAAATGGCAAGAAAATGTATAAGTCCGGATCTGCTGAAATCCTGAACCGTCTGCGCATCAATATCTGTACGGTCTGCAAGAATAATTCCTTTCAGAAATTCTTTCGCCTGTGAAGACATTTGCGTATTGTCAATATTCTGTAGAACTTCTAATCTTCGCTGAGAAAATTGTTCGTGCAAGCTTAAGTCTGTTCTATCCGCACTATTAACTTCATCTTTTATATAACATTGAAAATCAATATTTTTACGCTTCAGATATTTTGAATAATCAAACTGGAAATCATATTGCGGTGCCTTCGCTTTTGAAATAAAAGCATGGGCTCTGTAATAATGCTTAAAGTCCAGCTGTTTTTCACTTTTCGGAATATATATAATTGCTTTAAAAATTTCATTTTCTGCTTCTACAAGAGCTTCATACTTCCTGTTCTTTTCATTAGAATTTAGCTTCCCTGAGATTTTAAAAGTTATCGTATGATTTCCGGAAACCGAAATTTGATTTTTATCAGTATTGAAAAAATGCAGGATCATCCCGATTCCGAAGAACATGGCGCACAGCATAAATGGCTTTATCTTATATAAGAAGTATTTTTTAGAAAGTATAGAAACTAAAATAATAATGTTGATTCCTACAGTTGCAAAGATGTAAACTTTATCCGGAGAGAACCGGTCCTGGAAAAGAATTCCAAGAATAAAAAAGACAACAAGAATGAGAAGAGGCTGCTTATTCAACAGTTTGTGTTTTTTCCAAAAATAAATATTTAAAGAAAAATCTCCACGGCAATATTGTAAAACTTTAAAAAAGCACCTGTATTCTTTCTACAAAAGAAAAATCGCAGAAAAGTTTTCTACGATTACAATTATTTATTTTAAATTTTAAATTTTTAGAATGACTTCCGCCGCATTTTCACTGGCGCCCTTTCCGCCGAGCTTTTCCCTGAGCAGTTCATAATCCCTGAACACCTCAAATCTTTTTTCTGTTGCCAGTATTTTCTTAAGTTCTTCTACAAGATTACCCGTGTTTAAATCATTCTGAATCAACTCTTTTACCACCTCGCGATCCATAATCAGATTGACCAAAGAAATATACTTGATATTCTTCACCAGCCTTTTGGCAATAGCATACGAAACCTTACTTCCCCGATAGCAAACGACTTCCGGCACGTTCAGCAAAGCAGTTTCCAGCGTCGCTGTTCCGGACGTTACCAAAGCCGCCTGGGAACACCTCAACAGGTCGTAGGTTTTATTCGATACAAAATGTACACTATCATCCACAAACTTTTCGTAAAATTCTTTAGGAAGACTTGGCGCACCGGCAATAACGAACTGATATTCTTTAAAATAAGGTCTAACCGAAAGCATGATTTGCAGCATTTTTTCCACTTCCTGCTTTCTGGAACCCGGCAGCAATGCAATAATTTCTTTTTCATTTAATCCATGCTCCCTTTTGAAATTTTCAGTAGTAATGTCTTCTAATGTAGAGATGGCATCCAGCAAAGGATGACCGACAAAATGAGAATGAACACCATGTTTTTTGTAAAAATCTTCTTCAAAAGGAAGAATCACCATCATTTCATCCACATATTTTTTGATGATTTCCACCCTACCTTCTTTCCATGCCCAGAGCTGCGGAGAAATATAATAAACCACCCTGATACCCTGTTCTTTCGCAAATTTTGCAATCCTTAAATTAAAACCAGGGTAATCTACCAGTATCAGAACATCCGGCTTGTTATTCTGAATATCTTCTTTACAAAATTTAATATTATTCAGGATGGTACGAAGATTCATGGCGACTTCCAGAAATCCCATGAAAGCAAGATCACGGTAATGCTTTACGATGGTCCCACCCTGCTTTGCCATCAGGTCGCCACCCCAGAATCTGAACTCCGCGTTGGGATCCTTCTGTTTCAGCGCTTTCATTAAATTACTCCCGTGCAAATCTCCGGAAGCCTCTCCGGCAATGATATAGTACTTCATTTCTTATGAAATCTTTATTTTAATTGCCATCGATAACCTCTTTACTTTTAACTAAAGTTATGGGAGGTTTCTATGACAGGTATAGAGAACAAATTAGGACTTTATAGGATCTTAATTTGTAAATTTGTTCAAAGATAATGATAAAAAATGTCAGAAGAATTTGAAATAC
The DNA here is from genome assembly GCA_913778275.1 of uncultured Chryseobacterium sp. The sequence goes on from CAJYWN010000014.1 coordinate 38,772, forward strand.
GAAATAAAGTTGCAGAGAGCGGCCTTATCAATTTTGATCTCACCGATCTCGTACCGAAAGGCGTAAGAAAAGGCATCGATCTTAAAGATTTTCTTTTTATGGAAATGATTTTAAAAGAGAAAGATTTCCGTGAGAAAGTGGCTGCGATTGATGTTGAAGAATACCGTGATGCGTATGTGTATGTCTACAATTCGGCAGATGCTATTGTTCCGCTGTGGGCTTATTTTTTAATTACTGCAAAACTAACCGATGTTACCAAAAAAATTGTCTTTGGAAATCGTGAAGATCTTGAAGTCATTTTAATGCACAATGCCGTTAAAAACTATGATTTTGAGGAGATGCGCGGTAAAAGAGTGTTGGTAAAAGGATGTTCGGATAAAGAGATTCCTGAAAATGCATACATTGAACTTGTCGAACAGCTACAGCCTATTGTAAAATCATTAATGTTCGGCGAAGCCTGCTCGAATGTACCGATCCTGAAGAATTAACATCGCCACAGTTTCCGCATGTTTTCATCATTCATGTAAAATCGTTAGGAATATTTTTTGATGATTAAGTTTAATAATAAAAACATAAACTTATGGGTTTAATTGATTTACTTACAGGAAACACCGGCAATCAGGTAGCGGAGAGAGCTGAAAGCAAATTTGGAATTAATAAAAACCAGGTGCTTGCTTTACTGGCGGTAGCTGCACCTTTGATTATTTCTTACCTCAGTAAAAAGTCGCAGTCTGCCGGTGAAGCAGAGTCTTTAAACGCGGCATTAGATAAAGATCATGACGGAAGCATCCTTAATGATGTCAGTCAGGCCGAAACGAGACAGTCCGAAGGAAATTCCATCCTTACCCATATTTTCGGCGGAGAAAAACAGAACGTTGAAAATCAGTTATCTCAGAAAACAGGAATATCTATTGATAAGATCGGGCCTGTACTATCGATGTTGGCACCAATCATTATGGGCTACATCGGTAAAGAAAAACAACAGAGTAATGTAGGAGCCGGAGGGTTGGGAGGTTTGCTTGAAAGCATCCTAGGCAATGCTTCCAGCCAGACACAAAATGAGCCGTCGAATCCTCTGAATGATATAATCGGGAGTGTCTTGGGAGGCGGACAATCCAATTCTTCATCAAATCCAATCAATGATATTCTTGGAAGTGTTTTAGGAAACAATAACGATCAAAAGAAAGACGGAGGCGGACTAGGAAGTATTCTGGGAAATATTTTTGGAGGGAAATAAAATTTTAAATACCACCAATAAAAAAGACCGGAAGTTGATTCCGGTCTTTTAGCTTTTCGCTTTTTCTTCAGAAGCGGCAACTGTTTTTGAAGATTTTCTCGGTCTTCTCTTGCCATAACTTCCATTGGTAATTTTACCTCTTTTTGATTTTTTGTCTCCTTTTCCCATAGTAATTATAATTTAGTTGTATTACGAAATTAGAAAATACCTGCCTAAAATCAAAAGTTCGGCTGTTAAAATTTTTATAATGTTTAGATGGATAATAATGGCAGAAAGTTTTTAATCTAAGAACATTCGCGTGCAACAACCTCAGCACCTCTCATACTTTCACTGTTTTCCATTTTCCTTTTTTAAATAAAATAAAAGCGACGATTGTTATTAAAGCTTCTGCAACGGGAATAGAGACAAACACCCCTTTCGGCCCAAATTCAAAATGTTTAGAAAGAAGATAGGCTAATGGAATCTGAAACAGCCAGAAGCCGCAAAGATTCACCCAGGTTGGTGTCCAGGTATCACCCGCTCCGTTAAAAGCATTGATCATCACCATCCCGATCCCATAAAATATAAATCCTACCGCCATAATGTGCAATGCATTGGTTGCAATGTTTTTAATTTCAGTTTCATTGGTAAAGAATCCAACCAAAAAATCACCCAGAAAAAAGAAAATGACACTTACCGTTACCATAAAAATCACATTATATTTTACGGTTTTCATCACAGATTGTTCTGCTCTCAGCATTTCGTTCGCTCCCATATTTTGTCCTACGAGTGTGGATGCCGCATTGCTGATTCCCCAAGCCGGAAGCATAAAGAACATCATTAAACGCAAGGCAGTCTGATAACCTGCGGAAGCATTTTCACCACCGGTTGTTGCTACCAGCTGAGCCAGAAATATCCAGCTGCAGGAAGCAATCACAAACTGAAAAATTCCGGGAGTTGCTATTTTGATAACCGATTTAATAAGGTTAAAGTCAGGTAGAAAATATTTTGAGTGAATTCTGATTTGCGAATCTGCAATTAACAGGTGATACAATTGATACATCACTCCAATACTTCTTCCGATGGTGGTGGCCAAAGCTGCGCCCGTTAATCCCATCGCCTGGACCGGCCCAAAACCTTTGATTAAAACCGGGCACAAAATAATATTCGCAATATTGGCAATCCAAAGAGATTTCATCGCAATAGCAGCATTTCCCGCTCCTCTGAAAATTCCGTTGATCAAGAATAAAAGCATAATGATCACGCTGCTTCCCATCATAATTCTCGTAAAGTCTTTCCCGTAAGCCGCCGCTTCAGGCTTTGACCCCATCATAATTAAAATCTCTTCAGCATAAATCACTCCGAATAAACTTAAAATAAAAGTTACTGCAAAGGAAACCAATAAAACCTGGGCCGCACTCCTGGACGCCTGTTCGGGGGTTTTCTCTCCTATTCTTCTTGCAACCATTGCCGTTGCCGCCATACTCATTCCGATCGCAATAGAATACATCACCGACAGGACAGATTCAGTAAGACCGACCGCCTGTATGGCAAATCCGCTATCTTTAAGATGCCCTACAAAATAGAGATCTACCAATGTAAATACAGATTCCATTGACATTTCCAGCATCATGGGAATGGCTAAAAGAAGAACAGCACTTCTTATTGTTGCTTTGGTATAGTCTACTTCTTCTCCGCTTAAGGCTTTCCTGAGAAAACTGAAATATTTTGACATTGATTTTGGTTTTTATTCCGCAAAAATAGAGATTCAAAAATGATTATAACTTGGCATAGGAAAGGTTTTATGAAAATTATTCTTACAGTACAATTAATAAATTTGTTTTAAAAACCTCTAAAAATCTTATCTTTGCACACGGAAAATTCAGTCTTCTGCTGTTCCTGTTTTAAGCTTGATCCTCAAAACTTTAAACACCAAACCCAGAACTAAGAATTTTAAACCTTGAACTTTAAACAAATAATTATGTTTCGATCGCACAACAACGGAGAATTATCTCTCAAAAATCTTAATGAAGAAGTTACACTTTCAGGATGGGTACAAACCATTCGGGATAAAGGATTTATGATTTGGATAGATCTTCGGGATCGTTACGGAATTACCCAATTGGTTTTCGATCAGGAACGTTCTACCGCGGAACTGATGGAAAATGCAAAAAAGCTGGGCCGTGAATTTGTGATTCAGATTACGGGAAAAGTTATTGAAAGAGTTAGCAAAAACCCAAATATTCCGACAGGAGAAATTGAAATTCTTGTCGAAAAATTAACCGTTCTTAATGAATCTCAGCTGCCACCTTTCACCATTGAAGATGAAACGGACGGCGGCGAAGAATTAAGAATGAAATACCGTTATCTTGATATCAGAAGAAATCCTGTAAAAGATAAGCTGATCTTCCGTCACAAGATGGCGCAGAAAGTAAGAAATTACCTTTCAGACAATGGATTTATAGAGGTTGAAACACCTGTTCTGATTAAATCTACACCGGAAGGAGCAAGAGATTTCGTTGTACCAAGCAGAATGAATCCGGGACAGTTTTATGCGTTGCCACAATCTCCACAGACGTTCAAACAATTATTAATGGTGGGCGGAATGGATAAATATTTTCAGATCGTAAAATGCTTCCGTGATGAGGATTTAAGAGCCGACAGACAGCCGGAATTTACACAGATCGATTGCGAAATGGCTTTTGTGGAGCAGGAAGATGTGATGAATGTTTTTGAAGGAATGACCAAAACTTTGTTGAAAGACATTACAGGCCAGGAATTCGGAAATTTCCCAAGAATGACGTTTGCTGATGCGATGAAAAAATACGGAAACGACAAACCGGATATCCGTTTCGGAATGGAATTCGTGGAGTTAAATGAATTGGTAAAAGGAAAAGAATTCAAAATATTTGATGAAGCGGAACTGATTGTTGGGATTAATGTTGAAGGTTGTGCAGACTATACAAGAAAACAGATCGATGAGCTTGTAGATTGGGTAAAAAGACCTCAGATCGGAGCGTCGGGAATGGTTTGGGTAAAATTCCAGAATGACGGCTTAAAAACTTCTTCTGTTAATAAATTCTATAATGAAGAAGATTTAGTAAAAATCATTGAAAAATTCGGAGCTAAAGAAGGAGATCTTATGTTGATTCTTTCAGGTAACGAAAATAAAGTAAGAACGCAGCTTTCCACTTTGAGAATGGAGCTGGGTAACCGTTTAGGATTAAGAAAAGGAAATGAATTTGCCCCACTTTGGGTAGTAGATTTCCCATTGCTTGAATTTGATGAAGAAAGCGGACGTTACCATGCCATGCACCACCCTTTCACCTCTCCGAAACCGGAAGATATTCATCTACTGGAAACAGATCCGGGGAAAGCAAGAGCCAATGCTTACGATATGGTTCTGAACGGAAACGAAATCGGCGGAGGTTCTATCAGAATATTCGATAAAGATCTTCAGTCTAAAATGTTTGATCTTTTAGGCTTCTCAAAAGAAGAAGCTGAAGCCCAGTTCGGATTTCTGATGAATGCTTTTAAATATGGAGCTCCGCCTCATGGAGGACTGGCCTTCGGATTTGACCGTTTGGTAGCAATCCTAGACGGAAACGAAGTAATCAGAGATTATATTGCCTTCCCTAAAAACAATTCTGGACGGGATATGATGATTGATGCTCCTTCTTCAATAGCTGATGAGCAGCTCGACGAACTGGAACTGAAATTGAATTTGAAATTATAAGGAAAGCGGAGAATATTCTCCGCTTTTCTATTTTTTGGCTTCCGATTCCCTGAAAAAGAAATCATCCAGCTGATTGGTTAGCTTGTTTACGGTCTGCATCAGAATATCATCGTACTTTGCTATAGCATGGGCATCCGCATGGCTGAAAAAATCAGGATACAGCTTTCTTACTGCTCTCTGCACCGCTTCATCTATCGTTTCCGCAAATATAGTGCGCCTGAAATTATTGGAAGCAAGTTCCGGATGAGGCAAAAGATCAGCTCTTTCTATGGCATTTTCTACGTACGGCTCTTCTAAACTTTGAGACCATTTGATATGGCTGAGAATTTTATCTGCCTGCATATTTCTTACATATTTTTCCACGAATGAATGAACCGGAAATCCATCTTCACGGAGCACTTTAAGAACCTTTGCATCTTTGGCGCCATAATGCCTTATGCTTTCACTCACCTTTACCAGATACGCAAAAGCCTGAGGCTCGTGAACACTCATATATTTTTTGAGGTCCCACAGGTAAATAATCAATGGCTTTGCCACTTCACTGCCGTCTGTACCCTGCAGATAAACATAAAAACGGATCAGATCGACACCAAGATCCTGAAGGTCACTTACCTCCTCTATTCTCGTAATCATCGGTATCGGATTTATAGGTTGAGTAGTCAGCTGTTTTGCATAGGAAAAAGCACATGCAAACTTGAGTATCCTGAATTATAGCAGGGAAATCACTAAAATTATTTCGGGATTCTGGAAAATGGCCTTTCATGGCGAAAAGGCAGCTGTTATTTTCTGCATTCATTTGTGTTTGTTTTATTAAAACAAATATAGAAAATATTTTTATATTCCTCTTTTTTTCATAGAAATAACTATATATTTTTTCATAGAAATAAATGAAGAAAATTATTCGTCTGAAACTTTAGGATAGATAAAATTCCGGATTTAATAACATCATTTTAAAGCATTTAATTACATACCACATTAATATACTATAATTCCGTGCGGCACAATCATTGTACGCTTTATTTAAAATAGAGTACAATGAAAGCAATCTGGAACGGCGCCATTGGCTTTGGCTTGGTAAATATCCCCGTAAAAATTTATTCGGCAACAGAAACCACTAAACTGGACCTGGATATGCTTGATAAATCTGATTTTTCAAACATCCGGTTTAAAAGGGTAAATGAAACTACAGGAAAGGAAGTAAAGTGGGAAAACATTGTAAAAGGTTATCTCATGGATGATAAATACATCATACTTGATGAAGAAGATTATGAGGCGGCAAGCCCGGAGAAATCTAAAATACTATCGATTGATCAGTTTGTGAAGGAATCTGAAGTAGATTCCGTGTATTTTGAAAATCCTTATTACCTGGAACCTCAGAAAAACGGTGAAAACGCATACAGACTGCTTTTGAAAGCACTTGCTAAGACAGAAATGGTAGGAGTAGGAACATTCGTTCTTCGTGAAAGTGAAGCGATTGGAATGATCCGCCCGTACAACGATGATATTCTGGTTCTTAACCGACTGAGATTCGCCCAGGAAATAAGAGATTACAGCGATTTGAAGATTCCTGCCAAAAAACCGCCGAAACCAGCAGAGCTTAAGATGGCAATCAGCCTTATAGAACAGCTTTCACAGGAGTTCGACCCCGAAATGTACAAAGACACTTATTCTGAATCATTAATGAAAATCATTAAGCAGAAAGCAAAAGGTAAAAATATTAAAGCGAAAAAAGCTGAACCTGCAAAAGAAGGAAAAGTAATTGACCTTATGGCTCAGCTGAAAGCAAGTTTACAAAGTCCGAAATCTAAAAATGCATCCTGATGGCTTTAAAAGATTATAACGCAAAAAGAAGATTTGATGAAACTACGGAGCCGGAAGGTAAAACAAAGAAAAGCAAAGAAAAGCTGATTTTTGTAATTCAGCGCCATGCGGCTTCAAGGCTTCATTATGATTTCAGACTCGAAATGGATGGAGTTTTGAAAAGCTGGGCCGTTCCGAAAGGTCCTTCTTTAGATCCTAAAGATAAAAGACTTGCAATGATGGTGGAAGATCATCCTTACGATTATAAAGATTTTGAAGGAAATATTCCCGAAGGAAATTACGGTGCCGGGCAGGTGGAAATCTGGGACAGCGGAACATATGAACCTCTGGAAAATAATTCCAAACTTTCTGATGAAAAAGAGTTGCTGAAAGAACTTTATGCAGGTTCTTTAAAGTTTATCCTTCACGGAAAAAAACTGAAAGGTGAATTTGCTTTGGTGAAAATGAAAAATACCGAAGATAATTCATGGCTGCTGATAAAGCATAAAGATGATTTTGCAGAAAGCGATTATGATGCAGAAGAAAATACCTCGAAAAATTCTAAGGTTACCAAATTTTTAGAGGAAAAAAAAAGCCCAAACGTCAACAAAAAAAAGTCGTAAAGGAAGAAACAAAACCACGCTTTCAACGATTCAATTCTTTAGTTGACGAGAAAAAGCTTGAAAACTTCATAAAACCCATGCTTGCCAAACCGCACCCTGAAGCATTTGATGACGAAGATTGGGTTTTTGAAATAAAATGGGACGGATACCGCGCTATTGCCGATCTCAGTGAAAAACCTCTATTCTATTCCCGAAACGGGATATCCTTTTTATCGAAATTTGAAAAAGTTACGAAAGATTTTAGCCTTCAGAGACACAAAATGATTCTGGACGGCGAAATTGTGGCATACGATGAAAACGGCAGGCCAAATTTCCAGCTGTTGCAGCAGATTGGCGATAATCCGGATATGGCTCTCGTGTATCAGGTCTTTGACATTCTCTGGCTGAACGGACATTCTACGGAAGAACTTCCATTGATTCAGCGGAAAGAACTCCTTAAAGAAGCTTTAGTGGAAACCGATGTTATCAAATACTGCGATCATATCCGGGAAAAAGGCATTTCCTTTTTTAACCAGATGAAAAAAATGAAGCTGGAAGGGATGATTGCCAAAAAAGCAGACAGCGAATACACAGAAAATCACCGTACTTCCGACTGGCTGAAAATAAAATTCACCAATACCGAAGAAGCCATTATATGCGGGTTTACCGAACCCCGCGGATCAAGAGAAGGCTTCGGAGCCTTAATTCTGGGAAAATATATTGATGGCAAACTTACTTATTCCGGACATACGGGAACAGGATTTAATCGGGAATCCATCATCGAACTTCACGAAAGATTAAAAACCATGATCGTGAAAACCTCTCCTTTTGAAAACAAACCCAAAACCAACATGCCCGTAACCTGGACCCAGCCAGAACTGGTGTGCGAGATCAAATATTCCGAAATTACAAAAGACGGCATTTTCAGACATCCTGTTTTCGTTGCATTACGGGAAGATAAAGAACCCGAAGAAGTAAAAAACACAGCCGGAGAAAAAGAGGAAGCCAACCCAAATACAAAAATTATGAAAGCTACAGCCCCTAAAAAAACACCCCATTCAGAGAATGAAAAAGAAATAACATTAAACAGACACAAGGTAAAACTTACCAACCAGGATAAAGTCTATTTTCCTAAAGATGATGTGACCAAAGGCGATGTTATTGAATATTACCAGTCTGTTGCAGACTATATTTTACCACATCTGAAAAACCGTCCGCTTTCTCTGAACCGTTTTCCAAATGGTATTGAAGAGCAGAGCTTTTATCAGAAAGACGCCAGCGACAATATCCCGGAATGGATAAAAACCACGCAGGTGTACTCGGAATCCAATGATAAATACATCGATTACATCTACTGTAATGACAAAGCAACCCTGGCTTATCTGAATAACTTAGGATGTATCGACATGAATCCCTGGAATTCTTCTCTACCCGATCTCGATCATCCCGACTTTTTAGTCTTGGATCTGGATCCTTCCAAAAACAATACATTTGATGATGTTATTGAAACCGCACTGCAGGTGAATCAGGTTTTAAATGCCGTTAAAATCAAAGGCTACTGCAAAACTTCGGGAAGCACCGGAATCCACGTTTATATTCCGATGGGTGGAAAATACGATTTTGACCAGGTAAAAGACTTTGCACATATTCTCATGAAGCAGGTTCATGAAAAGCTTCCGGAAATCACAACATTAGAAAGAAGCCTGCAGAAAAGAGATAACAGTAAAATTTACCTGGATTATCTTCAAAACAGAACCGGACAAACTTTAGCCAGCGCCTACAGCATACGCCCGAAAGAAGGCGCATCTGTTTCCATGCCGCTGGAATGGAATGAAGTAAAAACAGGTATGAAACCTACCGACTTCAACATTCATAATGCACTGGAAAGGATTAAAGAAAAAGGAGATTTGTTCAAGCCTGTTTTGGGAAAAGGAATTGATATGATGAAGGCTCTGGAATTGTTGCAGGGTATGGAGTAATTTTGATACTTTTGTGCAAATAATCATGCATGGACTCTATAAAAGTTATCATCAATTTTAACGAAAAAATCACGAGAAAACAATTTGAAAGCTATTTCATCTATTCCTGGAAACAAAAATTACCCTCCATAATAAAGAACTTTGTGTTTGCTATTATGTTTCTGCTAATAGTAGATAGTATCTTTAAGGTTGATAAAAGTAGAATTGATTTGAAATTTCTCGGATATTTTGTAATAGCTTATTTTTTGATGTATGTCATTATATTTTACTATAATAAGATCAACTACAATTCTAAAGTAAATCAACATATTGATGAAACTAAAAAGCTTGATTCTACTGTAGAATTATTTTTGGACGAACAATCTTTTTATATTAAGTGTGAGCAATATGACATTAGAAGTATTTGGGGAAAAGTTTCTTATACCATTTCCGGGAATACTCTTTTAATTTCTATTAATATTATTGGAACTCCTTTTACTTTTTTACTAAACCAAGAAGAGACTGATCAATATCAAAATGTTTTGACTTTTTTGAAGGTAAAATCTAAATTGAAAAATAACTAAGGTAACTTGGCCACCAGGCTTTCCGGCAACAATTTTAAAATCCGATAAATCATTTTCCATTTAAAATTCGGGACAATGGTAAATGAATTTCCAGCATTGACGATGAACTTTGCCACGTAATCAGGCTGCATGATCAGGTTTTTATTTAATGCTAAACCCTCATTAATTTTTGTATCAATATAACCGATCACCAAAGCATTCACCGCAATATTTCTAGGTCTTAATTCCTGTCTTAAACCGGCGAGATACGTGGTAAAAGCTGCTTTTGTGCTACCATACACGAAATTGCTTTTCCTGCCTCGAACACCTGAAAGCGAAGACAACCCGATGATTCTTTCTAAATTTTTGTTGCTTTTATCCATCGCAATGATATTCAATATGGAAACGGCTCCCATGTAGTTCACCGACATCATTTGTTGGGCCTCTTTGAAATCTGTCAAAGCTTTTGAATTATCCACTAAAAAGCCTGCTGCATACACCACAATATGAGGTTTTTCCGGAAGATCAGTATAAAATTTTTGATGAAAATCAAAATCCACAGCATCAAACGGCAAAACGGTAACGCTTGAATAAAAACTGTTTTCCGACACGAAATCTTCCAATGATTTTGTATTTCGGGAGGCAGCAATTACAAAAAATCCTTTTTGAACGTATTGTTTAATACTTTCTTTCGCAACATCGGAATTGGCCCCTAAAATGAGAACGGTTTTGTTTGTGTTTTTCATAAGGCAAAGATATTTTTTTAATTGTAAACACGGATTTCGTACATCTTTTTGACAAAAGTAATTTATAAAGGTGACATCAATACTCGTCTTTACTCTCTTTCATTGAGTGAAGCCGAAGTTTCTCTAATAAGCACAGGGCAGCATGATGATAAAAAAATTTCGGCGGGGTGAGCAAAGCTCACCCCGCCGAAACGAAGTATTTTAAACAAAAGATTATTTCTTTTCCGTTTCAATCTCCTTTTTATCTTCCGCTTTTTCGGCAGCCTTAGCTTTGTCTCCGAAACGAGCCTCTGTGAATTCTCTGGAAACAGCCGCTTTCTCAAACTTTAACTTTCCTGATAAAGTTTCAATTACAAAGCCATCATCCTGAACCTGGGCGATTCTTCCGTGAAGACCTGACGTAAGAACTACTCTTGTTCCCACTTTAAGCGTCTCCTGGAAATTTTTCTCCTGCTTCTGCTTTCTCATTTGCGGCCTTATCATTAAGAAATAAAAACCTACAAACATTACTCCCATCATGATCAGCATCATGGAAGAGTTTCCTCCCTGAGCAGGTGCCTGTAAAAATATTGATAATAAATTCATGATATTATTATGGTTGTATATTCGCGGTGAACGTTAATTTGATAGGAGCTTTTTCCACATTAGCAAAAACATCAGCATATTTATTTACGTTTCCGTCAAAGTTGGTAGAATCGAAATGTAAAGTGATTTTTCCTTTTTTACCCGGCATGATCGGCTCTCTAGTGAAATCAGGCGCTGTACATCCGCATCCCGGCTTTACTTCTGAAATCACTAAAGGATTGCTTCCCGTATTTGTAATTTCATATATATGTTCTACTTTATCTCCTTTTTTAATTTTTCCGAAATCGAAGTTACTTTCAGAAAGAGCAATGGTAGTCATTGGCTGGTTGACGGCAGGTGTAGCTGCAGAAGATCCAGGAGCAACAGCAGAGTCACCGGCAGCCGGAGTGGCTGCAGCAGTTATAGAATCTGAATTTACAGCAGTTTGTGTACCAGTTGTTTCTTTGCTTTCCTTTTTACAAGAGATCAAACCAAAGCCTATTACTGATAAAGCGATAATGGATAACGTCTTTTTCATATTGAACTATTTTATATTCTATTTAAATCTTTGCAGTATTTATCTAAAATCCCATTAATGAAAATATTGGAGCGGTCTGTAGCAAATACTTTAGCAATCTCGATATATTCATTAATTATAACTCTGGATGGGGTGAAAGGAAAATTATCAAGTTCTGTAAGCGCTGTTGACAAAATTACTTTATCCATCAGCGAAACCCTTTCCAAATCCCAGTTTTCCAGTCTTTCTTCGAGCTTCTTCTCGTTGTTTTCCCAGCTATCCAGCGTATTTCTTAAAAGCTTGATGGCAAAGGTCTTGTCTTCGTCATCTTTAATCATTTTGATTAAGGTTCTGCTTTCTTCATCTTCCTTAAGGAAACCGATTGTTTTTTGTACCATGGAATTGGCAATGTGAATATCGTCATACCAGGAAAGTTCCTTATCTCCGAGATAATCGTGAAAATCATCGTTTTCAGCAATATATCGTAAAAATAATTTACCGATAAATTTCTGGTCATCCTCAAAAGAATACCCGTCTTCTTTCATAAAATCCTGATATCTTTTTCCTGCCGTAATTCTCTGAAAAGTTTTTACCAGAAGGTCATCATGCAGGTCCCATTTAAGCTGCTTGTGCTGACCTGTGAAGAATAACCTTTCCGGATTTTCTTCCAATTTAATCAAAACCTTATTGTTGATGAATTTTTGGTTAGGATTAATATCTGCATCGGTCTTAATGTATTTGTTTTTACCGATTTCAATCTGATGTTCTGCAAGTTCTTTAAGAGCCACCAGAAAGTTCAGTTCATAGATATAAAGATAATAGATTTTCTCTATCCCTGTAAACATGTTCTTCTCTAATACATCAAATTTTACAGGATTCTGGTAATATGAATACACAGTCTGTACTACTTTTTCACGGATTTGTCGTCTTCCTAACATTCAAAGAGCTTTTTATGGGCGCAAAGATACAAAATTTAAAATTTATGAAATTCGTAATATGATGACATTTTCGTAAATTTGTAAAAGTTTATGAAAGCGTTAAAAACCCTGAACCCCTACTTCTGGAAACACAAAATACTATTATTTTGGGGGGTATTATTTATCATCGCCAGCAATTTCTTCAATATATATAAAGTTCAATTCGTAGGAAAATCAGTGGATGAACTGACCAAAAACAGCAATCTTGGCTTTAACAGACAGGTACTGATCTATGTTGCCATTATTGTAGGATGCTCGCTTCTTACAGGTTTTTTTACGTTTATGATGCGGCAGACCATTATTGTTGCTTCAAGAAGAATTGAGTACGAGCTGAAAAACAAAATCTACAGACACTATCAGGATTTGTCTTTAACAGATTATAAGCAGACCACCATCGGAGATCTTATGAACAGGCTGAGTGAAGATGTTGTGGCAGTAAGAATGTATCTGGGACCCGGCGTCATGTATGTGGCCAACTTACTGGTCCTTGTAATTATTACGGCAATCTATATGGTAAAGACCGATGTTTCCATGACATTGTGGACGTTACTTCCGTTACCGCTTCTCTCTTATGCTATTTATAAGGTAAGTTCGATTATCAATAAAAAATCGAAGATCATGCAGAAAAGCCAGTCGGCCATTTCCACTTTTGTACAGGACAGCTTTTCGGGAATCCGTGTAGTGAAATTTTTCGCTCGTGAAAAATATATTGAAAAAAATTATGGGGTAAAAGTTACCGACTACCAGGACAAAGCTCTTGATCTTGCCAAAACGGAAGCGTACTTTTTTACTATTATCCTTTTTGTAATAGGCCTTCTGAATGTAGCTATTATTTGGGTGGGCGGACAAAAATATATTGCCGGAGAGCTTAGCATTGGTAAGATTGCAGATTTCTTTATGTATATCAATACATTAATATTTCCTTTCTCCATGGTGGGTTGGGTAACTTCTGTAAACCAGAGAGCGGAAGCATCCATGCAGCGGATCAATGAATTTATGGATAAGAAATCCGAAATCGTTAACCATAATTTTGAAGATTACCCTATTAAAGGAGATATTGAATTCAGAAACGTATCTTACATTTATCCGAATACAGGAATTAAAGCCCTTGAAAATCTCAGTTTTAAAGTGGAAGCAGGAGAATCCATTGCTATTATGGGTAAAACAGGCAGCGGAAAATCCACTATCGCGCTGTTATTGTGCAGGCTTATTGATCCTACAGAAGGCGAGATCTTAATTGACGGAAAAAATTTAAAGGAACACAATTTAGATAATTACAGAAAGTTCATTGGGTATATTCCCCAGGAAAGCTATCTTTTCTCCGATTCTATTGAAAATAATATTGGCTTTGCCATAGACCATCCTACCCCTGAAAAAGTGGTTGAGTACGCAAAAATTGCAGACGTTGATAAAAATATCGTTGAATTTAAAGACCGGTATAAAACAATGGTGGGAGAACGTGGGGTGATGCTTTCAGGAGGTCAGAAACAGCGAATCTGTATCGCCAGAGCCCTCATTAAAGATCCCAATATCATAATTTTTGATGATTCGCTTTCTGCTTTGGATACCGAAACAGAACAGAATATCCTGGAAAATATCGAAAGAAAAATTCATAATGCGACCTCTATAATCATCACACATAGAGAGTCTAGCGCCCAACGGGCAGACAAAATCCTGAACCTAACTGAAATTAGCAATTCCGTAACCGCATAGCATATTCATTCACAAATGTTAAATAAATCATAAAAAAAATTTTGTGATTAAAAGAAAACTTTTATATTTGTTCCTAACAAGATTAAAAAATATCTAACAATGAGTGAATACAAGGAACGCCATGAAAAT
>CAJYWN010000015.1 GCA_913778275.1 uncultured Chryseobacterium sp.
TTTTATTTTTTTCGGCGGCGCGGCTTTGCCGCGCCGCCGAAACAAATAAAATAGCGAGTGCGGAGAGCAGGAAAAAGCTCCTGAAAATAATATTGGCTATTAAAACAGCCAGGATTATTCAATTGGAAATAAAAAAGCCCTGAATATCATTCAGAGCTGTATTTATTTTGTTTTGATTATCTTTCGTCATCGTTGTCGTCTTCATCATCAAAAACATCGTCGTTGTAGTCTTCTTCTTCCTCATCATCGAAGTTATCGTCGTCTTCATCTGCAAAGTTTCCGCTTACATTGAAATCGTCTTCAAAGCTGAAATCATCATCTAGCAATGGCATGGCAGATTTCTTTTTGGAGCCGCCTGTTCCGCTTTTGCTTGGTGCTTTCAGAGGAACGTTACCGAATCGGTATACGGTAATGGGATAATTAACACCTTTCGTTTCCTCAATAATTTCGATCAATTCGCAGAAAAATTCCCAAAGATCAAGAAGTCCATACTGGAACTGAGCTTTATCACCTTTATTTTCGAAAGCTTCATCGATGTAAACATCCGACATAATCTCGCCGTCGCCATCATCACTCATGTCTTCCAAAGGAACACTTTTTACGATCGTTCCGTCTTCTTCCAGCAAATTAAAAGCTGAAAGCTCGTCTCCCTGCAAGCTGAACGCACTTTTAATTCCTAAATGTAAGTTCCATAGCGTCTGTTTTCCTTTAACTTCGATATCCCGGAAAATATCTTCTTTCGCATCTAATATTACGCGGATTTTGTAAACCATCAGTTTAAAATTACTTTTTTGCCTTTGTTATTATGATAAATCTCTGTTGCAAATATAAAATAAATGAGATGTGACAAAAAAATATTTCAGGATTTTTTAAAATATTTTTTTTTCTTACATTTTGCAGAAATTATTTACTTTTTTCAAGCATAAAGCTAAATTTTGTACCTTCCAGGTACACACTTTCTACGGTAATATTTTCGTTATGTGCCTCAAGAATATGCTTTACGATGGCGAGACCTAATCCGGAACCTCCTTCCCTTCTGCTGCGGCTGGTTTCCACACGGTAAAACCTTTCGAAGATTCTTGGAAGGCTTTCGGCTTTTATTCCCATTCCGTTGTCGATTACTTCAATCAGAACTTTATTTTTAAGGACACTTGTTTTCACCACAACTTTAGCCTCCTGCCGGTTGGCATAATGAATAGCATTGGAGATAAGGTTAATAAAAACCTGTGAGATCTTCTGCTTGTCTGCCTCCACAAAAATCTGCGGATGCAGGGTCTGAATCTGCATGGTGGCGTTGTGCTTTTCGGCTTCGAGATCCAGTAGATCGAAAATTTCCCTGATGAGAAGGTTGACATCGAATTTTGAAACGGTAAGATTTATTTCTCCCGCTTCCAATCTGTTGATCATATCCAGATCGGTAACGATGGCAATGAGCCTTTCTACCGATTTATCAATTCTTTCCAGGTACTTGTCGCGGATGGTAAGGTTATCCACTCCGCCGTCCCGTAAAGTCTCCACATATCCCTGAATGGAAAACAGTGGTGTTTTAAGCTCATGGGAAACATTTCCGATGTATTCTTTACGATAGCTTTCCATTTCTTTCATCATATCGAGCTCGGTAACTTTCTTCTGATTGAGGTCCGAAAATCTTTCGCCCAGCTCTTTAATGGTGATATTTTCATCATCATCATTAACAATTTCCTGAGGTAACAGCTGTGAGAGGCCCCGAACCTGCTTTTTACCATAGTAATTAAATAATAATTCCAAAACGATATAATTAATAATGAAGATAAGGACAAGGCAAATGAAAAGCCCTATCTTGAAGAAAGGGGTGCTGTAATAGATGTCCTTTAGTGAATCGAAAATGATTACTAAAAGGAACATCACCAAAGTCAGAAGACAAGAGGCGACAAGGGTAAGTCTGTAAAATTTCAATTTTACAATTTTTATGGGTTGATGTAAAGGTAAGAAATTGAAATTGAGTATTAAACAATAAGTTTGTACCCAATTCCTTTTAATGTCTGAATCGTATTGATTCCTAATTTTTCTCTTAATCTTCTGATATGTACATCAATTGTTCTTTCTCCTACAATTACGTCATTTCCCCAGACTTTTTCCAGGATTTCTTCTCTTTTGAATACTTTTTCCGTGTTGGAAGCGAGTAAGTAAAGAAGATCGAACTCTTTTTTAGGAAGCAGGAACTGCTGTCCGCTTTTCGAAACTCTGAAATTATCTTTATCAATCACCAGATCACCGATCTCAATAAGCTTGGAGTTATCGGAAACCTGAGAAGTAAGCTGTAATAAAGCATTTACTTTGGAAATAAGGATTTTCGGTTTGATAAGCTTAACGATATAATCATTGGCGCCTGCCTGAAAACCTGCCAGTTGAGAGAATTCTTCGCTTCTTGCGGAAAGAAAAACGATCAGTGTTTTTTGAAGTTCTTTAATCTTACGAAGTTCCTGACATGTTTCGATACCGTCTTTTTCGGGCATCATAACATCTAATAATATAAGATCGGGAACAATTTCTTTAGCTTTATCGATACCTTCGTTACCATTGGTGGCCGTATAGATATCATAACCTTCCTTTTCCAGATTGTAAGACAGAATCTCTAAAATATCCAATTCATCGTCTATTAAGAGGATTTTCTTTTGGTTCATTTCTAATTTTTACGAGTCAAAGTTAATAATATTTTAATCACAGTTTAATAAAAGGGACATCGTTCACATAAAGTTAACAATAATATCTTTTTCTTAATGTTTAGTTAAGAAAAAATTAAATTTTACTAAACCATTTACCCGCCATATTCTTTATTCCTTTGCAGCGAAGTAATATAGTAAAAGAAATGAATTTTAGAAAAGTAAGTATCGCAGTTTTGTTTTTGACAACATCAGGAACTGTACTTTATGCTCAGGAAACCAAAAACGACACGGTAAAGAAAGAAAAGAAGATCGAAGGCGTAGTGATCCAGGGCAGCAGTAACAAGAAAACGGAAACTGCTGTAATGATAGAGCAGAAAAAAGCGATCATTCAGAAACAGGCTGTAAGTGCTGAAGAAATTTCAAGAAAAGGAATTTCCAACGTAGAACAGGGTCTTACGAAAGTTACAGGTATTACCACTGTAGAAGGAAGGGGTCTTTTCGTTCGGGGTCTGGAAGAGCGATATAATTACCTGCTGATAAACGGACTCGGGTCTCCTTCTAACAACCCTTTTCAAAAAATCATTGCTTTAAAGCAGTTCCCAACAGATGTTGTGGGTAAGCTGAACATCTATAAAACTTTTAACTCCAATCTCTACGGAGATTTCGCAGGGGCAACCTTCGATATTGAAACATTAACGATTGATAAAGCTTTTTCAAAAATTGAATTTAGCGTTGGGGTTAATACTTTAAGTACTTTCAGAGATAATTTTAAAGTAGCAGAAGGAGCGAGAGGGATTGAGGCTTATCTTGGATTAAATTCCAGAGACCGAATGCTTCCGGGTGAAATCAGGGATTACCGTCCTAATACATACAATTTTACAAAAGAGCAGTCCCTTAATTCTTTTAAAGATTCGTGGAATGTTGATAACATTAAAACTTTACCGAATACAAGCATAGGCTTTACTACCGTGCAAAAACTTAAAGCCGGTGAAACAGGAAACGTGGGAATTCTATTCTCCTTAAATCAAGCCTCAAAATATTCTTACAAAGAAGGTGATAACAACCAGTTCAGAGATAACGGACAGATTGTTGAACTGAGTAACCTTTTAAGAAAGAAAAGCTACGTATATGAGCTGGAATCTTCCGCTTTGTTAGGACTTGGATACAAAAATAAAGGTACAAACATTAATTTAAACGCGATTTATCTTCAGAATTCTGCAAATATCATCGAAGATTTTACTGGATATAAAAATTTCAGTGTTGAAGACAACCGTTTCTTCAGAACGAATCAACAGGACATCTCAAGATTTTTGGATTTACAGCTTACTGCTTCACAAAAACTGGGTGAGCGACACCTATTCAGAGCGGGAGGAAGTTATGTAATCAACAATTACAGCCAACCGGACAGAAAAATCTTTGAACTTACCTTACCTGGTGATTACAGCAATGCTGTATTTTCTTACGGAGGAAATAACCTCATCAGACAGTATTTGGACGTAGATGGTAAATTCTATGCTTCTGGTTTTGGAGAATATTCGGTTTTTCTGGGGGAAAAAGGAGAGCGAAAAGATTATCCAATGCAGCTTACTGTAGGATACAACGGGTTTTCCGACATCAGAAAAAACTCATATCGTTTTGTATTCGGAACTCCAAAAGGCGTCAACACCCCGGTGTATATTGATGTTGATAACATTCAGTCTACTTTAAACAATTCTATCAGTAACGATAAGTTATTTTATAAGGAAGATTCTGATCCTTATTCTTATCTGTCCAATATTTATCAGTTTGTGAACGCAGGCTACCTTAATTTCGATTATAAACCAAGTGACAGCTGGGATATCCTCGTAGGTGGCAGACTGGAAAGCGACATGAGAATCATCCGTTACAGTAAACCCGGAAATGCTACAAGATTCAATCTTACAACCAACAAAAATTATTTCCTACCATCCTTGTCAATTAAGAAAGCTATTGATAATAAAAATAACGTAAGATTGTCATTAAGCAAAACCATTACTCGACCTATCCTTATTGAGACAATGCCTATTGAGTACATCAATCCGGACAATACTACAGTAAGAGGTAATGAAAATATTGTAAACAGTGAAAACTACAATATCGACTTAAAGTGGGAATATTATCCTTCCAATAAGGAGATGTTTGCCATCAACGCATTCGCAAAGAGAATTGACAATGCTATTGAAAAATCCATTGCTCCGTCCGGAAATGCAAGTGGTGTTGTAATTACTTTTTACAACGCACAGAAAGCCACTATAGCAGGGGTTGAGCTTGAAGGTATTATCAGCCTGGGAAGAATCTCAAATGCTTTGGAAAGATTTACGTTCGGGACCAACGCTACTTTTATGTATTCTGATGTAAAAAGAAGTGAAGATCAATTAAAAACGGAACGACCGAATATCCCTGGGTTTACAGATGATCAGCTTCATAAAAGAGGATTGCAGGGAGCGGCTCCGTATACCATCAATGCCGATTTGAAGTACGAATATAAAAACTCCAGAAACTTTAGCAGTACATTATCCTTAGTCTATAATGTTTCAGGATCGAAAATTTATGCAGTAGGAGGTTCCGGTACGGACAATTATTATGAAAAACCATTCAATCAGCTTGACTTTGTATATCAAAACCAGATTGACAAAAACTGGAATATAAAATTCGGGGTACAAAACATCCTGAACAGTAAATACAGAGTAGAATTGGGCGACGACAGCTACTATCCTGTAAATACAAAAGGAAACTATGCCCTGAACAACTATTTTAACGGTATAAACTTCAACTTCACAGTTGGATACACATTCTAAAACAATTATTAAAATTAAATCTTAGTATAAAATGAAAAAGAATCTTTTAACTCTACTTTCTTTAACTCTTGCATTGAGCTTCTCGGTATCTTCTTGTACCATCGACATTAATGACGGGGATAATGGCAGCACAACAGTAACACCCGGAACAACTGAGAGTGTATTAAACGGCAGCGGAACACTTTCCGGTACAATTACTAAAGATATCCTTATTAAAAAAGGTACATATATTTTGGATGGAATTGTGAAAGTAACTAATGGGGCTACGATCACTATTGAAGCTGGTGCTGTTTTTAATGCAGTAACCACAAAATCAAGCAGCCTAGTAATTTTACAGGATGGAAAAATTAATGCGGTAGGAACTGCTTCAGAACCCATTGTATTTACTACAACAAACAAACAACCTGGTGACTGGGGTGGAATTACCCTCTATGGAAATGCTCCTATCAAAGCGGTAAATGGTCTTTCACAAGCGCTTTCTGAGGATGGAAACAGTGTTTATTACGGTGGTAATGATGCCAACTCCAATTCCGGAACTATGAAATTTGTTCGTGTGGAATACGGAGGTAAAAAAATCAACGACGGTACATCTGAAACCAACTCTATGACATTCTATGCAGTAGGAGCAGGAACAACTCTTGAAAACCTGGTTTCTTACAAAGGAACAGACGACGGATATGAATTCTTCGGAGGTACAGTAAGTGCAAAGAATCTCGTTTCTTACGGAAATTATGATGACTCTTTCGACTGGCAGGATGCCTGGAGCGGACAGAATAACACAAACTGGTACGCTTTCCAGACCGGCACAGGTAACTTTGGAATGGAGATTGAAGCTTCTGCAAATGTTGACAATACTGCTCCAAAAATTTCAAACATTACATTGATTAGAGATAATAATACAAACCCTGAAGTAGCAGGTTCAGTTGAAATCTCAGCAATCCAGTTCAAAAGACAGGGAACAGGTATTTTCTCTAATGTCTACATCAGCGGATACAAAAATACGGGTGGTAAAAATGCTTACGCAGTGCTTATCCAGGATGATGCTACCAACAACAACCAGGTAAATGCAAATCCTACAAAAGTTTCTGTTTCTCCTATCAATTACGTAAACTCTGATAACGCAGGCGTTTGGGGATATGCACAAACAAACGGAGGAAAAACGTTTACAAACACAGCTACTGTTACTAAGGTTTCTTTAACTCCGGGAGCATGGGCTACCGTAGACGGAGTAAATCTTTTGGCAGCACTTCAATAATTAGTAATTAGTTTCTTCATATCAAATTAAAAGAAAACGGCATCGGGAAAAAATTTCCGATGCCGTTTTGCGTTTATTGAATAAATAAGCATTCAGCGAACCTGAATTATGAAAAATACAGATAAAAATGGTAATTTGGTCTCCTGAAATAAAAAAGCATTTAAAAAAATTCATTAGCAATAAATCTTAAACAGTATGAGAAAAAATTACCTGAAGCTCTTCTTTGCAGCTGCCGTTATAAGCTTTTCATCTCTTTTCCAATCATGTTCAGAAGATGATGAAACGGCCACTATTGCAGTGGTGGGAATCGCACAGGATCCTGCAAATTTCAAAGGGGAGGTCAGCAATGGACAGGTAGTTACTCTTGATGCGACAAAAGTATATGTACTCAACGGAGCGGTAAGAGTAAAGTCCGGTGGTAAGCTTGTAATTCCTGCCGGCACAAGAATCGTGGCGACGGCCGGAGCAGAATCCTATATTTTAGTAGAACAGGGCGGACAGATCTATGCCAACGGAACACCTGCGTCTCCTGTAACATTCAATTCATCGGCAGCCACTGCAGGAAGCTGGGGAGGAGTAATGATATGCGGAAAAGCACCCATCAATACCGGTACAACAGCTATTTCTGAAGTCGGAAACGCTTCATACGGAGGAACGGCCGCTTCAGACAATTCAGGTGCTTTAGCCTACGTAAGAATCGAAAATGCAGGAATTAATTTTGCAACTAATAAAAATTTCAACGGCCTGTCGCTGTATGGGGTAGGAAGTGATACGAAAGTCGAAAATATAGCGGTGGTAAACGGAGCCGAAGACGGTATCCAGCTTTACGGCGGAACGGTAAATGTTTCCAATATTGTTTCCATCAGTAATGCAGACGATGCCTTTGTATGGACAGACGGATGGATCGGTACAGCCACCAATATCTATACAAAAAGGAGAACTACCGGTACAGGAAATACAGCAATAAAAGGAATCAACAATGCTGCAAACGCCGATGCCTCTCCCCGATCTAATCCGATCATTAAAAACGTGACCGTTCTTGGCGGAACATCAGGAGAATCTCAGGCGGTAAGACTGTATTCAGGGACGTATGCTAGTTTTGAAAATGTAGTCCTTTCTAACTGGACAGACGGTTTCAGCCTGGAAAATGATGCCACGGTAACGTATATCAATGGCCAGAGCAAAATCAAAGATGTATTTTTTGATACCAATGTTACCAACAAAATGACAGCAAAGGCCACGGACGGCTCAAGCGTAACCCTATTGCCGTCAACCTATACCGAAAAGTCAGACGCTACCGGCGCAGGAAACAAGCTGGGAAGTCCGGCTTGGGCAATAGGATGGTCTACCTTACAGTAAATTAGTTTAAAATGATAACAGTGGCGGCACAGGGAATCCTGTGCCGTTTCTTGTTTATTTTTGGGATTAACAATCTTTGAGCACACTCTTCGACAGGATCATGGTGATCGATGTTAATCATTGAAATCTTCTGATTTCAAAACTTATGTGAGGAGCTAAAACCTTGTATTTTGCGGTTGCATTTTTCTCCCGCGGATTTCGAAGATTTTCGAATAAATTAGACTGATTATTTTATTTTGCCATTCTGGAAGAATCTCAGCATTGATATTCCATCTTGTATTTCAAAACTTTTGCAGCCTTTTGCCTTTTTAAACTTTTATCAGGTAAAATCTTTTGTAACTTTTGCGGTTAAATAAATCTGAATTTGTGATAATTTACAGAAAGTTAGATAAAAATAAATGGAATAATAAAGATTAGTGTTAAATAAAAAGGATGAAGTTGTAACCTCACCCTTTTCAAAATGTTCTTTAATATTTTTAAGAATACTCAAATTTTCTAACTGCTTCCAGCGTCCTGTCAATTTCTTTATCTTTGATGGCATCACTGATAAAGTATGTTTCATAGCCGCTTGGCGGAAGATAAATTCCGTTGTTTAGCATCTGGTGGAAGAAATTATTAAACAAAGCATGATTGGCTTCCTGGGCTTCGTCAAAATTGGAAACTCTGTTTGTATGGAAAAACACGGACATCATTGATCCTTTTCTGTTGATTTTATGGGCAATCCCTTTCTCATTTAAAATTTTTCCGATTTCAAAATCCAGTGTCTCCGTTGTTTTTGCCAATCGGTTGAAAAACTCAGGATCATTTTTGATTAGCTGAAGCGTTTTCAGTCCGGCTCGCATTGCTAAAGGATTTCCGCTCAACGTTCCTGCCTGGTAAACGCCTCCTTTCGGAGCCAGATGATCCATAATTTCATTTCTTCCTGCAAAAGCGCCTACCGGAAGTCCGCCACCGATTACCTTTCCGAAAGTTACCAAATCGGCTTTTACATTAAAGAGTTCCTGAGCCCCTCCAAAAGCAAGTCTGAAACCCGTCATTACCTCATCGAAAATCAGCAGCGCTCCGTTTTGATCACAGATGGTTCGCAGTTTCTGAAGAAATTCATTTTCAGGAAGGACACAGCCCATATTTCCGGCTACGGGCTCAATAATAACCGCCGCGATTTCACCCTGATTATGTCTGAATAAATCTTCTACCTGCTCAAAATCGTTATATCTTGCGAGTAAAGTATCTTTTGCCGTACCCAATGTTACTCCCGGAGAATTGGGGTTTCCGAAAGTGGCAGCACCACTCCCCGCTTTTATTAAAAATGAATCGGAGTGTCCGTGGTAGCACCCTTCAAACTTTACGATTTTATCCCTTCCCGTATATCCTCTGGCGAGTCGGATGGCACTCATACAAGCTTCCGTTCCTGAAGAAACCATTCTGATCTGGTCAATGTTCGGAACATTTTCTACAATGAATTTTGCGATTTCGGTTTCCAGTTCTGTGGGAGCTCCGAAAGAAAAGCCTTTCTCGGCCTGAATTTTTAATTCCTCTAAAACTTCCGGATGGGTATGTCCTAAAATAGCCGGACCCCAGGAATTGATATAATCGATATAGGTGTTGTCATCGGCATCGGTAAGGTAAGCACCTTTTGCAGATTTCATAAAAACCGGCACTCCTCCTACAGATTTGAATGCACGAACCGGAGAGTTTACCCCTCCCGGAATGTATTGGTACGCTTCATCAAATAAAGCTGAACTTCTTTGGTATTTCATATATAATGGTTGGTTAATGGCTGATTGTTGCTAGTGTTCAACAAACAATAAAGACCATCAACAAATTAATTTCTTGGTTTCTTATCAATTAAATAAATCAATTGTCCGGCTGAAGGTTTCTGGCCTTCATCCATCCTGTTTTTAGCATACAATTTATTTAATTTAATCCCGAATTTCTGGGCAATATCATGCATATCCTCCCCGGCTTCCGCTTTATAGGTCGCAGTATTTCCATCTGAATTTTTAGATTCAAGGAAGACAATATCGTTTTTGTGTAAAACATCACCTTCCAGCTCGTTCCATTTTATAAGTTTACTTTCGGTTATTTTAAACTTTTTAGCGATAAATTCCAGATTGGTATCTTCAGGAATTACAATATATTTAAGACCGTCGTTCGGGTGGGTCTTAATGAGAATAGAATTGAGAACTTCTGATTTTGTTTTGATTCTTTCCACCCTTTTTTGCTGCTGCGCATAAGAGGTCTGCTTATAAGGGACTTCAACTGTCACGGGATCTTTTACTTTTTTGTTGTATTTTTCCGTATCCAGCTGCGCCATAAATGTTCTGTCATCCTTGAGAGTGGGATACATTTTAAGAACGGCGTAGAGAACTTCCTTCGAACTGGTGTTATCAAATTCGTATAATCTGTATTTTTCGATTTTACCGATTAATATGGAAGCATAGCGCGGATTAGTGGCATAGCCTGCTTTTTTAAGTCCCGTTGCCCATGCTTTATAATCTTTCATATCGAGATTAAAAAGATTAGCGTAGTATTTTCTTGTTGATAAAAATATCGAGTGGTCTTCGTAGGACTGGCGGGGATCATCATACACCCGGAAACACTCATTGGGAGCATCATCCGTGTGTTTCATTGTTTTTCCGGTCCAGTCTTCCTTACATTTGATACCGAAATGGTTTTTACCTTCCAGCGCGAGCCGGCTTTGTCCGCCGCCGGTTTCCAGAAGTCCCTGTGCAAGGGTAATAGAAGCAGGAATTTTATACTTTTCCATTTCTTCCACGGCATATTTGGCAAATTTCTGGATGTACTGATCTTCTGTTGCCCAGGTCTGAGCTGAAAATTTTGATAAAACTAAAAGGCTTACAAGTAAGAAAAGTCTTTTCATCTTATAATATTTACTGTTTTAAAATGAAAGATGGAACACTTCGTGTTTCATGTTTTTCAATTTTACTTATATAATTAAATTTCTGTTCTGTTTTTCCAACAATAGATTTGCGCCTTCAATACCCTGTAATCCACCGGTGTGGAAGCACAAAATTTTACTGTTCTCAGGAAAATACCCACCTTCAATCATCTCGAAAATCATCTGCATCATTTTTCCTGTATAGATCGGTTCCAGCGGAATTCCGTAGTTCAGTTTAAAATCATTGATAAAACGGATATTTTCATCTTTTATTTTACCATAACCTCCGAAGGAAGAATCTATTAGATGAAAATTTCTCCTCGGAGTTAATTTTGATATGGTATCTTCTAAGGAATCATCCATTACAGCCTTACAGCCGATAACTCTTTGATTTTCTTCGCAAAACTTCGAGATTCCCGAAATGGTTCCTCCGGTTCCTACTGCAGTGCAAAGATAATCAAAATCTTTTGTATCTTCATTCAGCATCATTTTTACGCCTTCAACTGCTTCTTTATTGGTTCCTCCTTCGGGAACGATAAGAGCATTCGGAAATTCAGCTTTTAAAAATTCGGTAAGTTTTTCCTTATGGCGGTATTCTTCGCGGCTTACAAACTGAAGGTTCATTCCGTTTTTTCTGGCAAAAACTAAGGTTGGATTCTCGCGCCACTTGCCTTTCAGCTCTTCTCCTCTGATGATACCCAGAGTTGGAATCCCGGCCAGGCTGCCTACTTCGGAAACGGCGGCAATATGATTTGAAAAGGCTCCTCCAAAAGTAATGATATAAGGTTTTACGTGATTTCCGGCAAGATATGTATTGATATTGAAAAATAATTTCCAGTATTTGTTCCCTGAAATCTGTGGGTGGATGAGATCTTCTCTTTTGATGAAAAGCCTGAGTTTTTTATTAACCGGAATTTCCTGAATCGGTACTTTTTGCGTGGGAAGCTGTAATATCATTTTAGCCTGAATGTGTTGTACAAAAATAGTATTTTTTGTGTTTTTTAATTTGCTGTTGATTTGACGTTTTCATTTTAATAAAAATTTAATTTTTGTGAAATTTAAAACAGCCCATCAAAATTATTCGAATTTTTGCAACCCCTCACATGTGAATTTTTAGTACGTTACAGAAATTAATATTAAAGATATTTTCTAAAGCTCCAGAATTTCCGTTTTTTGAGGTAGTTTAGATCGTGCTCATTGGCGTAGGCTTCTCTTTCGAAGGAAATTCTCTGATACGCATGATAGCCGTTTTTCAGCTTAAAAAGCCAGTAGTAATATTCAATGACATAGAATAAATAGAAAAATATGACCAACATTTCAATTTGCTGCCTTAAATGAATCTTTTCATGATTGATCAATATCTTATTTTTCTTATCTTCGGAATTCCTAATCAAGATAAAAGGGAAAAGAGCGATGCCGCTGATTTTTAACAGGTTCAAAAGTTTTTGGCATACAATTATCATGATAACAAATATAAAGTTTTTTGACTTAGAGATTTAACCTATGGCACTTTTTGATATCAAAGAAGGTGAAGATTTTTACTATAACGAGCAGGGGTATAAGGTTTTTACAGAAAAATTTCATCTGAAAAGAGGGCATTGCTGTAAAAGTGGCTGTAGACATTGTCCTTACGGATACGATAAAAAAACGGACACATTCATTAAAAACGATAAAAAAAATAAATAAAATGAAATCACTGATTCGCGATTATAATAAAATAAATATAAAAGCTATGAGCAAAAAATATATTTTTATTTTGTTAGCCTCGGCTACTTTGGGTTTAACATCATGCAGTCCTTTCAATGTACGTTCTGATTATGCAGATACTGCAAATTTTACCACCTATAAAACATACAAACTCAGAATTGATGATCTGAAACTGAATGACATCGACAAAGACAGAGTATTGAACGAATTATCGAAACAGCTTCAGATGAAAGGACTTCAGTCGGGAGAAAGTCCTGATCTGATCATTAATGTGAAGGCCAACCATAAAAAGATTACCGATATCACTACCACCTCTCCATACGGAGCCTGGGGTTGGGGCGGACCTTTCGGATGGGGAATCGGTATGAACAGAACATGGTCCAGCAACTATAATGAGGGTGCCATTATTGTAGATATGGTTGATGCAAGATCCAATAAACTGGTTTGGCAGGGAATCGGAAGCGGAATTTCCGTGGATTCTCCAAAAGCGAAACAAAGACAGATTCCTGAAATTGTTGCGGAAATCATGAAAAATTATCCTCCACAAAGAAAATAAGATTTAAATTAATCATTATATATGAAAGCCGTTACATCTCTGTATCGGCTTTTTACATGTTACAATAAATTAAACAAAAGAAATCAGGTCATTAAAAAATAAGGATAAAAATTAATTTTTCGGGAAATTATTTTCAAATTTGCAGTTCACAACACAAATGATTGACCAAGTTGACTTTTGAGCAAATATACCATTCTAATAGAGCCTACATCTATAATCTTGTCTTACAGTATGTACAGAAGACTGAAGATGCAGAAGAGATTACCCAGGATGTTTTTATAAGTGTTTATGAAAAACTGGACACCTTCCGAAATAGATCAAAAATATCAACATGGATCTACAAAATTGCGGTCAATAAATCTTTAGACTTTATCAAGGCTAAAAAGGCAAAGAAACGTCTTAGCTTTATTACGTCTTTGAGAGAGGACAACTATTCCATTCCAGGTGAAGAATTGATAAATTTTAATCATCCGGGTGTTCTGATGGAAAATGAAGAATCGCTGCGCCAACTTTTCCGGATCATCAATACGCTGAATGAGAAACAAAAAAAAGTTATTATCCTTACCAAAATAGAAGAAATGTCCATTTCTGAAACGGCAAAAATAATGGAGTTGTCCCCCAAAGCTGTACAATCTCTCCTACAAAGAGCGAAAAATAATATCAGGGATAAGCGAAATTATTAAAGTACCATATGATCTGCTATCAAAAAATCACAGTGAGCTGAATGTATTTGCACTGCTTTATCAATTTTAGACCGAAAGTAATCTCATCCAAATATGAATCGATATTTTAAGGTAAAAGTCAGTAGTTTACTGTACTCACCTTTTATTTACTAATTCTTAATTATTTTATAGGATACATCTTCTCCTTTTTTGAAATGCAATGAGATAAAATATGCTCCTTTCTCAAGATCACTCAACAATACGGTACCGGCAGATTTATTAATGATTTTTAATATCCTTCCTGACGTGTCGGTTAATGTAAGGGTTTCAACATTTTTCACATCAGAAATATGCAGCTCGTCGTGAACAGGATTAGGATAAAGACTTATCTTCGGGAGATTGTCTGTTTCGCTGGTCGCCAGATTCGGTATGGGCTCCCAGACTACATCGTCCCAGTAATGTCCGGCAAAAGAAGTTCCGGGATTGCGTATGGCCAGCCTCATTCCTGCGGGAACCGTTGTCGGTATTGTAAAAATCCTTTCCGATGTACTATCATAGGAAGTATTGGTGATCGTAATGGGCTGAAGGACTACAAAAGTATCGGGAATTGCATCTTTGATATAGCCCAATTCAAGATAGCCTGCTCCGTTTGATTTCATTTTTACACGAAGGCGGTGTGTACCATCTGAAAGATTACTCATACTTGGCAAAATAACGATGGATATTTTTCCGGTACCATAGCCGGTCTGATAAATCTGGCTTGTTCCCGAAGCCGGTTGGGTGCTTGAAATAATCTGACTTGCTCCGCCCAAAATCACGCTGTCCCAGCATGCAGGCACTACTCCCATGTTGCAACAGGAATAGGCATCAAAATTCTCAGATAAACTGCTTACCGGATTACACTGCGCATTTGCAAAGAAAATCCCTCCAATAAAGCCTAAGACAGGCATACTCATTTTAAAATATAAATTTTTAACCATTCTAAATAAAAATAATAACAACGAAAGTAATTCTTTTTTCTCATATTATTGATTTATATTCATGATTTTTCTCAATTGTTGAAGAATTAATTTATACGTAACAAATGATTATTAAAGTCAATAATTTATTGCTTTATTTATATTGTTTTGAAAATTAACAATTCCGTAATTCCTTATTCGTAATTTTATATTAATCTTACCACCTAAAATATTGACATGAAAAAATCATTATTCATTGCTGCATTTGTATCTGTTCTGGCAAATGCACAGGCACCTTCCGGATATTACAATGCCGCGAACGGTTTATCGGGAGCTTCCTTAAAAACAGCTTTAAGTACAATCATTACCAACGGACACCAGGACAAAGGGTATAGCGGGCTGTGGACCGGTTATAAAACAACCGATATTGACAAAAATTACGAAAATGACGGATCCATTCTGGATATTTATTCGGAAAAACCTGCAGGTGTCGATCCTTATAAATACACTCCGGGAACCAACCAGTGCGGAACGTATTCTGTGGAAGGCAACTGCTACAATCGTGAGCATATTGTGCCTCAAAGTCTCTTTAATGAATCTTCGCCAATGGTTTCCGACATTCATTTTATCAGAGCTACGGACGGAAAAGTAAACGGCATGCGTTCCAATTACCCTTTCGGAAAAGTGGGTACTGCAACATTCACTTCTAAAAACGGTTCCAAATTGGGAAATTCCGTTTCTTCCGGATTTTCAGGGACTGTTTTCGAGCCGATTGATGAATTTAAAGGAGATGTAGCGAGAATGATCTTTTATTTTGTGACACGTTATCAAAGTAAGCTTTCTACTTTTTCCTCGGGAAATATGCTGGGAAGTTCAGCCTTCCCCGGATTGCAGACGTGGGAACTGAATGTTTTGCTGGCTTGGCATAATCAGGACCCGGTATCGCAGGCGGAAATCAACAGAAATAATGCTTCCTACACGTTTCAGGGAAACAGAAACCCGTTCATCGACAATCCGAATTACGTTAATTTAATCTGGGGATCAGGATCATCCACAGGCGGTGGCGGAACTACAAATCCACCAACAACAACCGGTTGTACGAATGAAACCTTCGAAACCATTCCAACAGCAAGTTCCGCATCTTATTTGACAAGAACATGGAGCAACGGCGGAATTTCCTGGACTGCCACTGATGCCAGAACCGACCAGACGATTTCTACAAAAGCTATTACCGTAAGAGACGGCGCTTTAACATCAGGAAGTACAGCCAACGGAATCGGATCATTAACGGTGACCACCCAATTAAAGTTTACAGGATCCAACGGAACATTCAACGTAAAAGTTAATGGGACAACCGTAGGAACAGTACCTTACAGCACCAATGCAACAACGACCACTATTAATAATATTAATATTTCAGGAAACGTAGTTGTAGAACTGGAAAATAATTCTACAAGCAACAGAGTGGCCATTGATAACCTCAGCTGGACCTGTTATTCCGGAACATCGAGACAAATTCAGAATGCTTTTTCAGGATTATCTTTACCTCAAAATCAACTGCAGATTTCTCCGAATCCGATTGTGAATAACGAAATTTTTGTAAAAGGGGAAACAAAGTATATCACAAAAGCTGAGATTTATAATCTTCAGGGAAAAATGGTGCAGTCTTTTGAACATCCTTTCGGGAACAGCAGAAATTCTATCAGGATTAAAAATTTACCTTCAGGAGTATATATTTTGAAAATGAATGATACAGCAATGAAGTTTATTGTAAAATAATCGCGATATAAAATTAGTACTTCTTAATAAAATAAGCATTTTTAAACAAAAAAAGACCGCCTGATCGGCGGTCTGATTTTTTATCCTCTTCCTCCCATTTTAGAAAGTGAATTGATCTGTTCCATATATCCGTCCCATCCAACAGTTGCTAACATGAAAACGAAATAAACAACCTGAAGGCATCCTAAAATAAGACCGATAAGACATAAAATACGTCCCGTGTTCAGATTTCCAAAATCAGAATACTGTCCGGGATTTGCATCGTAAAGTACTTTATCGTTTTTATATTTGCTGAGACCGATAAGCCCGCAAATAATACCGATAAGCCCTGAACAGCAGCAGGTACCTACCACCGAAATAATTCCTAAAATAAGCACCGTCTGTGCATTTGGCAATTTTTGTTCCATAGTTATAATATTTAATTTGTTGTTTAATGGCTAAAATGATGTTTGTAAAAATACGAAACTACCATAATTACAGCATTCAAGGATGCTAAAATTATCAGCAAATTACCATAGTTTCTTTTTTTATCGATAAAATTAAGAGTTACTACGGAAAAAAACAGCAAAAGCGTATATACCGCAGGAAACATATGAAAAGCATCTGCAAACCTGCCTTCAAAAACCATGACAATGGCTCTCTGGGTACCGCACCCAAAGCATTCTACTCCAAAGAATTTTTTGATCGGACAAGGCAGCATGAAATCTTCTGCTTTCATATTTCTATTTTTTGTGAATCAAATATATAAAAATTAAGAGGATATTTTTGCCCGAAGATACTGATGCGGGAAAAAGCATTCTTCATTCATTTCAAAGGAACCCTGAACCGCAATATAAGGGTTTCTCAAGATTTCCCGGGCAATAAAAATAAGATCGGCATCTCCTTTCTCCAGAATCTCTTCTGCATGTGAGACTTTTTTAATCAGCCCTACCGCTCCTGTTTTTACATGAGCTTCATTTCTTACCTGTGAAGCCAATGGAACCTGATATCCGTCAAAAAGCGGAATTTTCACGCCATGAATATTTCCCCCGCTGGAAACATCAACCAGATCAACAGCGTGGTTTTTCAATACTTTTGCCAGCTCAACACTGTCTTGAATTTCCCATCCGTTTTCAGCGTATTCCGTTCCGGAAATTCTTACAAATAAAGCAACATCATCATTCAGCTCTTGGTTTACGGCATCTACAATTTCAATGAGAAAACGGATCCTATTTTCAAAGCTTCCGCCATATTCGTCTGTTCTGATATTGGAAAGCGGCGATAAAAACTGATGAATCAGGTAGCCATGAGCCGCATGAATTTCAATAACATCAAAACCTGCCTCAACCGCTCTTCTGGCAGCATGTTTAAAGTTCTGAACCTGTTCTTTAATTTCTTCTAAAGTCAACACATGAGGAATTCTTTCTGTCGGATGATAGGGGATCGGGCTTGGTGCGATCGTTTCCCAACCTTCTTCAACAGGAATCTGAGTGGTATTCCAGGTTGATCCTTTTCTTCCGGAATGCGAAAGCTGGATTCCTATTTTGCTTTCTGAATTTTTGTGAACAAATTCCACAATTTTTTTAAGACTTTCTGCCTGCTCGTCGTTCCATATTCCCATACAGTGATTGGTAATTCTTCCGCGGGGTTCCACACCGGTTGCCTCCACGATAAGAAGTGCGGCTCCGCCCTGTGCGCGGCTTCCATAATGAACAAAGTGAAAATCGTCTGCAAGTCCGTTTTCACTGGAATACATACACATCGGCGACATTACCCATCGGTTTTTCAGTTCTACATTTCGGAATGTAATTGGAGTATATAACATGTTAATTTAATTTTTAAAAAATTGAGAATTGCAAAGAGCAGGCCTTTATTGCCCACCTCGTGAAAAAGAAGTAATTTTATCCCCCTTTTTTTAATCCACAATATATGAAAAAAGAAACTCAGATCAGTTACGAATATTTTAAGAATAGCAGTGAGCTGAACGATATAGAAAAAGAATTGTTTGAAAGAGCAAAGCAAGCGCGTGAAAATGCGTATGCTCCCTATTCCAACTTTCTGGTAGGCTGTTCCGTGCTGCTGGAAAACGGAGCCATATATTCCGGGAACAACCAGGAGAACGCGGCATTTCCGTCCGGATTATGTGCGGAAAGAACCACCTTATTCTGGGTTGCTGCCAATTTTCCTGACGTTAAGATTAAAAAAATATTTGTTGTGGGAGGGCACAGGGAATTTCCTGAAAAGAATCCGCCAATTCCACCATGTGGAGGCTGCAGGCAGAGCTTAATTGAGTTTGAAACCAAGCAGAATGAGAACATTGATCTTTATTTTTCGAGCATGAATGAGGAAGTGGTGAAAGTGCATTCGATAAAGGATCTGCTGCCGTTTTATTTTGACGGAACATTCTTGTAGTGTCTTTTTGGTGAATGGTGAATTTGCTTTGCAATTGAATGGTGAATTTAAAAAAATTGACAAGCGTAGCGAATTGACAGTTCACGATTCACTTTTTGGAAATAGCATTTTTAAACCACCCCGTCAAAAATTCTTTGAATTTTTGCCACCCCTCCAGAGGAGGGGAATTTTTTACCATAAAAATTCTTAGTGTAAAGACTGAGATTTCTATGGTGGCTGAGCCTGTCGAAGCCACCGGTCCTGCTACCCTAGCCCTGATTGAAACGAAAATCCCGGAATGGAGCGGCGAAGCCGCGGAATGAGGAATTGCAGTGGAAAGCAGGTTCCCGGCTCCTAAAATAAAACCTTTGCTAAAAGTCGTCATCACCTTTAATTATTTTTGTGTTTTTGCATTTCTGACGAATAAGTTTATCTTTGCAAAAAATCTTGGTTTCCAATCATTTGGAATGAAAAGGGAATCGGGTGTAAATCCCGGACTGTCCCCGCAACTGTAGATCGCAAAAAAGTTTCTACGACAAACCACTGTGCAAACGGGAAGGTGTAGAAAGCGAAAGTCAGGAGACCTGCCAGAATTATAACTAAATACATTGCTTTCGGAGGAAAAGTAAAATAGAATGGATAAAAAAAAATCTTTAGTACTGATTTTTTCGGCTTACGGCTGCTTTCTTTCCGCGCAGGAGAAAGCGATTGACACGGTCTATATTTTTGATAACCAAATGAATAAGGTAAAGCTTTTTCATAATATCAATACCATCAGCCCGAAAGATTTCGAAAAAAACGCCACCAATCTTTCCGAACTTTTACGGTTCCAGTCTCAGCTTTATATCAAAGAAAACGGCCGCGGTGCAGTTTCGTCGCCTTCTTTCAGGGGAACGAGTGCAGGACATACGGCTTTCGTCTGGAACGGGATCAATATTAACTCTGCCTTCCTTGGACAGGGTGACGTGAATAATATTCCGCTTTTCGGGTACGATGACCTTGAGGTGAAAGCCGGCGGAGGAAGCGTGCAGTACGGAAGTTCGGCCATCGGAGGAAGCATTCATCTCAATAATAATCTGGAGTTTAACAAGGGGACTCATGCTTTCCTGTATTCTGAAGCAGCTTCTTTCGGAACTTTTAATAATTTTCTGAGAACGTCTTTCAGCAATGAGAAATTCAGTGTTAAAGTTTCTGGTAATTATGTCATTAGCCAGAATGATTATGAAGTCCCGGAAAAGGAGTATATCAACAGAAACGGAAGGTTTTACAATTCATCGATCAACATCGGAGCTTCATATAAAATTGCGCCGCATCAAACGATTTCATGGCAAAACCAGATATTTGACGGTTCGCAGCATTATCCGATCTTCACAGAGAACGGTAATAAGACAAAATATAAAGCACAGACCCACCGCAGTCTCATTTCGTGGGATATTACCCGAAATAATTTGTCCAACAGCCTGAAAGCGGCTTACACGGAGGATAATTTTCAATATTTCGGAGATATCGACAAACCTAAAGAAAGCGGTGCGGAAGGTAAAAATTATATCTTCAGAAATGATTTCAATTATTTCATAACACCTAAACTTAATGTGAATGCCATTGGTGAATTTCAGGTGAATAAAGGCGTGGGCTACCAATCGGGTATCGGTGATATCAGCAGAAATGTTGGCTCTGCAGCCGGTCTTATACGTTATTTTGTAACGTCTGATCTCCGTTTTGAAGCAGGTATTAAGAAAGATTTTGTAGAAAATATGTCTTCTCCCGTTCTCTATTCTTTTTCGGGAAAATGGCAGCCTGTGAAATGGTATCAGGTGGGCGCAAGCTTCTCAAGAAATTTTAAGTTTCCAACATTTAACGATCTCTATTGGAAACAGGGAGGAAATCCTGATCTGGTTCCTGAAACTTCAACGAATGTGGATATGGACCATGAATTTAAATTCGGAGATGCGAAGCTTGTGATAAGTCCGTATTATATGGATATTAAAAACTATATCAACTGGCTTCCGACGGCTGGAGGATACTGGGCTGCTTTCAATACCTACAGCGTTGAAATTTACGGGCTTGATTCGCAGATTACTTACCGTAAGAATTTAGGAAATCATCATTTTACATTGAACGGCGGATATACGTATTCCAGATCTACCAATAAGGTGACGGGAATGCAGATGATGTATGTTCCGCTTCATAAAGCTACCGGAAATATCGATTACCGCTACCGGTTCCTGAATGTTTATGTTCAGGGACTTTTCAACGGACTTACCTATACCACTACCGATGAAAAAAGAGCGGACGCTATTGATCCTTATTTTGTCCTGAACTCCGGAGTTTCCGCAAGCTTTTTAGATCATTATACTTTAGGATTTAAGGTAAATAATATTACAGATGCCGTTTATCAGACTGTTTCTTATTATCCTTTGCCTAAAAGAAATTACAGCATTTATATCAATATTAATTTTTAACATTTAACATATTATGAAAATAACTAAACTTCTGACCCTTGTTTTTGCGTCTGCATTGCTTTTTACAACTTCTTGTAGCAGTGACGATAATAATCTCAGCGATGAAACGTACTACGGAAACGGATTTCTATTAAGCAACGAGGGAAATTTCGGAAAGCCTAATGCGGATGTAACGTATGTAACTTCTGACATGACTATGAAACAGGATAATATTTTCTCTGCCAACAACGGAGGTTCCAATCTTGGTGATGTTTTGCAGACAATCAGCTTTAACGGAGATAATGCTTATTTACTGCTGAATAATTCTAATAAAATTCAGATTGTAAACAGATTCAACTTTAAGAAGACGGGAGAAATTACTGCCCAGCTGAACTCGCCCCGATACATGGTCTTTGCCAACAATAATATTTACGTTACCAATGACAAATACGGAGGCGATAAATTCGTAAGTATCTATAAAACTTCCGATTTATCTTTCGTAAAGAAAATCAACTTCACGGACAGCGTTGAAAGAATTGTTGAAGCTGGAAATAATATTTTCGTACAGAATGCTTCTTTCGGTTTTGGAAATAAGATCTCTTATATTACGACCTCTAACAATCAAGTACAGTCTACGATCACCATACCTAACGGAAACATCAATAAAATGATTGCCAGCAACGGAACGGTATATGCTATTGCCGCAGGAACTGCAGATTCTTACATCTATCAGATTTCAAATGCAGGAAGCATTACCAAGACTTATACTTTAACAGGAATTACCGATGCTACGAATCTTGAAATTGAAAAGGGTAAATTTTATTTTACTTCAGGGCTTAAAGTGTTCGCAATGGATTTAACGGCTACTACCGTGCCTTCTGCTCCTTTATTTACGGTAACGAACAGTGTTGATCCTTATTCCAATCTATATGGATTCAGCGTTGTTAATGACAGAATTTTTGTTTCGGATGCGAACGGATTTACTCAGGACAGTAAAATCAGCGTATATTCTACGAGCGGATCTCTTTTGAAAACTTTTACTGCAGGTAAAGGCACAAACGGAGCGTTCTGGAACTAAGAATGGCTTGTATTATATCATACAATTTATTTTTTCATCATTTGTGTTTTTTTCCGGGCGGTTTCTTCGAAACCGCCCGGATTTTTATTATAAGATAATATTTCAGCCAGCTTACTTCCAGCAATACTATCAGCCACCAGACCGGAAATCTGAAATACGTATATAACAGCGTAAAATTATCGACTGGCGTCTGACCTTTTATCGCTCTCCGGACTTCGAAATAAATAGAAAAAAACGGAATGATAAATCCGAAAAATAAAAATGCAACCAGATAAAATATCCAATTGCATTTCTTTATGATTTCATATTTCCAAACTATAACGTTGAAAATTAAATGATTGTTACGATGATATAATCGAATGGTGCGAAATACATTTAAGCAAGTGTTAAACCCAGTTTCTCTCCTTCTGCAATAACAAATTGTTTTGCCTTCTCGCTGTCGTTTTCAATTTCTCCTTCAAGGATGGCCTCTTTTACTTTTTCTTTTAAAATTCCGATTTCGCGGCCCGGTTTCAGGTTAAACAGCGCCATAATTTCTTCTCCGGAAATCGGCGGCTGAAAGTTTCTTACCTGGTCTTTCTCTTCCACTTCTTTGATTTTCACCGCTACATATTCAAAATTCTTTTTGAATTTTTCCTGTTTTTTAGAATTTTTGGTGGTAATGTCGGCTTTACATAGTGTGAACAGCTCTTCCAGATCCTCTCCCGCATCAAATAAGAGCCTTCTCAATGCAGAATCTGAAGCATCGTCTGTGATCAGGGCAATGGGGCGTGAAGAGAGCTTTACCATTTTCTGAACATATTTCATATCCGGACCTAAAGGCAGTTTCAGCCTCTGGAATAACGTTTTTACCATTTTTGAACCTACAAACTCGTGTCCATGGAATGTCCATCCCGTTCCTTCTACAAACTTTTTTGTTGGCGCTTTTCCGATATCGTGAAGCAATGCGGCCCAACGAAGCCAAAGATTGTCGGTATTTTCTGAAATATTGTCTACAACTTCCAGCGTATGGTAAAAATTGTCCTTGTGGGTCTGTCCTTCTATTTCTTCTATTCCTTTCAGATCGATCAGTTCAGGAATAATGAGTTTCATTAAGCCTGTTTCTTCCATCAGTCTGAGGCCGACAGAAGGTTTTGGGGAAAGCATTATTTTATTGAATTCCACCATAATCCTTTCCATGGAAACGATTTTGATGCGTTCCGCTTCCTGTTTAATGGCTTCCAGGGATTTTTCTTCGATCCTGAATTGTAAAGTAGAAGCAAAGCGAATGGCTCTCATCATTCGCAACGGATCGTCAGAATAGGTTTGAGCAGGTGCCAGCGGTGTCCTGAGAATGCCTTCCTGCAGATCACCAATCCCGTTAAAAGGATCTACCAGTTCCCCGAAATTATCTTTATTTAAAGAAATAGCCATTGCATTAACGGTGAAGTCCCTTCTCTTCTGATCGTCTTCAATAGTTCCGCCTTCAACCTCCGGTTTGCGGCTGTCTTCCGTATAGCTTTCTTTTCTGGCTCCAACAAATTCAAGCTCAAGATCTTTATATCGGATCATTGCTGTACCGTAGGTTTTGAAAACGGAAATTTTCATCTTCGGATCAATTTCGTTTCCTACGTTTTGGGCCAGCTCGATGCCGCTCTGTTCAGTCACAAAATCAATATCTGTGGAAGCCTTTCTTTTCATCAGCAAATCGCGAACATAACCGCCAACAATATACACCGACTGGCCGTTTTTTGCTGCGACTTCAGAAATTATTTTAAAAAGTTTAAGGTTTTTATTTTGATTTAGGTTGATGAACATTTTTTTAGATGTTAGATGATAAACTGATGGATAATAGATTTAGAGCTAAAACTATTATTTAATTTAAAACCACTAAGAAACCAGATTTAGAGGTAAAAACTCAATTTCCGACTTCTTAATGGTTAAATGATTCTGCAAAGATAATTAAA
This sequence comes from uncultured Chryseobacterium sp., assembly GCA_913778275.1. The sequence goes on from CAJYWN010000015.1 coordinate 24,476, forward strand.
TCTTTTTTCTTATTCGCGAAGTACTTTTATTCTGTTGTCACTCCAGATTTTGATGACCGATGAACCTGAGTACTGAGATACTTTTTCCCTGTCTTCTTCTACTGCGTAATCTACCAGATCAATAATTTCCGGAGAAATATCCGAGAATTTCAAGGGACTTTTTTCGCCGCTGAAATTAGCAGAAGTAGAAACCAATGGTTTATTAAGTTTGGTAATGAGTCTTTTACAGAAATCATTTTTTACCAGCCGAATCCCGATGCTCCCGTCTTCCGCCAACAGTTCTTTTGGCAAGCCTCTTGGATTTTCATAAACAATAGTTACCGGTTTTTCACTGAGATCGATGATTTCCCAGGCCATTTCCGGAACATCCACTAAATCCTGCAATCTTTTCTCAGACTCTACCAGAATAATCATGGATTTGTTTTTTTCCCGTTTTTTGATTTCAAAAATTTTATGAACGGCTTCTATATTGGTGGCATCACAGCCGATTCCCCAGATGGTATCGGTGGGATATAAAATGGTACCGCCGGATTTTAGTATTTGTATGATGTTTTCCATAATGAATAGGGGCGGGCTTTAGCCCGTCTTTCAAAGATAAAAAATTCAATTGGCTTCAGCCAAAGCTTATTTAAAATTAAATTTGTCTAAAAACTCCTTACATTCTTCAGCAAATGTTCTCTGCTGATGATGTTTTTCCTGATTGATTATATAATTCCGTACTGTATCAACCATTGATTCCGAAACAGAAACGGCGAAATACTCTTCCTGCCAGGCAAATTTATTTTTTGTGAGTTGGTTTTTATTGATCCAAAAAGAAGATTCTCCTTTCAGTAACTGGATAACTTTTCCGATATTTTGATCTGAACTTAAAGAAATTAAACAGTGACAATGATCAGAATAACCGTTAACAGCATCCACAAAAATTCGTTTTTCTGAAGCATTTTCTTTAATATGCTTCCATACTCTTACTCTTAATGCTGAAGTACTTAAATAGGGAATTCTATTTTTTGTTGAGAAAACGACGTGGATATAAACTTTTATAAAAGGCATTTGTGTTTGTTTTGCCAAAAATAAAGATTTATTTTAAGTTTAGGCTAAAGCCAATTAAAATGTATTCAGGTGAAAACGGGCTAAAGCCCGTCCCTATTGATTTTTAAGACTATTATTTTAATTTAAAGTAAACTGAATAGAAAATTAAGGATAAAATTGAAGAAAGCCACAGAAAATATCCTGAATTAAATTCAATAATGTGTGCAATTCTTCCGCTTCTGGTCATTGTCAAGTTTTCAAAAGAAAGTAAAAATAAAGCTAAAGTACAAGAAATAAAAAGTGAGAGAACAGCAGCATTTTTTTTCTTTTTATATAGTAAGAATAGACCTATAAAATATAATGGATTGGCCAACCAGATTAAGCCTTCCAGAAATCCTCCACCAAAAAAATGCATCCAGCCAAAGAGTAAAGCTGAATATGAGGGATACTTGACTATTCCAAAATATTGATAAGTCATGCAATCCTGCGTAAGTGATATTAAAAATATAACCAAGCTAATCCAAATTGCATTATTTACTTTATTGAATCTCACAACCCCGGCAAATATCTTTCCCTTATAATATTGAGATGATGGACATTATGCCCAACAATCAACTTACCTACGGTTTCTGCGGAAATCTGATTCCCGTTTGCGGTACCAACATTTTGTAAGGCCGAAGATTGGGCGCTTTCCAATAAAACCTGAGAAGACATTCTGACAAGCTGATATTCTTCCAGCAGGGAACTTAAACTTCTTTCATTGGCGAAAGACTGATTGGCATATAGTTCTTCATCGAAACCCGGCAATTCATTTTGATCGCCTCTTAAGAAGGCCAGAATTCGGTATTGAAATACTCTTTCGGTATCTGATAAATGCAAAAGCAGTTCTTTCAAGGTCCATTTTCCTTCTGCATAAGCAAACAGCGATTGTTCTTCCGAAAGCTGAGCATAGAGCTCAACGGTTTTTTCTCCCGTTCTTTTCATTTCCCCTAGCCAATCAGCGGAAGGAATTAAATCCAAATATCTTTGTACGTATTTTTGAAAATCTGTCATTGTTTATAATTTAGCAATGTAGCAATTTAACAGTGCAACAGTGTATCAATTCCATAGTGTAACAGTGTAGAATTAATCATTGTTAGACCGTTGTATTTATTTTATTGTTACATTAATTAATTAATTAATTCATTGGTCCACTCGTAGAAATTCACCTCATCGTAGATTTTAAATCCGCAGGCCGGGTATAATTTGTTTCCGATGTCGTTGGATTTTCCGGTTTCCAACAGAATCCCGCATGCATCGGTAGATTTTGCCATCTGCTTAGCTTCTTCAATCAGATCTTTTGAATATCCTTTTCCACGTTGATTTTCATGAACATATAAATCATTCAGCAGCCAGTACCGCTTCATTCTTGTAGAGGAAAATAGCGGATAAAGCTGTACAAAACCTATTAGCTTTCCCTCATATTCAGCGACAAAAATTTCAGAATCATTATTCTTGATTCTTTCCGTTAAAAATTTTTCAGCTGCGGGAATATCAGAATTTTTATGGTAAAATATTCTGTATTGATCAAACAGCTCAGCCAATTGCTGTACATCTGTGATCGTTGCTTTTCTTATCATTGTTATTGAATTTTATAAACTTTGTCAAAGATAAATGCTTTGAAAATATAACTTTGACAAAGTATTTATAGGTGATGATCATAGCTTAGCACCCTTTTCATTTTCCAGTTTTTGTCTTCCAGAATCCAGAGAATGGTGAATTTTGCCCGGCTTCCTTTATTCCATTTTCCTTTATACAATACGGCAAAATCATGTTCTCCTTCCTGAATGAAGGCATACAATACATTGTTGTTGTACAAGGGATAGATTTTCATGCTGCTGGGAACCAGCTCACGCTTTACTTTGTTGGGTCCGCCACAGATATTGTTCCTGATGGATGCAATGAATGCTGTTTTTCCGGAAGTAATTCCGCCTTTATCGTGGTAAAATTCGAGGTCATCACTGATGATTGAATCATAAGAAGAAAGATCGCATGTATTAAATCCGACATCAAATATCAGACTGTCTAATTTTTTTGCCGTTTTATAGAGTTCATCGGTATTCTTTACCTGAGAAAACATAATCTGACTTATCATCAGGAACAATATAATCTGAGTCTTTCTCATGATGTTTTTATTATTTTAAACATAATATCCACTAAGATTTATTAACTACTAACCTATTTTAAGGTAGCAAAGACTGAACACTTTCGTAAACCCTCAGTTTATACTTAGCAAAGAACATAAAGCTTAATTATTCAAATCCGATCTTTAAAAACTTTGTGTAGCTCTTCAAATGTTTAAATAAAAGACCGCTACCCTAGCTCTGATTGAGCGGCATGTCTGAGCTTTTTGTATTCGTCGCGGCGGCCTTGCCGCCGCGACGAATACAAAAAGCGAGTAGCGAAAGCGGGAAAAAGCTCCAAATAAAAATAAAGTAGCTTTTATTTCTTTTACATTAACTATGAAAAAGCTCTTTCCAGATCTGCGATGAGATCTTCCGCATCCTCGATTCCGACGCTTAAACGTACCAGATCATCGGTAATTCCCAACTCTGCCCGTTTTTCCGCAGGGATGGAAGCGTGGGTCATTAAGGCAGGATGATTGGCCAGCGATTCTACTCCTCCCAATGATTCAGCTAATGTGAACACTTTTACTTTTTCCAAAAATTTAATAGCATCTTCTTTTTTCCCGGATTTAAAGGTAAAAGAAACCATTCCTCCGAAATCTTTCATCTGCGATTTGGCAAGCTCATATTGCGGGTGAGATTCCAGTCCGGGATAAATCACCTTATCTACGGCAGGATGAGATTCCAGGTATCTTGCAACAGCTATCCCGTTTTCCGAGTGTCTCTGAACTCTTAACGCCAATGTTTTGATTCCTCTTAATACAAGATAAGAATCGTGAGGCCCTAAAATTCCGCCGCTGGCAAACTGGATGAAATGGAGCTTTTCTCCAAGTTCCGCATCTTTTGCGACCAAAGCACCTGCAATAACATCGGAGTGTCCTCCCAGGTATTTCGTTGCAGAGTGCATTACAATATCCGCGCCCAGGTCAATCGGTCTCTGAAGATACGGTGTCGCGAAGGTATTGTCTACCGCAACTAAAATATCTTTCCCTTTTGCAATCTCAACCACCGCTTTGATGTCAACCAGCTTCATCAAAGGATTAGTAGGGGTTTCTACCCAGATTAGCTTCGTTTTATCGGTAATGACATCAGCAATTCTTGAAGCATCATCAAAGCTTACGAAGGTAAATTTCAGCTGATATTTTTCGAAAAGCCTGGTAAACATTCTGTAGGTCCCTCCGTATAAGTCGTCTACCGCAACAACCTCATCTCCCGGATTTAATAATTTTAAAACACAGTCGATGGCCGCTAAACCTGACCCGAAAGCCAGACCTCTTGCACCGTTTTCAATGCTTGCGAGAGAATCTTCCAGTGCCTGTCTTGTAGGATTGGCTGCTCTTGAATATTCGTATCCCGAATGTACACCCGGACTTTTCTGTGCGAATGTTGATGTCAAAAATACAGGAACATTTACAGAACCTGTTGCAGATTCATGGTGTTGCCCGCCGTGTATTACTTTTGTATTGAAATTCATAATCTTAATAATTTAACAATGTATCAATGTACCAGTTTACCAATAATTGTTACATTGCTAGACTGATACATTGTTATATTAATTCTTACATTTTTATTGCCGATTTTACTGCAAACTCTTCCGCCATTTCTTCCATCCACTGTGCCACATCCTCTTCGCCTGTAGCTCTCTGGTAAGTATTTCCGAGAGAAACCAAAATCTGATGGATAAACATTTTCATCTGATCTACCGGCATTTCTTTGGTCCAAAGATCGATTCTTAACGCTTCCATCGTTTTGTCATCCCATACCGAAATCATCGTTGCTTTTGTTGCCTCCTTTTCAATTCCTCCGTCCTGGGCATTCCAAGTGATATTTTCAGGAATATGGTTTTCGTCCAGTTCTACATCTATGGTAATCTGAGTTTTTCTCATAACGTTCTATTTTTTCTAAAATTTTTATATTGATTTGCCGTATATTCTTTCCGGCTTCGTTTATTCTCTGTCTATCATTTCGGCTTATATCCGGACTGGTTAAAAATAACCGTTGCATCGGTATTCAGGAACTCCTGAAGCGTAGCTTCCGGCTTTTGATTAAGGTAAGCTTTACAAATCTGCCATCCCGTGAAAATACCGACCTGCGGTGAAGATTCATTATCAATTTCCGTATAAAATTTTGAGAACGGTCCGGGCGCTATGAAACGGTCTTCCAGCCTGTGATCATCTCCGAAAATAATATTGTTTTCTACGAAATAATTCCAGATATTGGCTTCATTGGCTACCGCCCATTCATATTGCTTTTGCGTAAAGTTCATTTTCAGGTAATCCGGGTAAGTCGGCAGAAAGGCATCTTTCAGAATCATAATTTTTCCGTTAAGAATTATCATATCGATAAATTTCTGATGGTCGGGAGATTCTTTCACAAAACCTTCCGCAAAAATCTGCGCTACTTTCGGCACGATATTGTTAGGATTCATGGACTTCTGGAAATACATTTCGAGGCCTTTATAATTGGGATTTCCCTCTCCCATAAAACCTGTAATATCTATAAAAAGGAGATTTCCTTTCGGATCATAAAAAATAGGATCCTGAACCATCTGTAATGCGGATGAAAAAAGATATACTTTCGGGCTTTTGAAAGCAGGAAAGTAATATTTTATATGGGAGAAAAGGTCCTGAAGATCTGTCTGAAGCTTTTTCTCATCTATTTTAGCAATGGCTTCCTTATAAATTTTTATTTCTTCCTGATCTGCTCTGCGCTTAACAAAATCATCATCACTTACCGTTCCCTGAAACCATGGAAATTCCGTCTTAAACTGTGTGATAGGAAAATTCTGATCATAAAACTTTTTGGAAATATCGGTGATTACTACTTTTTCTGCAGGATTTTTCACTTCAATCTTCCATTTATTTTCAGGTTCTTTTTTACAGGAATTCAATCCTAAAACGAATAGTAATGAAAGTGCGGCAATTCTGAAAATCTTCATATTTTTACATGAAATTAAGTCTACAAAAATAGTGATTTAAACATAAATTGATGATGAAAAATAAAATAATATCCTCTTTGCTTCTCATTTCGGCATTCACATTTCCTCATGCCCAGAAACTTGTATTTAAGGATAAAAATTTTGAAAAAGCGGTTGTTGAAAATTTTGATCTCAATAAAGACGGAAGTATCATTAAGTTTGAAGCCGACCGTATTGAAAACCTTTTTCTGGTAGGGAAAGATATTACCTCGGCGGATGACCTACAGTATTTTAAAAATGCAAAAATGATCGTACTGGATGACAACCATATTCCTTCAGTTTCATTAAAAAATATGGACCGGCTGCAGCTGTTTTCCTGTACCCGGTGCCAAATTTCTTCCTTCAGTACCGAAAATCTCAAAAATCTTACCTCACTGTATCTGGATAATAATACTATTGAAAATATTTTGCTGAAATCTACTCCGGCAATAAACCAATTAACCGTATCTTTAAATAAAATTAAGACCATTGATCTCAGCGGCCTTAAAAATCTTAAAAATGTAAACCTCGAACATAATCAGATCCAAAAACTGGACATTTCGCAGAACCTTAATTTACAGACGCTGAATATTAAACAAAATCCTATTAAGGAAGCCGACATTAAAAAAGGAGCTAAAGACGTTACCATTTTTGGATTTCATCAACAATAAAAACATGTATCTGGAAACTGAAAGACTCATTCTGAGAAAATTTGAAGAAACCGACGCCGAACGCATGTTTCTTATGGATTCCCATCCTGAAGTAATGAGATACATCGGAATCCCTCCTCTTTCCGACATCCGTGAAACTGAAAAAATTATCACGATGATCCTGCAGCAATATAAAGATCATGGCGTGGGGAGACTTGCCGTGATCGAAAAGAAAAGCAATCTTCTGATCGGATGGAGCGGCTTGAAACTCCTCACCCAGGAAGTCAACGGCTATAAAAATGTTTATGATCTCGGTTATCGTTTCCTGCCTGAATACTGGGGAAAAGGTTATGCTTCAGAATCTGCTAAAGCTTCGCTTGATTTTGGCTTTAATGGTTTAAAAATTGATATTATTTATGCTCATGCTCATTCTGAAAATCATGCTTCCAATCATGTTCTGAGAAAACTGGGCTTCAGAAAGACCAGAGATTTTACCGAACCGGACGGAATCTGCTTCTGGTACGAGCTGAATCGTAAAAATTATCTTTAATAATCTTTTCAAAACATTTAATTTTGAAAATTCTAATATCAACAGATTAAAAAAATATAACAATGCAGACACAAAAAGTAATTGATCATATTGTAAACTGGCTGAAAGAGTATGCAGTAAAGGCCAATGTAAAAGGATATGTAATTGGTGTTTCCGGAGGGGTGGATTCCGGAGTGGTTTCTACCCTTTGCGCCATGACGGGACTGGAAGTTTTACTTCTTGAAATGCCGATCCGTCAGAAAGAAGACCAGGTAAACCGGGCACAGGATCATATTGAAGATCTGAAGAAAAAATTTCCTAATGTACAGGGAAAAACCATCAACCTGACTCCTGTTTTTGAAAGCTTTGAAGATATTGTTCACGATCATGTGGAAGGAAGATGGAGCAATAATCTGGCTTTGGCTAATACAAGATCACGTTTCAGGATGGTTACTCTGTATTATTTCGGTCAGCTTCACGGACTTCTGGTTTGCGGAACGGGAAATAAAGTGGAAGATTTCGGAATCGGATTTTATACAAAATATGGCGACGGCGGGGTAGACGTTTCGCCCATTGCCGATCTTTATAAAACCGAAGTGTATGAGCTGGCAAGAGCACTGAATCTTATAGAAAGCATTCAGAATGCTATTCCTACCGACGGACTTTGGGATGCAGACCGAACGGATGAAGACCAGATTGGAGCCACTTATCCCGAACTGGAAAAAATTCAGAAAGAATATGGTACAAAGGCAGCAGAAGATTACGAAGGCCGCGATAAAGAAGTTTTCATGATATTCGACAGAATGCATAAGGCTGCGAAGCATAAAATGGTACCTATTCCGATCTGTGATGTTCCGGAAGAATGGAGGGGATAATTTAATGTAACAATATTATAATGTAACAGTTTACCGATTAACAATGTAACAGTTTACCAATGTAATAATGTGAGTAATTAATGTGAAAATTTTAAAGTTCATTAATAATTAGTTTTTTAATCATCTGAATTAACCGCAAAGAGACACTTAATTTATTGAAAAATTTTATACTAAATTATTAGATCGCTGAATTACAAGTTATTACATTGCTAAATTTTTAGATTATTATATTTTTAGATTATTACATTTTTAAATAAAACTATGAACAGCAAAACAAGATCTCTGTTTTTCATTTGTCTCGGGCTTCTTTTCGGGATGTCGGTGATGTATGTGTACCGGAATTTTATTGAAGATAAACAAACGGACAATTCAAAAGCCGTATTTGAATACAGCAGTGCAGAGCCGTCAGCAAATGATAGTCGTTCCGCACAGCAGCAGTCTATCGATCAGCTTACGGAGCAAAATACCGTTATCCGTTTTGTGAAGCAAAACCATAAGCTTCCTAATTATTATATTACTAAAAATGAAGCCAGAAAACTGGGATGGAAACCGTCAGACGGAAATCTTTGCGAAGTAGTTCCTGGAAAAGCCATTGGCGGAGACCGATTCGGAAACAGGGAAAAAGCATTGCCCGAAGGAAGTATTTATTTTGAAGCCGATGTCAATTATCAGTGCGGAAACAGAAATGCCGACCGTATTATTTTTACGGAAAATGGTGATGTGTATCTTACCAAGAATCATTATAAAAGCTTTCAAAAGCAGTAATTTGTATAGCCGAAATGACAGAAAAAGCTACAGGAATATTTAGGTTAAAGAATTTTTTAATTTTTATATTGTTTTTATCTGCTTTAAGTAACTGCTCGAAAGAGAATGGAAAAACAGTTAACGAGAAAGAAGCTGTTACGATTTTAGTTCAGCCTTTTAAAGACATGAAGTCTAAAGATGTAGAACTGGTGGTAGAAGAAATCAGGAAAATTTATCCTAAAATAAAAGTACTGGAGCCGATTGATTTTCCGGACAACAGTTATTATAAACCGAGAAATCGTTACCGTGCAGATTCTATCATTTCTTTCCTGGGAAAAAACACGCAGAGAGGCTTTGTAACAATTGGCTTAACGACTAAAGATATGAGTGCGTCTAGAGGAAGCATAAAAGATTTTGGCATTATGGGACTGGGTTTCAGACCGGGTACCGCCTGCGTTGCATCATGTTTCAGCTTAAACAGAAAAAACCGGAATGAACAGCTTTTCAAGGTAACAATCCATGAGCTTGGACACACACAGGGACTGAAGCATTGCCGGGAAAAAACGTGCTTCATGAGAGATGCGGAAGGTAAAAACCCCACCGATGAAGAAACGGATTTTTGTAAAAAATGCAAACAAATTTTAATAAATAAAAACTGGAAATTCAGTTGAATATGAAAACAATATATATTGATTTTACAGACATAGGAGACTATGAAGACTTCTATGCACAGCTTAAAGAAAAGCTGCCCCTTCCCGAACATTTCGGGGATAATCTGGATGCTCTTTCGGATGTTATAACCGGCGGACTTGAAATGCCGCTCCATATTGAGTTTGTGAATATGACCGTAGATCAGCTCGAAATTTTTGAAGATCTTCTTACCGTACTTGAAGATATGGAAGATGAAATGGATGAATTCACATTTACGTATTTTCTTGAGCAGTATGAGGAAGACAATGAAGAATAATGTGAGCCCCAGCACCACTTCTTAGAGATTGCAGGCTATTTCATATAAACGGCAGTATACAAAAATCACCAGGTTTTTGCATGCTGCTGTTTAATTTTCATCTTTTCCCGTTTTTAGTACTTCTCAGCTATTCTGTAATTGTTATCAGCCGTATCTGTTTATTACATTCTTATCAAATAATAAGCAAAAACATTTGTTATTATACCGTTAATATTCGTTATCCTAAATTTTAGAGTTATTCTCCGTATCTCCCTGTATAAGGCATGTATGTGGTATTAATAAATTTTTAATCAATATGTTTATTTGTTAATTTTATCTCAAACAAATAACAGTTAGATTATGATCATATGCGAAAACCTCTTGTTTTCCCATGGCGCTGAACAACAAAATTATAATTCCGGTGAATATATCTTTGAAGAAGAGAGCACTCCGAAGTATTATTTGCAGATAAAAACCGGTACGGTAAAAATAAGCAGCTTTCTGGAAGACGGTAAAGAGTTTATCCACGGGATACCTTTCGAGGGTCATTGTCTGGCCGAGACCTACCTTTTTCACGACAAAAAATATGCGGTAAGTGCCATTGCCGTTACCGACTGTGAAATTATAAAACTGGAGAAGAATAAGCTGATCGAGCTTCTGCTGAAAAAGCCGCAGCTCATTTTTAATATGTATTCTTATACAGCAGACCGAATGCGGTACAAACATATTACTGCAGCACCTTTTTCTTTTCAGGATCCCGTAACGAAACTGTATGTTATCCTGAACCATGTAAAGAATCATTTTGGTTTTAATGATAAATTTTCGTTTCATATTCCGTACACCAGGCAGCAGCTTGCATCACTCACCGGAATGCGGATAGAAACCGTAATCCGGGCCATAAAAAAAATGGAAAAACAGAATATGCTGAAAATAGACGGCACCAAAATATTCGTCTGAATAAAAAATCCTTCGCAACGTTGCAAAGGATTTTTTAATTGTTAAAGATTATTTCCCGATCACTTCCGTAATAGGATTTCCCACATTCCCGCTTGGGAACTGTATTTTAAGTAATGAAGAAACCGTAGGAGCAATATCCGTCATAAAGTAAGCTTTGTTGCTCTCTCCGTGCTGGATTCCCCAACCCATAAAAATCAATGGGATATGAGCGTCGTATGAATTCCATACACTGTGCGTTGTTCCGGTTTTAGAATATGGCGGCAGCATCGAGTCGTGCGAAATCAACTGAATATCTCCGCTTCTCTGCCTGTTGATCCCGTTGATGATTCTTTGCTTAATTGGTTCCGGAATGGTAGATTCCTGTACCTTCGTCACCGAAACGGCGTAAAGGTCATTCGGATCATTTTCTATTTCCTGAATGGTAAAATCTCTTACGGCATCAAGATCAAGTTTATTTTCTTTCAGAAGCTTTCTGTCGAAATAGATCTGGTAATTGTCGATCGCATTAATGAGTTTATCCACCCCGAATTTTTCTTTCAGCTTATCATTTATATTTTTTTCCATTCCGTCACCAAAAAACCCTGTTGTAATTTTATGTTCCTGCAAAAAGCCTACAGAATGCGCCCCTCCGTGATCTGCCGAAAGGAAAACCGTGTACTGCCCCTTTCCTACTTTGGAATCCAGATAATTAAAAAACTGGGCCAGATCCTGGTCCAACCTTAAGTACACATCTTCAACCTCAATAGAATTGGGTCCGAATTTATGTCCTGCATAATCGGTTGATGCCAGATTGACAGCAAGCATATCCACAACATCATCACCTCCCAGCTTTTCTCCGTCCACAGCCGCTTCGGCCAGCTTCAGGGTCAATGTATTCCCGAAAGGTGTATACCGGATATTGTCTTTTTTATCTTTATAATCCGCAGTCAGATTACTGTACGGAAAAACAGGCGTTTTTGCGCTACCCAACAACCCTTCCCACGACGAATTATCCGGTGAGCTTTCTGTATACTGGTCGATCGGAAGCAGGGTATTCCATCCATTGGCTACAAGCTTTTCCGGCATTTTCTGAGCGTTAAAAGTTTTTACCCACTGCGGAAGATCATTCATGTACCAGCTGCTCGTGATAAAATCTCCAGTAGAATCATCAAACCAGAAAGCACCGTTCGGAGTGTGACCTGCCGGTAAGATTGAAGCTCTGTCCTTCAATGAAATCCCGATTACTTTTCCCTGAAAATTAGTCGCCATTCTTAATTCGTCGGTAATGGTAGTCGACCACAAGTTTTTCGGAGAATGACTTCCCACTTTTGTATTGTTGGTTCCCACCGGTTTTACGGATTCATCAGTCGTACAGTACACATTTTTTCCGGTTTCCTTATCGGTCCAGTCATTTCCTGCGATTCCGTGAATAGCAGGAACCGATCCCGTATAGATGCAGGTGTGTCCCAATGCTGTAACCGTAGGCACATAAGGAATATGAACGTTATTCAGAGAATAGCCTGTACTTAATAATCTTTTAAAACCGTCATTGCCGTATTTATTATAAAAACGGTACAAATAATCCCATCTCATCTGGTCTACTACCAGTCCTACTACCAATTTCGGTCTTTCCAGTCGGGAATTTTTAATCTTCTGCGCGTTGATTGCCGTTACAGACAGAATAGCTGCCGCCGCAATCGAAATTTTCCTAAGCATTGAGTAACATTTTATTGTGGCAAATTTACGGGTTTTCAATTTTTAGCATGTGAAATTTTGTTTAAATTTCATCTTAGAATAGTTTAACAAGTGATGATTCTTTCACGTACAGGTATAAAATTTGGTAAATAGTTGTTTTAAAAAGCGTTAAGGTATACTATTTGTATGGAATTTGTTTCAAATTATTTAAATTTGAAAATGTCAAATCCTTATTAATAGACAGAAAAATGAAACTTCTCCGACCTTTTCTTTTATTAGTTTCCATCATTTTATTCGGATGGCTTTTTATCAGCAATATCAACCTGATCAATGTAGCTGCCACGCTTAACGAAGCCGAAATAAACTCCGAGATTAAAAAAGTAAATGAACTTACCGATATCAGCCGCCTCAAAGAATTTGCGATCGAAAAGATCAACTATATGGAAACCATAAGAACAAGGTTTTCCGAAAACGCCATGATCAGGGTTGCTGTAATTTCGGTTCTCGTTATTTTACAGGTCTTGCTCTATGCCACCGGCGGTAATATGTTCAGCACCAAACCTACGAGATAGTTCTCATCTTATTTTAAAGGAATTAAAAACATTCTTTACTGCATTAATGGAAATCCGAAAACTTGAAAGACTGTCCGGCAATCCTGTCCTGAACTGGGGATTAAATGGCTATACCACGGATAAAATATTTGTTGTATCTGCTATAGAGGCAGGAAATATTTTTGAATTTAGCATAAGAGAAAAAATACAGCACTACCGTAAAATATGGAAAACCAGTGAGGAAGATTTTGACCGCCTGAATTCAATTATCAGCCAGGGACACTCCTTCGGTGCATTTCATAATGATGAGCTGATTGCCTGGGCAGTATGTGATTTCAGATCATGGAACAACAGCCTTTTTATAGAAAATATAATGGTAAGTGAAGACTTCAGGGGACATAATATAGGTAGACTACTTATCAAGGCCGTTTACCGTGAAGCACGTGAGCTGCAATGCAGAATAGTTGAGCTGGAAACTCAAAACACCAATTATCAGGTTATTAAATTTTACCAGCAGGCAGGCTTTGCGATAACCGGTATTAATACCAAGCTATACAATGATTCTGCAGAAACAGCCTTATTTATGAGCTTTGATCTGATGAAATAAACTTACCATCGATTTTTCCTGTCTTTATTAATAAATGCTGCCTACTTGCTGCCTTTTTCTAAAAGTTGAATCGCTCATATTTATTGACACAAACTATGAAAGATATTTTAAAAATTATTTTGTACTAAACGGTACAATTATATACCTTTGTCTCATTAAAATAAAGAGATGGCTGGACGACCGAAAATATTTGACGAGCAGGAAGCAATTCAAAAGGCAACTGAAGTCTTCAGAAATAAAGGCTACGATACTGCTTCTTCTGATGAGCTGCTGAATGCAATGGGCATCGGTAAAGGAAGTTTTTACCTGGCCTTCAAAGGTGGTAAGCAGGAACTCTACGTCCGTTCTATCAGGCAGTTTGCTGAAGAATTTAATAAAAAAATTGCTTCGGCAATTGAAAATTCAGATGACCAGATTCAGTTTATCAGACAATTTTTCCTGGGACTGGCCGGTAAACGTGACTGTGATATTGAGAGGGGATGCTACCTTGGAAATGCATTGGTTCAGCTTTCTGAAAAAGATGAAGATATTAAAAAAGTGACTGCCGAATTGTTAAAAAATCTCCAGGAAATCTTTGCGGCAGCCATCAGGAAAGCAAAGGAAAACGGCCGGTTAAAAACCCAGGATGATCCTGAATTAATTGCCTGGCATCTTACCAACCTCTGGAACGGCATTCATGTGACCAGGCGTATGGAAAATTCACCGGAAATCCTACGTCCAGTGATTGAGATGAATCTAAGGCTATTGGCATAAAAAGGCCGTAAGATGGATGCATGGGTTACTGATTTTCCGGCATAAGACTTCAGTAGTACTTTAATAAAAAAATTTTATCCAATTTTGTACTAATTAGTACAATTTATAATTTAATAACAATAAAAAACAATTTATTATGAACATTACAAACAACACTATTTTAATTACCGGAGGTGGTTCCGGCATCGGATTAGAAATTGCAAAAGCATTAAAATCCCAGAACACGATCATTATTGTCGGAAGAACAAAAGAAAAATTAGAAGCTGCTGCTAAGAATCTGGAAAATGTTTATACCATTCAGGCTGATATTACCAACGAAAAAGACATTGACCGACTGGTGGAAGAAGTAAAAGTAAATTTCGGCGGACTGAATATCCTGATCAACAATGCCGGAAGTGCCTATGTCTACAATATTTCAAAAGACGGAGATGCCTACAGCAAAGCAGTTACAGAGTTTACCACCAACTATTTTGCGCCCATCAGATTAACTGAAAAATTCCTTCCATTACTGAAGCAGCAAAAAGAAGCAGCTATTGTAAATGTTTCATCAATTGTAGGATTTGTTCCCGGAGCTTATCTTCCGACCTATTCGGATTCCAAAGCAGCACTGCATTCTCATACCCAATCATTGAGATATGAGCTGGCAAAAGATACCCACATAAAAGTTTTCGAACTGATGCCGCCTTTGGTAAATACGGATTTTTCCGCAGAAATCGGAGGCAGGGAAAACGGAATCCCGGCTTCGGATGTTGCCAACGATCTGGTAAAAGCTCTTCAGGAAGACATTTATGAAATTCGCGTTGGAAATACCGGATTGTTGTACGATAACTTCTTTGCCGCTGCCGAAGGCGCTTTTGCAACTTTTAATAATTAAATTTATTATTCCTGATCGAAGTTCGATTTCATATATTTTTTCCCCTGCGGTTTTTTCGCGGGGGATTTTTATTATTTTAATCTGACCTCCTCAACAAACAAAATTTGAACTGTACAACAAAATAGAACCCACAGATAAAACCCAACTTTGTACTATAAAATTAAATTAAATGGAAAATACAAAGACAACAGTTTTGGTAACTGGAGGAACAGGGTTTCTTGGAGTTCATACTGTACTGCAATTATTACAGCAAGGATATGAAGTGAGAACAACACTCCGTTCGCTTTCGAAAAAGGACACTATCATTAAAGCACTGGAGGAAGGCGGAATTTCAGATTTTTCACGCCTTACTTTTTTTGAAGCGGATCTCACCAGCGATAGCCATTGGGATGAAGCCGTAAAAGGCTGTGACTATGTTCTTCATGTAGCTTCTCCTTTTCCGGCACAGGATCCGAAAGATGAAAATGAACTGATCATTCCCGCAAGAGACGGTGCTTTGCGCGTATTGAAAGCTGCCCGAGATGCCGGTGTTAAAAGAGTGGTTTTAACCTCATCGTTTGCGGCAGTCGGTTACAGCATCAATGCAGAAAATCACATTTTTACGGAAGAAGACTGGACGGATGTACATACGGAACTTCCTGCCTATATCAAATCGAAGACCGTGGCCGAAAAGGCCGTCTGGGAATTTATTGAAAAAGAAGGGAACGGACTGGAATTATCCGTCATCAATCCGGTAGGCATATTCGGTCCTGCCATTGGCGGAATTACTTCTGCTTCACTGGACATTGCCGTTTCCGGAATTCTGAAAGGCAATCTGGAATATACGCCTACTTTCACCATGGGTGTTGTGGATGTGAGAGATGTTGCGGATATCCATATCAAAGCGATGCTGAATCCTGAAGCAGCAGGAGAACGTTTTATCGCAACCGCAGAAGGTGTGATGAGCTTCTACGATGTTGCCGAACTGTTTAAAAAAGAAAGGCCGCAATATACTTCCGATATTAAACAACTGGAACCGATCGGAAGAGAATTCTACAAAGAGATAGCCAATGAAAAAGCAAAAACAGTTCTTCACTGGAACCCGAGAAGCCGCGAGGAAGCGCTACTGGCCAGTGCAGACAGTCTCATGACTCATTCATAGATTTGTTGTACCTTTAATAAAGTTATGAAATTCAACAATCTGCAATCGTGTCATTTGGGACCGGAAATTTCTCCGGAACAGTTCATTCCGGAGCATTTCTTTTTGTTCCTGCTCAAAGGATCGATGACGGCTTACGATGGCCACAAACATTTTCAGATCCTTCCGGGTGATTACTGTATTGCCAGGAAAAATCACCTGGTCCGGTACACCAAATATAAAGACGAAGGCCAGTTTGAAAAAGTGATTATTACCTTCGATGAAGCCTTCCTGAAAAAATTTCTGGAGCGACATTTTTATACTGCCGAAAGTACAGATAACAATGATTCATTTATCTTCATCCGAGAAGATCATTTGGTTAAAAATTTTGTCCATTCTCTCGAACCTTATTATAATGGCACAGAGCAGCTTGATGATTATTTTGTGGATATTAAACGCGAAGAGCTGCTGATGATTCTGCTGAAGAATAATCCTGATCTGAAGGATATTTTCTTCAATTTCAGTATCCCGCATAAGATTGATCTTGAACACTTCATGAACCAGAATTACAAGTTCAATATCAGCCTGGAACGCTTTGCATATATGACCGGCAGAAGTTTGTCTGCCTTTAAAAGGGATTTTAAAGCGGCATTTAATATGGCTCCCGGTAAATGGCTCATCAAAAAACGCCTTCAGGAAGCCTATTTTCTTCTGGATAAGGATCATCAGAAGCCTTCGGATATATATCTTGACCTGGGCTTTGAAGACTTTTCCCATTTTTCTTTTGCCTTTAAAAAAGAGTTTGGGGTTTCGCCATCGGAGGTTGTCAGGACTTAAAGTTGATTATTTTCTATTTAAAATTATGAAATAGTCATAATAAAACTCCGCGCCCTTCGGGCGCGGAGTTCATATATAAGGTATAAAGCTTTAATTAAAACTTCAGATCTCCGTTTACTTCTCTTACGGCATTGGCCGCTTCCGCAAATTTCAATTGCTCTTCAGCAGTAAGCGTTACATTTACGATTTTTTCAACACCGTTTGCTCCGATGATTGCGGGAACACCAAGACAGATATCGTTTTGCCCGTATTCTCCCTCAAGCATTAAAGAACAAGGGATCATTTTTTTCTGATCGCAGGCGATTGCCTGAACCATTACGGAAACAGCAGCTCCCGGAGCGTACCAAGCAGAAGTTCCCAGTAATTTGGTAAGGGTAGCCCCTCCTACTTTTGTTTCTTCGATTACATATTTTTGCTGTTCAGCATCAAGGAATTCTGTCACAGGAACTCCGTTTCTTGTTGCTTTGCTCAATAGTGGAAGCATTCCTGTATCACTGTGTGCAGCGATTACCATTCCGTCTACGTCTGAAATTGGAGCTTCCAAAGCTTCTGCCAATCTGTATTTAAATCTTGCAGAATCCAGGGCACCACCCATTCCGATGATTTTGTGCTTAGGAAGACCGGAAGTTTTGTGTACAAGATACGCCATGGTATCCATTGGGTTGGAAACTACAATGATGATTACTTCAGGAGAATGTTTTACTAAATTTTCTGTAACTTCCTTTACAATTCCTGCGTTGATACCGATCAGCTCTTCTCTCGTCATTCCCGGTTTTCTTGGAATACCAGACGTAATAACGGCAACGTGAGAACCTGCAGTTTTGCTGTAATCTCCTGTTGTTCCGGTAATTTTCGTATCGAATCCGTTAAGCGATGCGGTCTGCATCAAATCCATTGCCTTACCTTCAGCAAATCCTTCTTTAATATCTACCAAAACCACTTCCGAACAGAAGTTTTTCATAGCGATGTATTCTGCACAGCTTGCTCCTACAGCGCCTGCACCTACTACGGTTACTTTCATAATATAACTTTATTTATTTGAATTATTTGTTTAGTTTAAAATTGAAAACTCCCAAATTTAACAATTCCTGAAAAATTGAGCAATCTTTCAGGAATTTAATTATCTTTTAAAATGTTATTTAGAATGGAAAAGCAGCTTAACTGACTTTGAGCAAAAATGTATAGAGCTTCTTGGCACCAGTTAGTACCTCATCATATTTGTTTTCATCAACTTCGGCATCGAGGGTTTCTTTGAAATTTTTCCACATCGCTCCGGTATTTTCGTGATAACAGCCGAAGAAATTGAAGGTAACCCCATCAAATCCGTCTGTTTTGGAAAGCTGTTTGGCAATCACATTTCCGCCCAATGTAGAGCCCTCTATTACATACATGGCACCCAATGCTTCGTGAAGATTTAGAAATTCTAGTTCATGGGCAGCCGCAGATTTTTCCAAAAGGAGACTTTTAAGATCTTTCTCAATCAAAGGAAGTTTTTTTCTGTCGTCGAGCTGAAGTATTTCCGAGTAATCGCCGAGTTCACTGAAGATTTTGTCTTCAGCATGCAGGAGCATCAGGTAATTGGTGTGGATTATTTTTTTGTAATCTTCAAGGGTAAATGTTTTACTGAAAATTTTTTTTGAGTTGAAAAGCTTTTCCGCAGCATCGTGATACACTACAGTATTTTCTTTAAGATATTCTGATACAGTCATAAGGATTTTTATTCCCCTAAATAATCATTAAGGTTTTTTAAAAGTTAGGATAAATGAAGTGCCTTGTGCAGAACTCTCATAGTCTACATCGCCGCCAATTCTTTTCATAATTCTGTGCACAATTGATAAACCTACTCCATTTCCTTTAAACTTTTTGGCATTATCCATTCTGTTGAAAATTTTAAACATTTTATGTTTATTTTCTTCAGGAATACCGATTCCGTTATCGGAAATTCTGTAGATCACCATATCACCCTGTTCGGCTCCTTCAATTTCCACCACCGGCTTTTCCTGTTGTGAAGAATACTTGATGGCGTTATTAATGATATTTAAAAAAACCTGATGAAGCATGGTTTTATCTGCAAGAACTTCCGGACAGTTTTTGATGATGACTTCACTTTTCGGAGTTCCGAAAGTAATTTTTGCATTCTCGCAGATCTTTTCAATCGTTTGAGCAGTTTCCAGTCTTTCAAGCTGAATTTCGCTGTGTTTGGCACGGCTCAGCTGTAACACGTCATGCATCATTTCCGCCATATTATCGATCTCTTCGATGATGGAATTGATTTTATTACGGCTTTTCTCAGACTCATCTATCAGCGTTTTAAGCAGCATCTGTGCATTGAGTTTCATCACCGTGAGCGGAGTTCCCAGATCATGGGAAATGGTATACGAAAAACTGTCGAGTTCCTCATTTACTTTTTTAAGCTCGTCGTTAAGCCTTTTGATGGTATTGTAATCTTTGTGTAAGGCTTCTAAAATAAGATCTCTCACCGCCTGAAGAGCCATTATATTTCTGGAGTTCCATCTTTTGGAATTCCCTTTAATATCTTCCGTAAATATTTTGAAAGAGGTTCTTGGGGAAACCATCATTTTTTCTTCCCCCTTATCCTGCACCACTTGTATTTTTTTCTCCGGGTTTCCTGCCCAGTTGATGTGCTCATCAAACTCTTTACGGAACCAGATCAGAATATTGTTTTTATTTCGTTCCATGAAATAGATCACCACACCTGCTCCTCTATCGTCGAGTCCCAGTTCTTTACCGTGGTCTTTAAGGAAGCTTCTGCTCAGGTAAATATTGTCTTCAATATTTTCATGTGCCCATTTCGTAATTTTTTCAATGGTAGAAAGGTCCGGGGTAATTCCGTCCGTAACAGTTTGTTCTTCCGCCACTACTGCAAGACCATCCGCATCAAGAAGGTTTCTGATTTCGGCCTTATTCTCCGTTAAGGATTCAAATAAGGTGTCATACTTTAAAAATTCCGCTTTTAAACGTAAAACATCTTCGTTAAGCTGCAGACGATAATTGAGTTCGTTTTTTGCTTTAAAAGATGAAAAAGCATTTGATGCCAAAGCGGTGAAAATTCCCGCCTGTACACGGTCTTCAAGATCGATGTGTTTTGGTTCGGCATTCTGGCAGGTTACAAGCCCCCACAGATAATCATCGATGATGATGGAAACGCTGAAACTTGAAGAAGCCCCCGAATTTTTAATGTACTGCCCGTGAATAGGCGACATTCCGCGAGAAGTTGAATACGTAAGATCTATATTTTCATGTGTTTTACTTAACAGTGGTACCGTTTCGGCATGAACGTTACTGAAAATTCTCTTTCTTTTTTTAAGGTACAGTTCCCTCGCCTGGATCGGAATATCCGACTCCGGATAATGGAGCCCGAGATAGCTTTCCAGATTGTCGTTGGTTTTTTCGGCGATTACTTTTCCTGAACCGTCCATCATGAATTTATAGACCATCATACGGTCATAATTCACTATTTTTGATAATATATTCAGAAGCTGATCCCAGATTTCCTGTTCGTTTTCTACAATATAAAAATTATCATATTTATTGGTAATCTGTTTGTTGGGATTCACAAGAACTTTTTCAAATTCAAGAAAAATATTGCCCTTGTTTCTGAAAGCTGACAAGTGATATTGTTCGCCTTCGATAAAGATTTTATCAAAGAAAGTTTCATTATCCCTTTTGGTAAAACCAGGTAGGGATTTAAAAATATCGGAGTTGATAATACTGCCGAATACTTCCGGAAAATCCGTAAGCTTTTTACCGAAAAGCTGTTCTAAGTTTTCGATTTTAAAAATATCCTCAATATTCTTGCTGAAAAAAGTGATGGAATGAGATTCTGCGTCAATGCCAATCAGATAGCCAAAACTTTGTATGTAGCCCGGAATATGGATAGGCTCTTCATGACACTCTACAAAATTCATATTATACTTTGATCAATCAAATATAAAGAAAATTTTAAAGTTGTGGTATTTTTTTAGTTGAAAGAAGTACCACATGAAAATAAATTATTGATTTTTTAACATTAAAAATGGATATTTTAAGATTTCCAATAGAATATAATATGGTCATTTTCAAATAACCATTTTATTTACAATAGGATAGGATTTTTTATTTAGACTTATTTAAAAATAGCAACTACCCGTGCCGGAGCAGCGGATCCTCCTACGATTTTCAGCGGAAGTACACAGATATCAAATCCGGACGGTGGCAATGCAGCAAGGTTGGTAAGCTGCTCAATGTGAAGGTATTCTTTTTCAATTCCCACGCGGTGAGCTTCCCAGAAATATTCCGGATCGTTCAACTCTTTGGCCCGTTTGGCCATGAATTTCAGCGGGAGATCCCATCCCCACTGGTCTATTCCCATTACCTTTACACCTTGATCAATAAGCCATTCTGTGGCTTCGCGGCTCATACCGGTTCCTTTATTGGGAAAATCCGGTGTTCCCATGAGTTTATCGCGATCGGTTCGTATCAGGACAATATTTCCAGGCTGAATGGAAATGCCGTTTTTGTCCAGATCTTTTTTGAGATCATCAACGGTAATGGCTACAAAATCTTCTTTGTGGGTACAGTCGATCACAATACCTTCGCCATAACACCATTCCAAGGGAATCTGATCTATGGTTTTTGCAGGCTTGTCTTCTACCACCGGCCCAAAATGCCATGGTGCGTCGATATGCGTAGTGGAATGAAGTCCCATTCCGGTAATTTTATCATCTGCCCATCCTGTCCAGTTTTTCGGAAACAGCCTGGCAGGAAGCCCCAACGCCAGACGGATGAGCCAATGGGATTTTTTATGTGATTTGTGCTTTATTTTTACTTTCATAAACCAGGGATCTCCTGCATTATACTGAATCGGTTTCGAGAGGTCTACGATTTTTGTCTGCATAATATCCGGTTTATTAGTTGTTTGATTTTATAAAATTAAACTTCTTTTTCGAAATACAGCATATAATATTTGCCTTTTTCATCTTCTCCCTGGGCAATTTTCTGGCGGTCGCCATGGATATAGATATGGAAATTCTTGTCTAATTTAATAATGCTTTTAAAATGTCTCTGGGTTTTCTTCACAGCCGTTTCATTGATCGGAAATTCTTCTGCAATATTGATCTGCATATCCTGCTCGTAATCGGTTTTAAAATTCACAAAACTTTCAATAACATGCTCGTCCTGAAGCACTTCTTTATTAAAATCATCCAGGTTGAATTCTTCTTTTTCTTTGAAGAAATTGATGGATTTATTCAGAAAATCTGCCTGATCAGCTCTGGAAACTTCAAACTCCTGAGGCAGCTGCTTGGTGATGTAATCTTTATACACCATTAATGCTTCCTGGGTATGGAAATATTCGTCGTCACGCTGTTTTACCTTGAGAAAATCTTCAAACCAATAATACATATCCCCGTTTTTATTGTTATCCACTACGGAAAGTATATACCCGGTTTCTTTATCGTTATTATAAATCAGGGCAGCCTTATCTATTTTGGAAAGACCGATTCCCTGGTCTTTTTCTATGGCGAAGCTTTCTTCCTGCGGAGAAATCTTCAGGAAAGATTCTCTTTTTTCCATTTTGAAAATTCCAATTTTGTCGACTTTTTCGGCACCTTCTCTTTCGTCTTCAAAGTAAACAATGAATAATTCTCCTCCCTGCACCCGTGGATTTTCGGCTGCTTCAAAAAGGTGTTTGGCAATGTTTTCCGCTTCCCAGAGAAATTTAGCCTTGTCATCAAAAATTTCCGATACGGAGCTGTACACCGGATTGTTCACCAGATAAGAATCGCTGTAAAAATGAAAGGTTTCTTCCGATTTAAAGGATCCCAGAAAGTAATTTTCCAGCAGCTCTGCCATTCCTTCATCCAGCTGCAGCTCTTCCTGAGACAGCATTAAAGATTCTCCGTTGATTTTATTTCCTACTCTGTGTACTACGATTTTTGAAAACATCTCCTGAATATTTTTGGACTGCAAAGATATTAATTATATCAGACAACAGCATTTCATTTTGATAAAAGACTTATCAGTCTGAGATGATTTTTATTTAAATCCAATCACAACATCACTAATAATTTACTGATTATCAATGGTATAAAAAGCAACATCCCACACAGGTCCGGAATTTGGCATCATGATTGAGAACAATTTAATACCCAAACAAATGGACTTAAAGACTTTAAACCGTATCGACACCCTAAGAAGATTAAGAAGCAGAGGGCCCAAGACCCCAAAATGGCTGAAACCTTACCATCTGCTGCTTTTTATGTTTCTGGTAGTTGCTATGGCAAGTATGTTGATCAGGATAACAGAACCAAATCATTAAATTATATGAACTATTTACAAGCCACCCAGGAAATAACCGTTGCGATTCCGGAAATCTGCAGCGACCTTCAAGAAACGGAAATACAGAATTCTTATCACATTATCAGCTTTTTAACCGATAAGGTAAAAACTATGATCCGACAGAATAACACCAGCTGTTTATTCAAATGTCTCGGCAAAATGAACGAACTGTACAGTGAAGGAGATAAAATGATCAGGAATGCGATTGAAAATTCTTTTGTGTATTCATTAGACAGCTGCACTGCTTTCTGCACTCAGGAATACCGTGACCAAATTTTCAGTCATCTTTCGTCTGAGCTACAAAAAGTGTATGTGCGACAGATTTATAGTCATAACATCTGATCTTATTACATTTTTAGCCTGTTTTATTACAAAACAAATAAAAATAACAAGAAAACAATCTGTTAACAATCAATCATTTATGAAATCAAAAACGAGAAGAATATCCGACTGGAAAACCTGCAAAACCACTATTAAAAGGCATAATATCGAGATTTTGGCCACTCATATCGCGGTGATCGTAGGAGCCTTTATTTTTGCGGCATGCCTGTAAACTTTGGTACGGTTTTCGCGTAAATAAAAGCACTTAAATATAATTATGATGAATGCACAGATGCAAACTATTGATCAAAAAATAGCTGTTGAGTATTTAAAGTTTTTTTATCCGCCTTTACGCAAGGAAATCTCGCAGCTTTCCGTACAGGATAACTTTGCGGGAATTATTCAGTCCACCATTAATTATTTGAAAGGCCTTCTTCTGGAGGCAAAGATTAATATCATTTCCCATCATATTAAGCTGATGCACCTGATTTACCGAAATGCAAATTCTTATGTAAGAGACATTATTGAAAACCTTTTCGTAAGGTCTTTTGAAAGTTTCAAGAAACACGCTAAAATACAGCACTGGAAACTTCTTTATCAATATATGCCGGAAAGTTTCCAGGAGATCTATGACAATCAGCGAAAACTGGATAAAATATTTTTTGGAAAATAAATAGTTTTAAAACTGACTTCGGGCGGAACCTTTGGTTCCGCCCGAAGTTGTTTAATTGTTTAATTGTTTTAGAAGATCAAAAAAATTAAAATACACCAACAATAACTTATCTATATTAAAAGTAAATATGTCCGTTCTCAGGAATAATCATTAATGGAATTTCCAATTCGCCGGCCTGCCTTATGGCATGACTGTTTTGGGTGAAATTTTCAAAAAATCCACGATAATGATGCCCCATAATGAGCATATCGATGTCTTTATTCTTCAATATATCCAACCCGTAATCGATATTTTCACTATAGATGCAGTTATAGCAGAATCTGCCTTCAAGATCTTTTAAAAATTCTTCTTTTGCATGTTCATATTTCCGGTCCTGTATTACTTCATTATTGCTCTGAAGAACATAGGTAATTAAAAGTTCGGCATCAAAATATTTTGCAAAGTTCAGTAAAGACTGAACAATTTTTTTATTCCTTTTATTAAGATCTGTGGCAAAGGCTATTTTTGTGAGTCCCTTATATTTATATTTTTGAGGAATTAAAAGCAAAGGGTACTTTGTATTCTTAATCATTTTTATACTGTTGCTGCCGAATAAAAAGCGGGTCAGCAATCCGGCTCCGTTTATTCCCATGACAATAAGCAGTGCTTTATTTTCTTCTGCCACATCGTTGATTACCTGATCTACATCACGGCCTTCACATACGTAATAAAAAGCCGGATGAAAAGGGAATGCTTCAACACCCCATAAAGCTTTGGATTTTTCTTCGAGCACTTTTCCCAGTTTCCTCAATTCCTTGCTGTTTTCTTCCTGCAGCGCGGGATATTCATATAACGCCCAAGCGGTTTGTCCCAGCAACGGACTTTCAACCGGTATTCCGAAAGCGTGACACAGATGCAGATTAGATTTCAGGGCTGCTGCAAGATGAAGGGCATAAAAAGCTGCATTTGTTGCAGACTGCGAATAATCAGTAGGTACTACAATTGTTCTCATGATATCGTTATTTATAAAGTTAATTCCTGTGAACATCTCTTCATTCTCATTCCGGAAATCCTGTAATAATCCTGTAATAATAATGGCGATAAAAGAAATCTGACTTATTATTTACTGCAGGAATTTATATTAAATTTCCTAAATAAATTACAGTAAACCAAATATTTACACCTGATCATTATCACTTTCAGCAATATTTAACAATGGCTTTATGTTAATCAAACCTGTTTATTTATCTGATTCTTTTAAAAAGCTTATATATTTCCAACCATAGAACGGAAACAGCTGCAGTAAGGAAAGCCAGCCCAAGTTCTTTTGCCGTAAGAGCGGATACACTGAAAAATATTGAAACAGGATTTACGTAGAGAATTACCATCAGCAGCACCAAAACCAGAAAAGAAATTCCTGCAAGCAAAAAATTACGGTTTTTAAAGCTTTCCAATATGCTGTAATAA
Organism: uncultured Chryseobacterium sp.; assembly: GCA_913778275.1. Next base: position 50,519 of record CAJYWN010000015.1, read on the forward strand.
AAAGAACGGTTTACCAGGCTAAGCAAAACGTTTGCAAAGATCAGGGTAGTGAAAACGAATGCCCTTGTTTTTGTTTCATCATTTCCATGATATACGGAATACTGGTAGATCCATAAGATTCCTGCTGTAATTACCAACCCCTGTATGACGCTTACCACAAGCTCTTTCCAGTGCAGAAAAGTATCGGTGAGTAGTCTTGGAGGCTTCTTCATCGCGTTTTTTTCCAAAGGCTCGTTTTCATAAACAATAGAACAGGTAGGTCCCATTACCAATTCAAGAAAGATAACATGAACGGGCGTGAAAATCTCAGGAAATACCCAGCCCAGAAAAAGAGGAAGGGAAACAGTAAGGATGATAGGAATATGAATGGAAATGATATACTGCACCGCTTTTTTTATGTTGGCATAAATCCTGCGGCCTGCGGCAATACCAATAACAAGCTTTTCCAAGTCATCATTTGTAATGACAAGCGCGGCCGCGGATTTGGCAATTTCGGTTCCTTTATTACCCATGGCAACACCAATATGTGCCGCTTTTAAGGCAGGGCCGTCATTTACTCCGTCTCCCAGCATGGCAACAACATCACCTTGTTTTTTCAGGGCAGTAATTACTCTGAGTTTTGCTTCGGGAAACATTCTGGTGAATAATGTAGTACCTTCTGAAATCTTTATTAAATCTTCTTCTGAAATTGAAGCAATATCACTTCCATTGATAGTAGGGGCATTGTTTTTAATTCCTGCCTGCAATGCAATAGCCTCCGTTGTATCGGAATTATCTCCTGTAATTACTTTTACTTTGATCCCCGCATCATAGATGTTTTGCAGTACATTTTGTATTTCCTTTTTAGGAGGATCATAAAATACGGTAAATCCCAAAAATTTAAATTTAATATCCTGCTGTTTCTCAGGGAAGTTATCCCCTTCAAAATCGGATTTTCCCACACCAAGAATCCGGTATCCCTGTTCTGCGAAGTTCTTTACTACTTTCCGCAGTTTATCTTTTTCGTCTTCTGAAAGTACGGAAACATTTATTATTGCTTCAGGAGCTCCCTTAGCAGCAATAATTCTATTTTTTTGTTCATTTTCAAAAACATGTGTCATCATCGGAGGTTTGCCTTCCAAAGGATATTCATGAAATAGTTTAAAATTTTTCCTGTTGTCTCTGTGTTGAGTCTGCTCGTATGTTTTGTGTAAAGTGATTTCCATTGGATCAAATGGTACGGGCTCACTACTCCACATGGCATACTGTATGATTTCATTTAGTGTTTCAGATTGAAATTCCCGTTCCTCGTAGTTTCTGTCTGAGTGATAATCATATAAATATTTAAGCTGCATGGCGTTTTCGGTGATTGTCCCTGTTTTATCCGTACAAATTACTGTTACACTTCCCAATGTTTCTACAATACTGCTTCTTTTTACGATAACACCGCTACGCATCAGCTTCCATGCTCCCAATGCCATGAAAGTGGTGAAGGCCACAGGTATTTCTTCGGGAAGCACAGACATAGCCAGGGTAAGCCCATTCAGTAAACTGTCCAGAAGCTTTCCTGTTTTGATGAAACTGAAAATGCATACGGCCAGAAAGACAATCACTCCAATGACAGCCATCCCCTTCACAAATTTTTGAATTTGAATCTGCAATGGTGAAGATTCTTCTTTTATCGTGAGTATAGATTGTCCTATTTTTCCTACTTTGGTTTCTTTGCCTATCTGTTCTGCTTTAAATACTGCAAGACCGGAAACGGTTACTGTTCCGCTATAAACATGATTATCTTCGGAATGGCTGTCTTTGAAAACGGAAAAGCTTTCTCCCGTAAGTGATGATTCATTAACTGAGAAATCATTACTATGTATAATTATTCCGTCAGCATTAATGAGGTTTCCTTCTTCGGTGATACAAAGATCCCCCACTACAATTTCAAAAGTGGGAATTTCTATGATTTCTGAATTCCTGATTACCTTGCTTAAGGGTTCATTCAATTTTTCCAACTCTTTCAGTGCTTTCTTACTGCGGTTGTCCTGATATAAAGAAATTGCCGTGACCGCAATTACTGCCGCCATCATAAACAATGCATCGCCGTAATCTCCTGTAAGAATATAAATAAATGAAACACAGATCAGCAAAATAAGCATGGGTTCTTTCAGAATACCGATAAGCATCTGTATCCATGTCTCTGCCTTTACTTCTCCTAATGTATTGTATCCGTATTTTTTTCTGGAAACTTCAACTTCGGATTCTGTAAGGCCTTTTAAGTTTTCAGGTATATTGTACATTATTAAATAAATAGATAATTAAAGTTAACAATTGTTTTACCTGCAACCATATTATTTTAGTCTTATATTTAAGTATCCATTTCTTGTTCAGAAATCATTAAAAATAACCAATGAATACAGTCAATAAAAAATCCCCTCGCTTACGCTCGGGGATTTATTATATTTCTGACTTGCTGAGTCTTATTTTACTTCTTCGAAGTCTGCATCCTGTACATCATCAGCTCCTGCATTGTTACCTCCAGGATTTTGAGCACCTGCATCAGCTCCAGGCTGTTGACCTGCTGCATATAGTTCTTCTGAAGCTGCCATCCATGCTGCGTCAAGAGCTTCTGTTTTCGCTTTTACATCATCCGCATTTTTAGCTTCAAAAGCAGTTTTCAGTTCTCCGTGAGCGGCTTCAATCGCAGCTTTTTTATCTGCAGATAGTTTATCACCAAACTCTTTCAATTGCTTTTCTGTCTGGAAGATCAATCCGTCAGCTTTGTTAAAGATCTCAACTTCTTCTTTTCTCTTAGCATCCGCTGCAGAGTTTTCCTGAGCTTCTTTTTTCATTCTTTCGATTTCCTCGTCAGAAAGACCTGAAGAAGCCTGGATTTTGATAGACTGTTCTTTACCGGTACCTTTATCTTTAGCAGAAACGCTTAGAATACCGTTTGCGTCAATATCGAACGTTACTTCGATTTGAGGAACTCCTCTTGGCGCCGGCGGAATATCCGTAAGATCAAATCTGCCGATTTCTTTGTTATCATTGAACATTGGTCTCTCACCCTGTCCTACTCTGATGCTTACAGCCGGCTGGTTGTCAGAAGCTGTAGAGAAGACTTCAGATTTTTTAGTAGGAATCGTTGTATTCGCTTCAATTAATTTAGTGAAAACAGAACCCATTGTTTCGATACCTAGAGAAAGCGGCGTAACATCTAATAAAAGAACGTCTTTTACATCACCCGTCAATACACCTCCCTGGATTGCTGCACCAATGGCTACTACCTCATCCGGGTTTACTCCTTTTGAAGGCTTTTTACCGAAGAATTTTTCCACTTCTTCCTGAATGATCGGGATTCTTGTAGAACCTCCTACCAGGATTACTTCGTCGATATCTGAAGTTGATAACCCTGCATCTTTCAATGCTTTCGCTACCGGCTCCATCGATCTTCTTACCAGATCAGCAGATAACTGCTCGAATTTAGCTTTTGTTAAAGTCTTCACTAAGTGCTTAGGACCTGTAGCCGTAGCAGTGATATATGGAAGGTTGATTTCAGTCTGTGGAGAAGAAGACAACTCAATTTTAGCTTTTTCAGCAGCTTCTTTTAATCTTTGTAATGCGATTGCATCAGATTTTAAATCTACCCCTTCTTCAGCTTTGAATTCTTCTGCCATCCAGTTGATGATTACATCATCGAAGTCATCACCTCCTAAGTGCGTATCTCCGTTGGTAGACAATACTTCAAATACACCGTCTCCCAAATCAAGGATAGAGATATCGAAAGTACCACCACCAAGGTCATATACTGCGATTTTCTGATCTTTATGGTTTTTATCAAGACCGTAAGCTAATGCTGCAGCTGTTGGCTCGTTGATAATTCTTTCTACTTTAAGACCTGCGATTTCACCCGCTTCTTTCGTAGCCTGTCTTTGTGCATCATTAAAGTAGGCGGGAACAGTAATTACCGCTCTTGTCACTTCCTGTCCAAGATAATCTTCTGCCGTTTTCTTCATTTTTTGAAGGATCATCGCAGAAATTTCCTGTGGAGTATATTCTCTGTCGTCGATTTTTACTTTTACCGTATCGTTTGGTCCGGAAACCACTTCATAAGGTACTCTTGAGATTTCAGCAGCATCTTCTTTGAAGTGTGTTCCGATAAATCTTTTGATTGAATATACCGTTTTCTTAGGGTTGGTTACTGCCTGTCTTTTGGCAGGATCCCCTACTTTTCTTTCGCCATCCTCTGTGAAAGCCACGATAGAAGGCGTTGTTCTTTTTCCTTCTGCATTAGGAATAACAACAGGGTCTTTTCCCTCCATTACAGCAACACAAGAGTTGGTTGTTCCTAAGTCGATTCCGATTATTTTACTCATAATATTTTTATTTTTTCTTTTTTTAATTTCAATTTACATTCTGTATTTCTCAATATTTATACCATAGATTTTTTTGTGACAAATTGACATACAACATTGGAATAAGCAATACGAAAGGTCTACCAGAGTATATGAATCATATTATAATGATGGTTTATTGTTGAAAACCGCTTGGGTGGTACTGTCCAATATGTCACTTTCAGTATTATCACCATGAAATTTCAGACAGCTGTTCCTATTACAGTGAATTTTTATAACTTTAATCACTGTAAAATAATTTCATGAGCTTTTTGTTAAATTTAATTAAAGCTTAATGTTGAAAAACCTTGAGTAAAAAAGGTGAATTATTATTTTTGATAAAATATAAACTAGCGAATGTCATTACATTTTAATCCGAGAGATATTACCTGGCTTGCCTTTAACGAAAGGGTACTTCAGGAAGCAATGGACGAGAAAGTTCCTTTGCATTTGAGAATCCGTTTTTTAGGAATTTTTTCAAATAATTTAGATGAATTTTTCAGAGTTCGTGTTGCCGGATTAAAACGAGCCATGGATTTTAAAGAAAAGGTAATTGCCGAATCTTTTTATCAGCCTCCCTCAAAAATTCTCCAGAAAATCAATGACATTGTGATGCGGCAGCAGCAGAATTTTGATAAAACCTGGAAAAAAATCCAGGGGGAAATGGCAGATCATCATGTATTTATCAAAACTTCAAAAAACTTAACAGCTAAACAGAAAGAGTTTGTGAGAGGTTATTTTGATGAAGTGGTAGAATCTAATGTGATCCCGATTCTGCTTCATGAAAACACACCAATGCCTTATATGCGGGATAAAAGTCTTTATCTGGGTGTTGCTATGCGAAAAAAAGACTGGCAGTATTCCAGCAATTATGCCATTATAGAAATTCCGTCGCGTTTTGTGGGAAGATTCGTTCTGCTCCCAACCGACGATCCGAAGGAGAAAGACGTCATGCTTCTGGAAGACGTAATTACCTTCAACCTGCCGCATATTTTTTCTTATTTTGGGTATGATGAATTTTCGGCTAATGCGTTTAAAGTGACTAAGGATGCGGAGCTTGATCTTGACAACGACATCCGAACCAACTTTGCAGAAAAGATTGAAAAGGGATTAAAAAACAGGAGAAAAGGAAAACCGACGCGTTTTGTTTTTGATAAAGATATGGATAAAGCGCTTCTTGAAATGCTGATCCGGAAATTAAATTTAACCAAAAAAGACAGCATCATCCCTGGAGGAAAGATCCATAATTTTAAACATTTCATGGATTTTCCGGATGTTTTCGAAAAATACGAAAAACCTGTTGAAAGAACTTCTTTTACCCACCCTGCTTTTGAAAATACAGAAAGGGTAACGGATGTTATTTTAAAACATGATGTTCTGTTAACTTTCCCTTACCACAAATACAATCCGGTTATCGACCTGCTTCGTGAGGCTGCGATGGACCCGGATGTAAAATCTATCCAGATTACGGCGTATCGTCTGGCAAGCAGTTCAAAAATCATTAATGCACTGATTTATGCTGCGCGAAACGGCAAAGAAGTTACGGTTATGCTTGAGCTGCAGGCGAGATTTGATGAAGAATCCAACCTGGAATGGAAAGAAATGCTGGAACCGGAAGGAATTACAGTACTGATTGGCCTCCCTAATAAAAAAGTTCACGCCAAGCTGTGTGTGATTAAGAAAAGGTCCCACAACAAAACCATTCAGTACGGATTTGTAAGTACCGGGAACTTCAACGAAAAAACGGCAAGAATCTACGGAGATCATTTGCTGATGACGGCAGACCGCGGAATCATGGCAGACATCAACAAGGTTTTTAATGTACTTAAAAAGCCGAAAGATGATTTTCTTCCTGTGCTTAAAACCTGTAAAAATCTTTTGGTATGCCCACAGTTTATGCGGGAAAAGATTGTTCACCATATAGACAGGGAAATTGAAGAAGCCAAAGCAGGAAGACATGCAGAGATGATTATTAAAGCCAATTCCGTGAGCGACCGGTCTTTGATTGAAAAAATGTATGAAGCAGCCAAAGCCGGGGTGCATATCAGAATGATTGTAAGAGGAATTTATTGTGCCGTAAATCAGAAAGAATTTAAGGAAAAAATAAAGGCAATAAGTATTGTAGATGAATATCTTGAGCATGCCAGAGTGATGTATTTTTACAACAAAGGTGCGGAAGACATCTATATTTCGTCGGCCGACTGGATGACCAGAAACCTGGATTACAGAATTGAAGCCGCTGCCAGGATCACCGATAAGAACCTGAAGAAAGAATTGAAGGATATTCTCGACATCCAGTTGAAAGATAATGTAAAAGCTCGTATTTTAGACAAAAAATTGAGCAACGAGTATATTCATGACAATAAGGAGGAATGCCGTTCTCAGATTGATACCTATCGATATTTACACGCCAAAACGAACAAACAATGAAGATTGCAGCCATAGACATAGGAAGTAATGCAGCCAGACTGCTGATTAATGAAGTAAAGATCAACAATAAACAGCCGGAATTCATCAAACTTAATCTTTTAAGAATTCCTCTGAGGCTGGGAATGGATGTGTTTACTTTTGGCAAAATCGGCGAAGAGCGCGAGAAAATGGTGATCGATTCTATGAAGATTTTCAGTGATCTGATGAAGATCTATAAGGTGGAACATTACAGAGCCTGTGCTACAAGTGCCATGCGTGATGCAGCCAATGGCCGGGACATCATTAATGAAGTAAAAAAGACTTCAGGAATTGATATTGAAATTATTTCGGGGGACGAAGAAGCAACGCTGGTCTTTGAAAACCATATTGCTGAAGGCCTTGATAAAGATTTTGCTTACCTTTATATTGATGTTGGCGGCGGTTCTACGGAGCTTACCTTCTATGAAAACGGAAAAATGCTGTATGAGAAATCTTTTAACATCGGAACGCTCCGACTGCTTAATAATCTGGTGACTCCCGACAACTGGAAGGATATGCAGCAGGAGATCAGAAAAAACATCAACAGCAAAAAGCCGATTGTTGCCATTGGTTCCGGAGGGAATATCAATAAAGTTTTTTCGATGAGCAAAACAAAAGACGGTAAGCCAATGTCCCTGACATACCTGAAAAAAGTCTACAAAGAGTTTAATGATCTCACCGTGGATGAAAGAATGACGAAGTATAATCTTCGCGAAGACCGCGCGGATGTTTTGGTTCATGCCGTAAAGATTTTCAACAATGTAATGTCGTGGTCGGAGATCAACCGGATTTTCGTACCGAAGATATCCGTTGCAGACGGGTTAATCCACAATATTTACAGTACGTTACAGGATAAGAAATAAGTGTTAAACAATAAAAAAAACCGGTCAGTACGATCGGTTTTTTTATGTCATTAAGATGACAGTTGTCTTTGACAAAGATTATTTTAAACTACCGGTGGCTGTTATTAATTGTGAGGTAGCGAAGAACAGATGAAAACCCTAGCCGTGATTGAGCGGCCTGTCTGAGCTCTTTTTTGTTTTTGGCGGGGGGGGGGGGGGGGGGGGGGG
>CAJYWN010000016.1 GCA_913778275.1 uncultured Chryseobacterium sp.
TTACCGTTATGACTTCTCCCTAGCCTCGATAGAAGCGGTTACCCCACAGCAGCCCCGGAAAGAAAGGACCTTACGCACCGGAAAACACAGGCGCGAGGAGTAATAGCGGATAGCGAGAGAAAGCTCCTGAAAAACTTTCAATTCATCTATTATTTTTAATTACAAAAATTAAAATAGACTAAATCTTTTATGAGTCGCTGATTAATATTGTAACTTTATGAGATGAAAGAGCATATTGTAAGAGGTTTCAGATTCGGTAATTACCAGCACCCTGAACTGTCTGTATTTGACAGGCTGCTGGAAATTTTTACGGATCTTCTTACCCATACTTCAGGGGATTTTGATGAAGCGATCGACTGGCTGCGTATGCTGGACGAAGAATATGAGCTTACGACACCGGATTATACCATTGATGATTTTATAGAAGACTTAAAGAAAAAGGGATACATCCGGCAGGAAGTGAATCCTAATGGAAACGGCAGCGGCGATGGAATACGGCTAAGTGCCAAAATGGAACAAAATATTCGTAAACAGGCACTTAACCAAATCTTCGGTAATCTTCAAAAGAGTGGTACAGGAAATCATAAAACGAGTAAAAGCGGAACAGGAGAAGATACTACAGGTGAATTCAGAAACTATAATTTTGGTGATCCTGTAGAGAAAATTTCTATTACTGAAAGTATCAAGAATGCCCAGATCAATAATGGAGTTGGTGAATTTCACCTTACTGAAAATGATTTGATGGTTGAAGATAGTGTACATCAATCCCAAATGAGTACCGTTTTGATGATTGATATCAGTCACAGTATGATCTTATATGGTGAAGACCGAATTACGCCTGCAAAAAAAGTTGCGATGGCGCTTGCTGAGCTGATCACTACAAGGTATCCGAAAGATACTTTGGATATTATTGTTTTCGGAGATGATGCGTGGCCGGTTAAAATTCAGGAGTTGCCTTATCTGCAGGTTGGACCTTATCATACCAATACAGTTGCAGGACTGCAACTTGCTATGGATATTTTGAGGCGTAAACGAAATACCAATAAACAGATTTTTATGATTACCGACGGTAAACCCAGCTGTGTGCGGGAACCGGACGGTACTTATTATATGAATTCTTACGGTCTGGATGAGTATGTTGTGCAAAAATGCTATAATATGGCTGCTCAGGCACGTCGGCTCCATATTCCGATCACTACTTTTATGATCGCCCAGGATTCTTATCTTCAGCAATTTGTCCGGGAATTTACAGAGGCAAACCAGGGCAAAGCCTTTTACACCGGACTTAATGGTTTGGGACAGATGATTTTTGAAGATTATGAAGCAAACCGCAAAAAAAGAATACGTTAAATTTAAAATGTTTATCAACATTAAATTATAATCAAATCAATTGAATACAATGACTGCAAAGCCAGATATTAAAACATTAGGCTCGTTACGAGCATCAGGATATACAATAAAAAGCATAAAAGAAGAATTAAGAGATAATCTGATCAATAAAATCCGAAACAAAGAAAACGTATTTGAAGGAATTTTCGGCTATGAGACCACTGTGATTCCCCAACTGGAACACGCTATACTCAGCCGCCACAACATCAATTTATTGGGATTACGCGGACAGGCAAAAACAAGACTGGCAAGAATGATGACGACCTTGCTGGATGAGTGGATCCCGTATGTGAGCGGCAGTGAGATCAATGATGATCCGTTCAATCCTATTTCACGATACGCCAAAGAGCTTATTGAAAAGGAAGGTGATAATACCCCTATCGAATGGTTGCACCGGGATGAAAGATTCTTTGAAAAACTCGCTACTCCGGACGTAACGGTTGCCGATCTTATCGGTGACGTAGATCCCATCAAAGCCGCTAACCTCAAACTTTCCTATGCGGATGACAGGGTTATCCATTTCGGAATGATTCCCCGCGCCAACAGAAGTATTTTTGTGATCAATGAATTGCCGGATCTTCAGGCCAGAATTCAGGTTTCATTATTTAATATCCTGCAGGAAGGAGATGTCCAGATTCGTGGATTTAAAGTAAGAATGCCGCTGGATATACAGTTCGTTTTCACGGCCAATCCGGAAGATTATACCAACAGAGGAAGCATTGTTACCCCGCTGAAAGACAGAATTGGATCGCAAATCCTTACCCATTATCCTGAAAATATATATATTGCAAAGGAAATTACGAAATATGAATCGAGCTTAGACAGCAGACAGCAAAACGGAGTCTATGTGCCTGAGCTGGCAAAAGATCTTTTGGAGCAAATCGGTTTTGAAGCCCGCGACAGTGAGTTTGTTGATTATAAAAGCGGCGTAAGTGCGCGTATGAGCATCACGGCATTCGAAAATCTTTTAAGTACGGCAGAAAGAAGGTCTCTTTTAACGGGCGATCAGAATACCTCTGTGCGGTTAAGTGATTTCATGGGCGTCATTCCTGCTATTACCGGAAAGGTAGAGCTTGTGTATGAAGGCGAACAGGAAGGAGCAGAAGCTGTGGCACAGATTCTTATCGACAATGCCATTAAAACATTATTCACTTCGTACTTCCCGAAAGTTGAAAAGCTGGAAAGGAAAGATGTGGCGGGGCCATTTCAGCAGATCACAGACTGGTTTCTTGAAGATGACGGCTTCATAGAAATTACCGATGAATCTTCGGATGAATCCTACGCCCAAGCGCTTAACCGCGTAAGTGCACTTGATAAGATTATTGAAAAATATCAGCCGGATACGAAGAAGGAAGACCTTTTGTTCATGAAAGAATTCATTCTGTGGGGATTGTCAGCGAACAAAAAACTGAATAAAGAAAGATTTCGCAGCGGAGTGTTCTTTTCCTGATAAGTGTATATCAGTTTATAATTGAACATTGCGGATTGACTGTTTTTAGGAGCAATTTGATTACATCGAAAAGCAGTAATTATTTTATTTGAAGCTTTTTCCTGCTTTCCGCACTCGCTATTTTAAAGGTTACGGCTGCGGCGGCGAAGCCGCCGCAGCCGTAACCTTTAAAATGAGCTCAGACAATTGCTTCAATCAGGGCTAGGCTGTAGTGCGGAGTTCAAATGAGGGAATTTTTATAAACAGCCAATAAAAAAGATGTGGAAACTCCACATCTTTTTTTATAATCAATTCATAATTAACAACTTCATACCTGGATTACTCCCAGATTGAACTTCTCCGTAATCGGTGAATGATTAGCCGCTTCAATTCCCATAGAAATCCATTTTCTCGTATCTACCGGATTGATGATGGCATCTGTCCAAAGCCTTGCAGCGGCATAAGTCGCCTCGGTTTGCTTTTGGTATTTTTTTGAAATAGTATCTAAGATTTCATTATGCTCTTGCTCCGTAATTTCTTTTCCCTGCTTTTTTAAAGTAGATTCCTGGATCTGGGCCAACACTTTTGCAGCCTGTGCACCGCCCATTACCGCAAGATCTGCCCATGGCCAGGCTACGATAAGCCTTGGATCATATGCCTTTCCGCACATCGCATAGTTTCCTGCACCATAAGAATTTCCTGTAATCACCGTAAATTTAGGAACAACAGAATTGGAAACGGCATTTACCATTTTAGCACCGTCTTTAATAATTCCACCGTGCTCGGATTTAGAGCCTACCATAAAGCCCGTTACATCCTGTAAAAATACCAAAGGAATCTTTCTCTGATTACAGTTCGCAATAAACCTTGTGGCTTTATCAGCAGAATCAGAATAAATTACACCGCCGAACTGCATTTCGCCTTTTCCGCTTTTTACCAGTTTTCTCTGGTTGGCAACAATTCCAACGGACCAGCCATCGATTCTTGCTGTTGCGCAAATGATACTTTTACCGTAATCTGGTTTGTATTCATCATACTCGGAATTGTCAACCAGGCATTTGATGATATCGTAAGTGTCATATTGTTCTGCCCTTGAAGCCGGCATAATTCCGAAAATATTTTCAGGTTTTTCCTTAGGCTGGGCACTTTCAACCCTGTCAAACCCTGCTTTCTCTGTATTTCCCAGAGATTTCATGATATTTTTGATCCGGTTCAGAGCATCTTTATCGTCTTTCGCCTTATAATCGGTTACCCCTGAAATAGAGCAGTGCGTTGTTGCGCCACCCAATGTTTCATTGTCAATACTTTCTCCAATGGCAGCCTTCACCAGATAACTTCCGGCGAGGAAAATAGAACCTGTTCCATCCACAATCATTGCCTCATCACTCATGATCGGAAGATAAGCACCACCCGCGACACAGCTCCCCATCACAGCAGAAATCTGGATAATCCCTGCAGCACTCATTTTCGCATTATTCCTGAAAATCCTTCCGAACATCTCCTTATCAGGAAAAATTTCGTCCTGCATCGGAAGATACACTCCCGCTGAATCAACCAGGTAAATAATAGGGAGTCTGTTTTCCATCGCAATTTCCTGGGCTCTCAGATTTTTCTTACCCGTAATCGGGAACCAAGCCCCCGCTTTTACAGAAGCATCATTGGCAACAATGATACATTGTCTCCCGGATACGTATCCCATAACTACCACAACACCGCCACTCGGACAGCCACCGTGTTCTTCATACATTTCATACCCGGCAAAAGCACCGATCTCTATGGAATCAGAATGTTTATCAAGAAGATATTCAATTCGTTCTCTGGCCGTCATTTTGCCTTCCTCTCGAAGTTTCTGCAGCCTTTTTTCACCACCCCCTTTTTTAATTTCAGTGAGCAAACGATTTATTTCTGATAATTTTAATCTGTTTTGATCTTCCCTTTTATTGAATTCAATGTCCATAAAATCACAATTTTTTCGTTTTAAAGATACTATTTTTTAAATGGAATAAAAATTGATGTAAACAATTGTTTAATAAATTGGTTTTCAGAAATTTATGAAATTTTTAACAAAAAAAACATTTTTTCTGGTTCGTAATTTGCTAACTTTACAATAGAGAAAGTAAGAGTGAAATCTTACACTTTTCTCTAAGTTCCTAGTTTATTTTTTTAATAGTTTATTATTTGAAGGCCCTGAAAGTTGAACAAATTTTCAGGGTTTTTGTGTATTTATCCAATACATGATGGATGATTATATTTACAAAATACATCAAAGCTTTTTCTGTTAAAGCTATATACAATATCTTCCTCATCTTCCAGTTTGTTTAGATCCCTAAATAGAAAGTTTAATGCAATCATCATAAATAAAAACTTTATAGGAATGATGATTTAGTTGTAAATATTGTACAGCATTGTAAAAGCGATTTGTAAATTTGCAAAAAAATAAAAAAGAAGTAGGATATGCATAAATTGGCTCTTTTCAGATTGCATTTGATTGTGTTTTTATGGGGATTTACGGCAATTTTGGGAAAACTGATTCACGCCAATGCAGAAATTCTGGTATTTTACAGGATGTTGTTTGCTGCCTTTTGCCTTTTTGTTTACATTAGAATTTTTAGAAAAGAAAGCATAAAAGTTTCAAAGAGAATCTTTTTTCAGCTGGCAGCAATTGGTTTCGCAATGGCCATGCACTGGTACTGCTTTTTTTATTCCATTAAAATTTCGAATGTTTCCATAGCTTTAAGCTGCCTTTCACTTTCCACTTTATTTGCTTCCATTTTGGAGCCCGTCATTTTTAAAAGAAAAATTGATATGTCCGAAGTTATTATGGGAGTGGTGATTGTTGCCTGTATTCTGCTGATATTTAAGACGGAGTTCAGATTTAAAGAAGGAATCTTTTACGGCGTATTATGTGCCATTTTCGGAACCGTTTTTTCGGTGTTCAATGGCAAAATGTTTGGGAAAACGAGCTCCGGAAACATTATTTTTTATGAAATATTCTGCGGATGGTCTATTTTAATGTTAATTTATCTGTTTACGGGACAAATTTTTCATATGAATGAAATAAGTTACCGTGATATTGCGTTAATATGCTTGTTAGCAAGTGTTTTCACTGCTTTTCCCATGTTGGAATCGGTGAATCTGATGAAATATATTTCGCCTTTTACACTAATTTTAACAGTTAATTTGGAACCGGTTTACGGAATTATACTAGCTTTTTTTATCTTTGGAGAATCAGAACATATGAGTCCCGTTTTTTATGTGGCTTCAGGAGTTATGATACTGGCAATCATTGCCAACGGATTGATAAAAGCTAAGAAACAAAAAACTTTAAATTAAGCATCAAATTATATGATGAAAAAATATCTTTTACCTGTATTTTTCCTGATGTTCGCGATATCACAATCGCAGATTATCAGAAAGTATTCCAATGAATTCCTGAATATCGGAGCCGGAGCCAGAGGTCTGGCCATGGGAGGTGCCGTAGTTTCCAATCAGGACGATGTTTATTCTCCGATGTGGAATCCTGCAGGACTTATGGCTATTGAAAAAGACTGGCAGGGAGCAGCCATGCACGCCGAATATTTTGAGTCTATTGCCAAGTACGATTATCTTGCATACGCCAAAGTTCTGGAAACCGGTGTTTTTGGAGTTTCTGTAGTGAGATTAGGGGTTGATAATATTTTAAATACAACTCAGCTTATTGACACAGAAGGAAATATTGATTATGACAAAATCACGAAATTCTCACAGTCAGATTATGCGGCTATACTTTCTTATGCGTTTAATCCGGGAGGCAATACCAAACTTGACGTCGGTATTAATGCTAAAATTGTGTACCGAAATGTCGGTAAATTTGCCAATGGCTACGGGTTCGGGTTTGATGTGGGTGCGATCTATAAAATGGACAATGGCTGGAAGCTGGGAGGGATGCTGAGAGATGCCACAACTACGGTAAACTTCTGGAGCGTGAATCAGAAAGAGCTTTCCACGGTGGTAAACGGAGAAGAGTTCAACCCGGCACCGAAAGATAAAATGGAGCTTACCATGCCGAAACTTAATGTTGGAGCGAGTAAAATGTTCGAAATCAACAGCAGTGTTTATGTTTTGCCTGAAGCCGGTTTAAATATAGATTTTGCTAAAACGGCTGCACTTATTTCCAGCGATATTGCAAGTATTACACCATATGCAGGGGCAGAACTGGGCTATCAGAAAATGATTTTTGTGAGATTGGGGGTCAACAGATTTCAGTCGATTACAGATATTGAAGATCTTCGAAGAAAAGTTTCTTTCCAGCCTAGTGCGGGGATCGGGATCAGGTACAGAGGTCTTACATTAGATTATGCGATTACCAATTCGGGAATCGGAGGATCTAATTTTTACTCCAACTTCTTTTCCCTGAAACTGGATATGGGACAATTCAGAAATGACTAATTTATTTAAAATGAAAAAACTTTCACTGGTTATGGTAACCGCTTGTTCGATGTTTGTATTCGGGCAGAAGGTTTCCGATTATCAATATATTTCAATTCCGTCCAGGCTTGAAAGTTTCAAGCACGATTATGGTTTGTCTGATATGCTCGCTAAAACTTTGAAAAGTAAAAATTACATCGTAATATCCTCTGACAAATTGCAGTGGCCGGCCGAAGCACAAGCTAATCCTTGCAATGTTCTACTGGCAAATGTGGTAAATGACAGCGGTCTTTTGAGAAATAAAGTATTGCTCCAGTTTAAAGACTGTAACGACAAAATAATATCTTCGGTAAAAGGTGCCTCAAATATTAAAGAATTTAAGGAAGGCTTTCAGGACGCACTTCAACAGACTTTTGTGTCGGTTTCCCCTTCCAATCCGGTAGTTCAGACAACGGCTGCTAATACAGCTACGAGCACAATATCTTCGGTTACTGAAACAAAAGAAACACATACTGCAAGCTCAGTTTCATCAGATAATAATGCGATAACTTTCAGTAACGGAAAAGCTAATCTCATGAAGGTGCAGCTGGATAATCAACAGTTTATTCTGGTCAGTTCAAACAGTTCTTCACCATATGCCACATTTAAAACAACAACAAAGGCTGATGTTTTCAGAGTGAAACTGCAGAATGGAGAGGCAACTTTAGGATATTATGAAAATGGAAATATCGTCATTGAATTGCCTAAACCCAATGGTGAGTATTTAAAAGAAATATTTGTAAAGAAATAATTTAAGATAATGAAAAAGGTTGGAAACTTTCCAACCTTTTTAGTTATTATTAAAAAATTCATACACGATTTTAGCCTTACTTTTCCCCAGAATTTCTTCCAGGGTTTCCAGGCTTGATTCTTTAATTCTTTTTACGGATTTTAATTTGGATAAAAGCAACTCAATTGTTTTTCCGCCCACACCGGGAATTTCTTCCAACTCAGATTTTATCGTTGAATTTTTTCTTCTGGTTCTGTGATGTTTTACGCCAAACCGGTGCGCTTCGTCCCGGACTCTCTGCAAAATTTTTAACGTTTCGGATTTTTTATCGAGATATAATGGGATAGAGTCTTCCGGAAAGAAAAGCTCTTCCAGTCTTTTTGCGATTCCGATGATGGTAATTTTACCGTATAGTCCTAATAGACGTAAGCTTTTCACTGCTGAAGAAAGCTGGCCTTTACCGCCATCGATCAATATCAGCTGTGGTAATTCTTCGCCTTCATCAAGCATTCTTTTATAACGTCGGTAAATGACTTCTTCCATCGTCGCGAAATCGTTCGGGCCTTCTACGGTTTTGGGATGGAATATTCTATAATCCGCTTTGCTGGGCTTCCCGTCTTTAAAAACAACACATGCGGAAACAGGATTTGTTCCCTGGATGTTGGAGTTGTCAAAACCTTCAATATGACGGGGCTCTACAGGCATTCTCAACAACTTTTGCATTTCTGCCATGATGCGGTTGGTATGTCTTTCAGGATCTACAATCTGCACCTGCTTCAGCTTTTCAAGACGGTATTCTTTTGCATTTTTTTCGGAAAGTTCTACAATACGTTTTTTATCACCTACTTTAGGAACGATCAGTTTTACATTCGGGATCTCAATAGCCAGATGGAAAGGCAGCAGCACTTCCTTAGAATCAGAATCAAATTTCTGGCGGATTTCAACCAAAGCCTGCTCCATGATTTCTTCATCGGTTTCTTCAAGGATCTTTTTGATCTCGGTTGTAAAACTCTGGATGATATTTCCGTTTCTGATCTTAAAAAAGTTAACATAAGCAGCCGTTTCATCACTGGTCATTCCAAAAACATCCACATCATCGATACTTGGATTTACCACTGTGTTTTTAGCCTGATAATCTTCAAGAGCATCCAGTCTTTCCTTTACAATCTGTGCACTTTCAAACTGTAGGTTCGTGGCATATTTCATCATCTGGTTCATCAGGTATTCTTTTGCCTTGCGGAAATCTCCCTTGATGATCCCACGGATGGCGTCAATCTTTTCATCATAATCTTCTTTGCTTTCCAGTCCTTCACACGGACCTTCGCAATTTTTAATATGATATTCCAGACAGACCCTGTATTTTCCTTCCTCAATCTTGGCGGGAGCCAGATTAAGATTACAGGTTCTCAGTTTATAGATATGTTTGATGGTATCCAGTAAAATCTTTGCGGGACGGACTTTAGCGTAAGGCCCGTAATATTCAGATCCGTCCTTGATTTTGGTTCTCGTTAAAAAGATTCTCGGAAAATCTTCATTTTTGATACAGATCCACGGATAGGTCTTGTCATCCTTCAGCATGACATTGTAAAACGGCTGATGTTCTTTAATAAGATTATTTTCTAATAAAAGCGCATCATATTCACTATTAACAATCGTGGTTTCCAGACGGTTGATCTTTCCGACCATAATTCTTGTGCGGTATCCGGAAAGGGTTTTGTTGAAATAGGAGAGAACTCTTTTCTTCAGATTTTTGGCCTTACCCACATACAGCAGCTGATCGTTTTTATCATAATAACGATAAACGCCGGGTTCAGATGGTAAAGTTTTCAGCTGTAATTCTAAGGAGGGATTCATATAACAAATTTAAGGAATTTAAAGGCATAAAAAAAGCTGTAGAATCACCACAGCTTCAGAATTTATGTTAATTTTTAACCAATACGATATTCGGCTAAAAAAATGCTGCCTGAATTACGGGCAGCACTTGTAATATATAATATTTTTTATCCGTTGCCCATTGACGTATATTCATTAACAAGGAAGCTGAAATAATCCCACTCCACAGAATTTTTAGGATATTTTTTCATGAATTCCGCATTATCCCCGAAAAGAAAGTCGTAGTTGTCTTCAAAATCATCTTTATGAAGCCACATTACTTTATCGCCTTTTTTTACATAATAAGATTTGATAACACCACCTCCCAGCTGAGGTCCGTATCCGAATGAAACCCCTCCTGTTTCTTTCGCTCTCGGGTCGTGGTAAACAGAAATAATATCATCAAATCCCGGATTGATCACCTGCATCAGGAATTCTTTATCGTCTTTTTTATTTTTCAAAGAAACCGTCTGGTTTACGAAATATATTCTGTCGCTGTTGGTGGTCTTGGTAAGCTTTCGGGTGCTGTAATTCCTGATATTCCCCATGTATTTGGCCACCTTTGCAATTTTTTCGGCATTACTTGGATAGATGTACATTTCTGCAATATGATCGGCATCAAAGGTCTCTGTCTTTTTCGTGATGCTGTCTTTCAGGGAGACTTCGAAAATCTGCCCTTTTTTGGAATCCGTTTTACTGCAGAAGCCTTTGTGAACGCTTCCGTCTTTTAAAATAACAGTGGAGGTTTTTTTTGGCGATGGCATATTGAACCCCTCATTGAAAAGGTATTGTTCCATCTTTTTAATTTCTTCTTTGGAGTATTTCACTTTCTGAGCGAAAGATGCGGTACTGGCAAGAACCAATGCAAACAGTAATGTTTTAAGTTTCATAAGGATATTAATTTTTATTCACCAGCAAAAATAGGAAATTAATCTGCTCATTCTCAGAAAATATTCATCAGAGAAAATAAGCTTTCCTAATTATGGCTAAATGTGTAATTTTAAGACAAAATTTAGAGAATGATATACGGTGTAGATGTTTTGAGTTTCCATGATGTTTTGGAAATCTGTAAAACTCCCAATAAAGCTAAACTTAACAAAGCAGCCAAAGAACAGATTTTAAAATCGCAGAATAATGTTAAGAAAATTGTAGACTCAGACCGCTGTGTCTACGGAATCAATACAGGCTTCGGTCCGCTTTGTGATACGAAAATTTCAGCAGATGAAACGGCACTTTTACAATATAATCTTATTATTTCCCATGCCGTAGGGGTAGGAAAGCCCATTGATAAGGAACTTTCAAAAATCATGATGATTGCCAAAGTTCATGCTTTGTCTAAAGGATTTTCGGGAGTTTCTTTAGACGTGATCGAGAGAATGATTCTTATGCTGGAAAAAGATATCATCCCTGTCGTTCCTGAACAGGGATCTGTTGGAGCTTCCGGTGACCTTGCTCCGCTGGCGCATTTGGTATTGCCGCTTTTGGGATTAGGGAAAGTATGGGTTGGAAACGAAATTTTCCCTACAGCAGAAATTTTAGAGAAAAACGATCTTCTTCCATTGTCACTCGGACCAAAAGAGGGATTGGGACTGATTAACGGAACCCAGTTTATTTTAGCTCACGCCATAAAAGGATTAGAAAAATTCGAGTATTTACTGGACCTCGCGGATATGACAGCAGCCATGAGCCTTGAAGCATACAGAGGTTCCGCAAGTCCTTTCAAGAAAGAGCTTCATGAGATCAGACCTTTTGAAGGAAGTAAAAAAGTTGCTGCAAGAATGCTGAAGTTTTTAAAGGGTTCAGAAAACCTACAGGCTCATGAAGATTGCGAGCGTGTTCAGGATCCGTATTCCATGCGATGTGTTCCTCAGGTTCATGGGGCGAGCAGAAATGCATTTGAGCACCTAAAAATGATGGCGGAAACGGAATTGAATTCCGTAACGGATAACCCGATTGTTTTAAGCGCCGAAGAATCAATTTCAGGAGGAAATTTCCACGGACAGCTAATGGCGTTGCCATTGGATTATGCCACTTTAGCGGCGGCTGAGCTGGGAAATATTTCCGACAGAAGAAGCTACTTATTGTTAGAAGGAAAATACGGTTTACCAAGATTATTAACCGAAAGTTCAGGGCTTAATTCAGGATTCATGATTCCGCAATATACTTCAGCAGCATTGGTTACAGAGAATAAAACATTATGTTTCCCCGCTTCTGCGGATTCTATTCCTACCAGTCTCGGACAGGAGGATCATGTTTCCATGGGAAGTATTTCGGGAAGAAAATTCAATCAGGTTCTTGGGAATCTGGTCAATATTTTAGCGGTTGAATTGATGTTTGCCGCACAGGGCCTAGAATTCAGGAGACCTGCAAAATGCTCTAAAATCATTGAAGAAAACTTTGCAATCCTGCGATCAAAAGTTACGAAATTGGAAGACGACCGGTTAATTGGTGAAGATATGCTTGCTATCGCAGAATTGATTAATGAAAGGAAATTTGTGGTAAATTAAGATTATGATAAAAAAAATAATTCTTCTTTTCACGTTGTTTTGTTTTACATTTTCATATGCTCAAACAAAGCAGGAGAAAATCAAAGAATTAATTTCTCTGAGTGGAGCTTTTCCTATTTCTAGGGGAATACCAAAAGAAGTGATTGCCACTTATAAGAAGAAGTACAATAATGTCCCTGAATCCGAATGGACTGCCCTCGAACAGAAAATTACTATTGACGCACTTATAAACAATGTGATTGAAATATATGCGAGCAGATTTACAGAACCGGAGGTTGATGAGTTACTTGTTTTCTACAAGTCTGATCTGGGAAGAAAAATGATTCGTCATTCACAGGATATGATACACGAAATTCAGGCAGCAACAGGTAACTGGGCAATGAAAGTTACTGAAATAATTAATAATGATCTCGTGAAGAAGGGATATTTAACCTCTCCACCTCCTCCTGTATCGGATGGTCCGCCACCTCCAATGATGCCTAAAAAATAATATTCCAAAAGCTCCAGATGAAGGAGCTTTTGGTTTTTAATCCAATAAATATTTAGTTATGAAAGTTCAGAGAACAGATTCTTCCAGCAAAGATTTCCGGGATTTGGTACAACTTTTAGATGCTGATCTGGCTGTTCGGAATGGTGATGATCAGGCATTTTACAGTCAGTTTAATAAAATTGATATGATAAAAAACTGTGTTGTCGTCTATGTTAGCGAAACACCGGCGGCGTGTGGCGCTTTCAAAAAATTTGAACAAGATACGGTTGAAATTAAGAGAATGTACACGCATCCGGATTTCAGGAAAAGAGGTCTGGCAACTGCCATTGTAAAAGAACTTGAAGAATGGGCAAAAGAATTAAACTATAAAAAAGCGGTTCTGGAAACCTCACTGGAACAGAATGAGGCACTCTCGGTTTATGAAAAAAACGGGTTTGTAAGAATTCCCAATTATGGCCAGTACATTGGTATTGAGAAGAGCGTCTGTTACGAGAAAATACTGTAGAACTTTACCATATATTATTGCGAGCATAATAAATTTGTGGTATTAATTTAAGTTTAATGTTCTGTAATTCAATGTAAAGTGATATCTTGGTTTTACCAATCAAAATATTATTATATATGAAGAAACATGTATTTTACGTACTCATGCTGTTTTTTGTTTTTACGGCATGTAACAGAGATGATCTGCAGAATACCCCTGCAGGTACGGAAATCACTCAGAAGGATCCACTTTCTGCAAAACAGATTAATGAAAAAATTAATGAAACTATCAGAACGAAAGGCAGATTTTCCTGGAAAGAATCGTCCGATCATTTTGTGTGGAGCGCTATTTTTCAGGGAAATAAAATTGCATCCATAGGATTTGGTTCATCTTTCGACAGAAGCCAGACTCCGGACAGCAAATCTATTGAAGCGGATATTGTAAAAGTGATTGAGCAGTATGAAGGAAAAAGCGACAGAATTGTATTATCCTCCGATCCGTACCTCAATCAGATGGATGTTGCTATTGAAAAGCAGGAAACAGTAATTGCATTACGCAAATTGAAAAACATCCGCTATGTGGAACCTGCCGATTACCGCTATTTTGAAAATGAAAGAAAGCTGAACGGAACTGCTAAATCCAGCAGCTCATCATCCGGATGCGGATTCGAGTCTACTACTTTGAGCACATCAGATTATACAACCGTAACACCCAATGCCAAAGCGCCGTGGTCTTTCGCCAAACACAATATTATCAATGCCTGGAGTTACAGTACCGGAGCAGGAATTACCATTGGTGTAATCGACAGCGGTGTTTCTTCTGAACAGTCACTGTTAGGCTCTAGTTTTAACAACGGATTATCTTCAGGAAGAACCATCACTAAAAACGGTGTGTATGTAGATTCTATATGGCCCTGGAGCACAGGATATGACGGTTCGGCAGATCAGTGCGGACATGGCACCAGCATGGCTTCTGCAATGGCTGCCCCGAGAAATAATATTGGACAACCGGTGGGAGTAGCCTATAATGCCAATTTGGTTACATACAGAGCCGCTTCCAATGTTGTTCTGGATGGTTACCATGAACAGAACGGAGTGAAAATCGCATTTACAGAACTAGGAAACAATAGCAACGTGAAAATTATATCCATGTCAATGGGTCACATATTCTCAGTCGGAAAAATTGAAGACGGGGTGAAATATGCCTACTCAAAAGGGAAATTAATTTTCTGTGCAGGCGGAACTTCTACCAGCTTCACCAATTTCGTAGGCGTGATTTTCCCGGCGTGGATGGCTGAAACGCAGGCGGTGACAGGGGTAAAAGAAAATACATCCAATCAGAAATGTGACGTGTGCCATTCTGGTGCGGAGATCGATTTTACGTATCAGATGGAAAGAGCTTCGGGAAACAGTATCCCGGTATTGAGCTATTATAACGGACAAAACGATTACGTGGGCGGATCTTCCGTAGCAACCGCTTCCACCGCAGGAATTGCGGCTTTGGTATGGTCCAAAAATCCTTCGTGGACAAGGGATCAGGTGCTGAACAAGATGCGGCAGTCCGCGACCTATTATTCTACCCCTAATTCTGATTACGGATATGGTAATATCAATGTTCTGCAGGCAGTCCAGTAATTCACTTTTTATAACATTAAATATAGAGACAGCGATAATTATTGCTGTCTTTTATTTTTTTTAAATTTTTTCCGGTTGATTATTAGGTAATTATACGTAATGTAAAATTGAGTATATCTACTCTATCAGGGGTCTGTTTTCTGAAGTAGCTTTGTCATGTGATCACAACAAAACATTTCGGTCTTTACGCTTAAAAATTTTACGATTTTCAAATGTATTGAAGGAATGCAAAAAACTAAAACTATGGAGCCAGAAACCATTCAAACGGGGCGTATCCGAAAAGCCATAAGAGTAGGAAGCAAAAATATTAATCATGACAGAACAACAAGAAACATTAGTAGGAGGCTGGACAGCATTTCACCCTCTTACTCCGGAAGATCAAAAAGTATTTGACGAAGCTATGAAAGGATTTATAGGGGTAATCTATACACCGTATGAAGTATCTACACAAGTGGTAAATGGCACCAATTACCGTTTTAAGTGCGACGCTTCAATGCCACCTGCAGATGTTGTTTGGCAGGCAATTGTGGAGATCTATAAGCCGATTAACGGTCAGCCACATGTTGTTGGTATCACGAGAATCTAAACAACTTTATGCATATTCTAAGATCGGGGGATTTTGTCCCTCGATTTTTTTTATTACCCTTACCCAATTCTTACGCTTGTCATACTAAGCGAACCGCCGATCAGTTCATCATTGAATAAAGACAGTGTATCAGATGAGGTTTTCAATCCCAGGGTATAAATTAAAGGAAGATAATGATCCGGAGTCGGAACAGCGTACTGTAACGAAATTCCCTGTTGGCTATAATCAATAATATTCTTAAAATTCCCGTCTAAAAGCCAGTTGTTGGTTTTTTCGCGTGCCTCAATTGCCCAGTCCCATCCTGCTCCAACGGTATTGATATTTCTCCAGTCGATCAGTCTCAGATTGTGAATGATATTTCCGCTGCCGATGATCAGAATTCCTTTTTCGCGAAGTTTATTTAGTTTTTGGGCTAAATCAAAATGATATTGCGGAGGCTTTGAATAATCAATGCTCATCTGGATTACCGGAATATCCGCTTCAGGATACATGTGTTTAATCACCGACCACGCACCGTGATCCAGTCCCCAGCTGTGGTCTTCTTCTACAAAGACCGGTTCCAGCAATTCAGCAGTCTCTCTGGCGAGTTCCGGAGACCCCGGAGCAGGATACTGTACATCAAACAAAGCCTGTGGAAAGCCTCCGAAATCATGAATTGTTCTCGGCATGAACATGGCGGTTACTTTAGTTCCGTCTGTGAACCAGTGTGCCGAAATACATAAAATGGCATTGGGTTTCGGAATCTCGGAAGCAGCCTTTCGAAATCCCTGTACAAATTGGTTTTCTTCAATAGCATTCATCGGAGAGCCATGTCCCAGAAACAATACCGGCATTTTTTTCGTATTGCTGAAAAGACCGCTTATGTTTTGCAGATCGTTGAGGTTCATTTTTTATCCCATATTTCATTAAAAAGGCTCAAGGCTTTTAATCCCTGAACCTTTGATGTTTATTGTAATTTTGTTATGGAACAGGATTGCTCCTGTTGTCGAATAGTTCGTCCCTTCGGGGCTCATGTATTTTAAACCGGATTACCATCCGATTCTGTTATAGGTCGTCCCTTCGGGACTCCCCGAAACACTCATACTACTATGCCTGTTTTACAAACTGTAATTCACCCGCGATTTTTACTTCTTCACTTACCATTACGCCTCCAGCTTCAAGAGCGGCATTCCAGTTTAGTCCGAAATCTTTTCTGTTGATTTTTCCTTCAAAAGAAAAACCTGCTTTTGTATTTCCCCAAGGATCTACATTGATTCCGTTAAAATCAACGTCTAATGTTACAGGTTTTGTAATTCCGTTGATGGTAAGATTTCCTGTTACTTCATTGTTCAGGGCTGAAGATTCAAAAGTAATCGTAGGATTTGCTTCTGCATTAAAGAACTCTGCAGATCTTAGGTGGTTATCTCTGTCCGTATTATGTGTAGAGATAGAAGCTGTCTGAATGGTTGCGGTAGTTTTAGCATTGGCGAAGCTGTCGTCTTCAGCATCAATTTCTGCGGTAAAATCGGTGAAATTTCCTTTAATGTTAGAAATCATCATGTGTTTTACTTTAAAAGTAAGTTCGCTATGTGCCGGGTCTAATGTCCATTTTGTTGCCATTGTTTTGTAATTTTGATTGTTATTAATGATGCAAATTTAGATCAGAATACAGGTTCGTTTCATTGACGTAGGATAAGAAATGATTTTATTTAAATTTTAATTAAAAATTTTCACTTATTTCCATCATTTAATAACAAGAAGGTAAGAAATATTTAGCTATAAATACCACAATTTAAGCCACTGTGTTTTATTTTAACATTTTCTTAACGGCTCGTAATTATTTCTTATTTTTGGAGAATTCAATTTTTACCAAATGAAATTATATAAATTTTCTTTACTGATGCTGTTTGTGGGGAATTCTGTATTTGCCCAGACTCAGAGATTTACGATGGCAGAGGCTGTGAATGGGTTGAGAAGTAATCTTGCAGTGAAAAATATTTCCCAGTTTTCATGGTCTGGAGACGGAAAATCCTACATTCACGCAGTGAAAGGCGGTTACCTCATTACCGATCTGAAAACCAATAAGCAGGACACGCTGGTTTCTTTAACACAGCTCAATAGAAATCTTGCCGACAGTAAATTAAAAGCAGTTCTACAAATTAAATTCATCAGCAATTCGAAAGGATATTTTAATACTGACGGAAAGATGACCTGGATTGAAAAATCCGGAAGCGACTGGAAAGTAAAAAGCCAGATCACTATGGACCAGAATGCTTCCGATCTGAAAGTTTTCGGGGACAACCAGACTTTTGCCTTTACGGTAAAGAATAATTTATTTGTTAATAAAAACGGTAAAACAATCGCCGTAACGAATGATACGGATGAAAATATTCTGAACGGAGCATCCAATGTTCACCGCAATGAATTCGGAATCGATACCGGAATTTTCCCGGCACCGAATTCCGAAAGCGTAGCTTTTTACAGAATGGATCAGACCATGGTTGCAGATTACCCGATCATCGACTGGTCTGTAACACCCGCAGTGAATCACAATATCAAATACCCGATGGCAGGGCAGACCTCCCATCAGGTAACATTGGGCGTATTTAATATTAAAAATCAGTCTACTACATTTTTAAAAATTGAAGGCGAAAAAGACCAGTATTTAACAGCAGTTACCTGGAGTCCTGATTCAAAATACATTTTTGTTGGGGTACTGAACAGGGGGCAGAATCATCTTACCATGAACCAGTATGATGCTGCAACAGGAAATTTTGTGAAAACATTATTTGAAGAAACCAGCGACAAATACGTAGAACCGCAGCATCCGCTTACCTTCTTTCCGAATTCCAATACGGATTTTATCTGGCAGAGCCAGAGAACGGGATACAATCATCTGTTTCATTACAGCCTTGAAAAAGGCCTGGTTGCCCAGATTACCAAAGGAGAATGGCTGGTTACCGATATTTTAGGTTTTAATGAAAAGAAAAAGGAAATTTATTTTGCTTCCACCAAAGAAACTCCGCTGGAGAAACACTTGTATAGAATCAACTGGACCAATTTCAAAATGCAGCGACTGGATAATGCAGATGGTGTTCATACAGGAATTTTAAG
Organism: uncultured Chryseobacterium sp.; assembly: GCA_913778275.1. Next base: position 18,661 of record CAJYWN010000016.1, read on the forward strand.
CAGCGACGGAAACCATTTGTATGATATTTACAGTAATGCCAATACGCCGAGGGTAGCGAATATCATCAATACCAGCAACCTGAAATCAAATACGATTTTAACGGCTGAAAACCCGCTGAAAAATTACCAGCGTCCTGAAATTAAAAACGTTGAATTAAAAGCCGACGACGGTACGCTTTTATACGGAAAGATCATCCTTCCGACCAATTTTGATGCCTCTAAAAAATACCCGGTAATCGTGTATTTATACAATGGCCCGCACTTACAGTTAATTACCAATTCTTTCCCGGCATCCGGCAATCTCTGGTATGAATATATGGCGCAGAACGGATACATTATCTTTACAATGGATGGAAGAGGCTCCGCAAACAGAGGATTGAAATTTGAGCAGGCGGTTTTCAGAAATCTGGGAACTACCGAGATGAATGATCAGATGAAAGGAGTTGATTACCTGAAATCATTACCGTATGTTGATTCTGAGCGAATGGGAATTCACGGATGGAGCTTCGGAGGATTTATGACAACAAGTTTTATGCTTCGTCATCCTGAAGTCTTTAAGGTAGGTGTTGCAGGCGGACCGGTAATCGACTGGAGTATGTATGAAATTATGTATGGAGAAAGATATATGGATACGCCGCAGGAAAATCCGCAGGGTTATGCAAAAGCCAATCTTCTGGACAAAGTTCAGAACCTGAAAGGAAAGCTTTTGATGATTCACGGGGCACAGGACGATGTGGTGGTGTGGCAGCATTCGGTTAAGTTTATCAAATCTGCTGTTGACAACGGGGTACAGGTAGATTATTTCGTATATCCGGGACATCCGCACAATGTGATTGGGAAAGACAGAGTGCATCTTATGCAGAAAGTAACAGATTATTTTGATTTATATCTGAAAAAATAATTCCTGCTTCAAAATGAATTTTATAAAAAAAGACAGAATGCACTTTCATACGTTTGATTCGTTGAGGTTTCTGTCTTTTTTGTTGGTTTTCTTACATCATTCGCCGGTTCCAAAAGATAGCGTTCTTCACTATTTTGCTAAAGAAGGCGGGATTGGCGTTTCTTTTTTCTTTGTGCTGAGCGGGTTTTTAATTACCTATATTCTGATTATTGAGAAAATAAATGCGCCGGGAAAAATTGACCTGAAGAAGTTTTTTATAAGAAGAATCTTAAGAATCTGGCCTTTGTATTACGCAATGGTTGTATTGGCCTTCTGTACGCCTTTTTTCCTTGATTTTTTTCAAATTTCCTATTCCAATGAAGGATATGAACCCAACTGGGTTTTCACCCTTACCTTCCTGGAGAATTATATACAGATGTGGACGGGTACATTTCCCAATGTTTCGCCGTTAAATGTCATCTGGTCGCTTTGTATTGAGGAACATTTTTATATCTTCTGGGGACTGGCTTTTTACCTGATTGCGTTAAAGAATATTCCGAAGCTGCTCTTGGGATGTATCATCTTTTCATTCGTAATGCAGGCGGTGTATCAGCAATACGGGATCATTACGCTTGATCTTTTTACCAATATTCACTATTTTGCATTCGGCGGAATTCCGGCTTATATTTTTGTTTTCCGAAAAGAAATGATCAAAAAACTGGAACATATCCCTGCAATTTATAAATACTTCTATGCGTTATTCGTTCTCATAATAATTATTCTTATAGCGAATACACACCTTATATCTGATCCTAAAGTAACCACATTTTTGCTGAGTATCCTATTTTCTGGACTGATCCTTTCGACGCTGGGAACTAAGAATGTTTTTGAAATCTCCGATAAAAGTATTCTTGCGAAATTAGGAAAGTATACCTACGGACTTTATTTACTTCATCCCATTTTCATCATGCTTTTTGTGAAGATAGGGAACAGGTTTGAATGGAATTGGGTCTTGATTGTTCTCTGCTCATTTATTTCTTCGGTCATCTTCGCTATATTATCTTATCATCTTTTCGAAAAGCAGTTTCTTAAACTTAAAAGCAGGCTGTAGATCCAGCAATTCGTTTCTTATCAAAGATCAATGTGTCTGTTTTTTAGATAAAGTACCTTTGTATCTATAAAAATCAACAATATGGAATTAGGTATCGGAATGTTTGGCGATCTGGCAGTAGATCAGTCAACCGGAAAATATAGAGATGCGGGAATTAAAATCCGTGAAATAATTGATCAGGTAAAACTAATGGACGAAGTGGGAATTGATGTTTTTGCGATGGGAGAGCATCACCGTCCCGATTATGCAGTTTCCTCACCGGAAATTGTGCTTGCTGCAGCGGCAAGTGTTACCCAAAACATAAAGCTTGCAAGCGGGGTAACGGTTCTCAGCTCTTCCGAACCCGTAAAAGTATATGAAGATTTTGCAACAATCGATCTGATTTCAGACGGACGTGCAGAAATTTTCGTGGGCCGTGGAAGCTTCATTGAATCCTTTCCGCTGTACGGGTATTCCTTGAATGATTACGAAGAACTCTTCGATGAAAAACTGGAACTGCTCTTAAAGATCAATTCGGAAGAAAATGTGTCCTGGTCTGGAAAACTTCGTGCACCGATGCAGAATCAAACGGTTTATCCAAGAGCCAAAAATGGCGGAAAACTACCGATCTGGAGAGCCGTAGGCGGGACGCCGCAATCTGTTTTAAATGCCGCAAAATTGGGAATGCCTTTAGTGGTGGCAATTATTGGCGGAATGCCGATACAGTTTAAAAATCTGATCGACTTCTACAAGCAGGAATACCTGAAAGCAGGACATCCGGAATCTGAAATGCAGATTGCCATTCACTCGCATACTTTTGTAAGTGAAGATCAGGAAGTAATAGACGGCTATTTCCACAATTATAAATCACAGATGGACAGAATCGGGTCCTCAAGAGGCTGGGCTCCCTACACCAAAATGCAGTATGAAGGCGGAAGAAGCAAAGACGGCGCGTTGTTCATCGGAAACACCAATGAAGTTGCCGACAAAATTGCGTACATGAAAGAGATTTTCGGGATTACAAGATTCATTGGACATATGGATGTTGGTGCTCCGGAAGATGCCATCATGAGAAAATCCATCGAATTATTCGGTGAAAAAGTAGGACCACAGGTAAAATAATAAGATTCCGCTGAAATGACTTCAGCGGAATTTTTTTAAACGGAAGGGTCATATTTTGCCTTGTATTCATTCAGAAGTTCAGCGAGTGCTGTTGCGGACATTCCGTATGTGTCTGGAAAGCCTCCTTGTCGACGCTTCAGCTTTTCTCCGGCAAGATTTTTATTAAGGTCAAAAACCACAAGCTTATTAAAAGCGACCCATTTGGTTCCGAAAGAATTCACCGCCTGCCATGGAATAAAGGTTGTCCTGAAAAGATTTTTCATCTCAATTCCTTTTGCATCGATCTTAAGATAAGAGGAACCGGGAATAAGATTGAGAAGAAAAACAATAAAACAGAGGCTGAAAAACACAATATTCAGCACTGCAATAAGCATATTCTTTTCCAGAAGTGAAATTCCTAAAACAACAAATCCGATGCTGATTATCAGTAAAATACTGTTTTTTACTTTTCCGGGTTTTAATATAAGTGGTAGATTTTGCATGATTCAACTACAATTAATAAAAGTTATACAATTTCAATCTGGCTGCCTTTTTCTTCATCTTTAATGATATTCAGCGATACTGGGATTTTTTCCTTCAGCTCTTCCACATGGGAAATGATACCCACAATCCTGTTTTCTTTCTGAAGATTTACAAGCGTTTCAAAAACAATATTCACCGACTCCAGATCCTGTGTTCCGAAACCTTCATCGATAAAGAAAAAATTCTTTTCCGCTTTTGCATTACTCTGAACGCTTTCTGCCAAAGCTAAAGCCAGACTCAGTGAAACCTGGAAGGCCTGTCCGCCGGAAAGAGTTTTCACGCTTCTGCTACGTCCTTCGTTGAGGTAATCGATGATTTCAAACTCATTGCTGTCATTAAGGCGCAGACTCAGCTGATTTCTTGTCATCCTGTGAAAACGTACATTCGCATGATCACAAAGCTGCCGCAGGTAAATGGATGAAACATACTGTACAAATCCGGCTCCCTTGAAGAGATTCGTCATGATTTTGAGATTTTCCGCTCTTTTTTGAAGCTGTGACAAAAGCTTTAGAAGATCTTCTTTTTTCTTAAACTCCTTTTCCAGCCTTTCAATTTCCGCATTGGTTTTTACAACGCTGTCATTGGCTGCTTTTACTTCAAGCTCAAGAGAGGCAAACCGGCTTTCAACCGTTGAAAATTCTTCGTGGTCAAAAGTAAAATCTTTTAGTTTTTGTTCCAGTTCGAGGATGCTGTTTTTTAAGGTCTCGAATTGTATCCTGAATTCCTGGATGAGCTTTTTTGCTTCGTCAACGTCAATTTCTTCAGCCAGAATTTCTAATACCTGATGCTGATCAGATTGCTGTTCGGAAAGTGCGGTTTCAATTGAGAGCGTATTGCCTGCAATTTCCTGTTCCAGCTCGGAAATCCTTTTTTCAAGCTGACTGGCAATGGTTTTTTGTTCGGCAAGCTTTGGTGAAATTTCCTTTTCTTCTTTAATCAACTGCTGGTAATTTTGTTCCGTTTCGCGGTTGGATTGAGAGAGCTTATGGAAAACTTCTTCTACTTCCTGAACAGATTTTTCAGCATAATTTTTCCATTCCAGGATTTTCAGGTTGGCTTCATTGGTTTTGATCTGCTCTTCTTTTTTAGCTTCATCAAGACGGAATTTTTCCAATGCCTTGTTGTAGCTGTCGAGGTTGTTTCTTTCTTTGTCAAGATTTTTCTGTTCCAGGCTGATCTGCATATTCAGTTCTTCCAGCTGCTTTTCGATGGTGAAAGAACGTTGTCTTTGTTCTTCAAAATCTGCTTCATCATTAATGTTAAATTCTTTCCAGCTGAACTTTTTAAGATGATTTTCGATCTGATTCTGAATCTGTTTTGCCTGATCTTCTTCGTATTTCAGCTGTTCTTCAAAGATCTTTTTACGGTCAAGAATTTTTTCCGCTTCAGACAATTGTTTATGAATATATTCTTTCTGCTGATCCAGCTGATCCATATCCTGCTGAATGCCATATAATTCTGATGCTACATCATTATATTCCACGATATTCGGGTGTTCCAGAGCCCCGCAGAGCGGACAGGCTTCTCCGTCGTGAAGCTCGCTGGCAAAGTGCGAAAGTTTCTGCTGCACCTCCAGCTGATTCCGTTTTTCCGAAAGGAGTTTTTTTCGGTTTTCCAGGTCTTCGGCCTGAATTCTAAGATCATATTTAAAGGCTTCAGGATTAATATTTAAAAGCTCAAACTGTTCAGAAACGGCAATAATCTCATTCTTTTTAGCATCAGCTTTTTTGATCTGGCTGTTGAGGTTTTCCTGTAATTTTTTGTGTTCCAGAAACCAGTTTCCTACACTCACAAGTAATCCGGGATCCAGTTTCCCCGGTTTTAATTGTTCCATTTGTTTAGAAAATTCTTCAATCTTCTGTTGAATCAGCTTCTGGCTGTCTTCCACTTCTTTTACCTTCTGGGAACCGTTTTCTGTTCTTTCCTTGAGGATTTTAATCTCATCCGAGACTTTTATCATCTGTAGGATCAGGCTCAGATCATTTTCCTGTATTTTCGACTGATGCAGGGCTTCGTATTGAGGCTGTATGGATGCAAGCTCACTTTTAAGTTTTTCAAACTTAAGTTCTGTGGTTTTTACGATGGTCAGCTGGTATTCTTTGAGCTGCTGTTGTTCCGCAATTTCTTTTGCTAGTTTATTTTTTTCAGAAAATAAGGGTGTGAAAATCCGGGATATCCTGTCGTAACGTTCTGTTTTTGTTTCCAGAAGATCTAGATTCTCTTTTTGTTCAGTCAGTTTCTCGAAATGAGCTTTCTTTTCATGCAGTGTTTCAAAGTCTTCTTTTAAGCTTTTCAGCCTTGAATATAAGTTTTCGGTTTCCCTGAAGCTTTTCAGGATGTCGTCAAATTTCTGTTGTTCCAGCTTTAAATTTTCCTTTTTCAATGAAATCTGTTCTTCATTTACTTCTTCAAATCCTTTCAGCTGTCCTTCCAGCTGATCCAGTTCCGAACGGTTTTTAGCATTGATAAGCGAAACATTGTTCTGAAGGTCAAAACGCTGAAGCCCGAAAATCTCTTTCATCATATTCGTTCGCTCAGCAGCTCCCAGTTCCAGGAATTCTTTGAACTGACCTTGTGGAATAATTATAGTCCGTTTAAAATTAGCATAGCTTAATCCTACAATCTGCTCTGCGTTGGAGTGATCGAGTGGAATCCAATTTTCATTTTTCCATTCATAAAACGTGACCGATGGTGTTTTTACATCTTCAAAATTTTTAGAATTTCTTTTAAATTCACGCGTAGCACGGTATTTTTTATTTTCAGAATTGATAAAATCAAACTCAATATAAGATCTGTTAGATTTCAGATTCATCATATTGTATGTTCGCCTGTCACGAGCATTAAGTCTTTCCGTTTCTCCGTACAACGCAAAAGAAATAGCTTCCAGAATCGACGATTTCCCGGAACCTACAGATCCGAAAATACCGAAAAGTCCGGCCTCCGTAAGATTTTCGAAATCTATTTTCTGGCGTTCCTGATAAGAATAAATACCTTCTAAAGTAAGCTGAACCGGAATCATAAGCTATGGATTAAGAATTTCGTTAAACAAATGGATAAGTTCCTCATTGGCTTCCTGTCCGCCGTTTTTTGATTTAAAATAATCTCTGAACAAAGACTGGATATCCTGATTAAGGTTAATATCCCGAAGCTGGTTTTCATTCAGTTCCTGATTTTTAACTTTCGGAATGAGATGTACGATTCCGTTATGGGATTGGTACAGCCGTTTTCTCTCATCGGCCGTCAGAAATGTTTCACTTTCCAGGGTCAATTCTACAAAGGTATTTTGATTTTCCGTGAGCCACTCCACTGTTTTCTCGATACAGTCAAAGCTTTTTCTTTCAAGGCATTTACCGTTTTTAACCGGAATTCTTTCAAATTGAACCGTTTTGCCCGGCTCAGCTTCAACAATAGCGATATACTTGGTCTGTCCTGCTTCACTGAAGCTGTAGCAAAGCGGCGAAGACGAATATACCACCGGTTTTTCTTCCGTTCCGATATTCTGAAAACGGTGCAGATGCCCAAGCGCAGTATATTGAATCTGTGAAGGAATGATGTCTGAAAATATAAGATCTGCATTTCCTATCTTGAGAGGTTTTTCGCCTTCAGGTTCGTCAAGAAGAGGGGCTCCTTTTTTGTTCATGTACAAATGGGTCATGAGCAGATTTACTCCTTTTTCATCACAAAATTCATCTGCATTTTTATGCCAGTGCCCTGCAAGAACGTTGTTCAGCTCTGCTTCCTTATCTTCACCGAAATACTGTTTCAGCCTGATTTCGTTAGCATAAGGCGTATGGAGAATTCTTACGGGAAAATCATGGTTTTTTAGGGTAAGTTCAATAAATCCTTCGGCTGATTTTGAAATGTTAAAATCTTCCAGTTCAAAAGGAGTGATGGTGGCTTTGGGATGACCGATAAGAATAATTCCGCATTCACGGGCCAAAGGATCGGGTGCATCGATAAGGTTGGGAGAATCGTGATTCCCCGAAATGGCAATAACGGGCCGTTTCCCGTTTAGCGACAATCTTTTTAAAGTTTTATAAAATAACTGAACGGCTTCAACACCGGGATTGAAGTTGTCAAACAAATCTCCGGCAATCAGAATTAAATCGACTTTTTGTTCATCGGCAATCTGTATAAGCTCTTCCATTACCAAAACCTGCTCTTCCAGCCTTGAAAAGCGGTCGAGACGTTTACCCAAATGCCAGTCGGCAGTATGCAGAATTTTCATATTGTAAATGTAAAGAAGATAAATGAAAAGTAAGAATTGTGGTATGCAACATTATTATTACTATTTTTGTCAAAACTAACTACCATGAAACAATTACTGACAGTATTTGCTGTTTTGCTCACCCTTTTGGTGAAATCCCAAAATACTGAAAAACTCTCCAAAGAAATCAAAGAAGAAGGTATTGCCTTGTATCATAGTGAGATGGCAAGTTGGAACGGTACGGATATCTTTATTGAAAATTACAAAAACCGCGAGAATATAGGCGGCTATTTTTCCTATCTGGATGAAGGAGTGCCCAAGTGTATTTTTTTCTCTAAAAGCCAGAAAGTGATCGGTACTATTTCATTTCCGGCCAATTATAATCCGAAAGATGCAAAGCTCGATCTTAGCGAGAGAGATTTTACGCCTCAGGAAACGGAATATTTTACAATACGCCAGAATGCCTTAAAAAGAATACATAACGATACGATTTTCAAAGTTTATAAAGATACCAACCTCAATATCGTTCCGCTGATCAGAAATAAAGTTAAGAAAGTGTATGTTTTGACGGGAACTTCTGCCGCGAATATTGTTGTATTCGGCAATGATTACCTGATTACCTTCGATCGTAATGATGAGGTAAGGAATGTTGAGAAACTTCACAACAGCATGATTGTCCAAAAAATAAATGATGAGAAAACCGGACACACGATAAGCGGCATGCACAGCCACGTTATTGAAAACTGGCAGACGATCACGCCAACCGATATCTGTACGCTGATGCTGTATCAGAAATTTACAGGATGGGAAAGTTACACCACGATTTCTAAAAAATTTGTCAGCATCTGGAATCCGAACAATAACCTGATGATCATGAACACCGAAAATTTTAAAGGCATGGCAGAAAACATCCTTAAAGATAAAAAGCAAAAATCTGAAGCACAGAAAGAAGATAAGTAAAAGCGGGATTAGATCAGGGCTGCATTGTTCATTCAAAAAAGATTGCAATCCGATAGCAATTTATTTCTACTTTTACAGTATGGAACAGCAATCTAAAGATCCTCTTCACGGAAAAAGACTTGATGCCATTCTTGAAGAACTGGTAGAATATTACGACGGTTTTAAAAGGCTTGGCGAGCAGATCAGCATCAAATGTTTTACGGATAATCCAAGCATCAGCTCATCCCTGAAGTTTCTGAGAAAAACACCATGGGCAAGGACTAAAGTAGAAAGTCTCTATCTCTTTGTACTGCGGGAGAAAAAAAGAAAAGAATCAAGAGGGCAGAAGTAGAATGCGGTGGATGTTTGTTTGCCCGTTATTCTTCGCCCGATGAATCCAAAAACAGTATATTTGTAACGTTAATCGTGAAGATTCACGAAAAAAAGAAAAAATATGACAATCGAAAACAATCATGTTGTAGCTGTAAGTTACATCCTTCACACCATCGAAGAAGACGGGAGTAAAACTCTTGTAGAAGAGACCACAGCAGAAAATCCACTAACGTTCTTGTACGGTGTTGGAATGATGATTCCAAAATTTGAGCAGAATATTTTGGGATTACAGGCTGGAGATAAAGCATCATTTGTAATTCAGCCGGAAGAAGCTTACGGTGAAAGACAGCCGGATGCTATTGCACAATTGCCGATCGATATGTTCCAGGAGTCCGGAATTCCGCCGGTTGGAGCAATTTTACCGTTATCCGATAACCAGGGAAACAATTTCCAGGCGTTTGTGGTAGAAGTAACACCCGAAGCGGTGATAGCGGATCTTAACCATCCGATGGCCGGAAAAGTTTTGGATTTTCAGGTAGAAGTGTTAAATACACGTCCTGCTACTCAGGAAGAGCTTGCCCACGGTCATGCTCACGGTGTAGACGGAAACGAAGCTCACTAAAATATAAAATGTCCGATTTTTTTCGGACATTTTTATTTATATGAGGCATTAAATTTACATAGTCAGGTTCAAACTTTTCTAATCTATGAATTCACCGCTTACATAATACCAACGGTTCTCAATCATCTTAAAAGTTGATAATTCGTGATGAATCTGCGGTTTGTTATTTTCATCAGTATAGAAAGCTTTAAATTCTACCTTACTTGAAGAAGGCTTATCTACAATTTCCAGCTTTGTCCAGGTATTACGATCTCCCCATTCCAGTAAATCTTTTTTACTATGATATTTTCTTTTGCTGGGAAGCGTTGTTTCCATTAAATACTCACCATTCGGAATCGCAAATGCGGAAAAACGAGACCGCATTAATACTTCTGCCGTTGGAGCAAATTTTTCTTTTGTATGATACGGCTTACAGCATTCTTCGTAGGTTTTTCCGGAACAACAGGGACAATTCATTTTCTTAATTTATTTGGACACAAAATTACACGAATATTTTAACAAATTACACAAAGTCAATATCAATAGAGTCGGGCTTAAGCCCTGCAAAAAGATAAACAGTTCTAAGGTTTAGCCCAAACTTATATAGCTTTCACAATTAAAAATCTTTTAATTTGAGCAATCAGCAAGAGAAAAAGTTATTGATGAATATTTTTGCCGTTAGTCGTTAGTGTCTATAAACAAAAAAGCATCCAAAAAATGAATGCTTTCAAATATTTATTTAATAAATCCTCTGCTTCTTAATAAAGGTTTAATATCCGGATCATGACCCGTAAAATCTCTGAATGCCTGATTCAGGTCCACAGAATTTCCTACCGAAAGAATATACTTTCTGAAACGGTCGCCATTTTCCCGGGTAAGTCCGCCGTTACTTTTAATCCATTCCCAAGCGTCATTATCCAGTGTCTCAGACCAAAGGTAAGCGTAATATCCTGCAGAATAACCGCCGCCCCAGATGTGTGCAAAATATGGAGTGTGGTATCTGGGAAGAACTGTTGATAAAGTAAATCCGTGCTTCGCCAATGATTGTTTTTCAAAATCTAAAACAGGAATTAACTGGCTTTCGCTGGTTACCGTATGCCAATCCATATCCAGTTCGGCAGCAGACACCAGTTCCGTAGTCATATAACCCTGGTTAAAGGTTGCCGCCTTCTTAATTTTATCTACCAAAGCCTGCGGAATCGGCTGTTTTGTTGAATAGTGAATCGCATAATTTTTCAGAACTACCGGATCCAGTGCCCAGTGTTCGTTGATCTGTGAAGGAAATTCCACAAAATCTCTCGGTACATTGGTTCCTGAAAGAGAAGGATATTTCTGGCTGGCAAACATTCCGTGGATGGAATGTCCGAATTCATGGAAAATCGTTGAAACATCATCAAAGCTGATTAATGAAGGTTTTCCCGGAGCGGGCTTCTGGTAATTATAACAATTTACAATAACAGGTTTTGTGCCCAATAAATAAGACTGTTCAACGAAGTTGCTCATCCAGGCTCCTCCGTTTTTAGAATCTCTTGTATAGAAATCAAGATAGTAAATCGCAATAGATTTACCGTCATGATCAAAAACCTCATAGGTTACTACATCCGGATGATAAACCGGAAGATCTGTTCTCTTTTTAAAAGTCAGTCCGTAAAATTTTTCGGCAGCGAAGAAAACGCCTTTTTCCAGAACCGTTGTAATCTCAAAATAAGGCTTGATTTCACTTTCATCCAGATCAAATTTTGCTTTTCGCACCTGCTCGGCATAGAAGTTCCAGTCCCATGGTTCAAGCTGAAATCCGCCGTTTTGCTGATTGATCAGATCCTGAATATCTTTTGCTTCACGTTTTGCAGTTTCTACGGCAGGTATTGCAATCTGGTTCATCAATTTGGTGGCAGCTTCGGGTGTTTTGGCCATCTGATCCTGAAGTTTCCATTCTGCGAAGCTTTTTTTACCTAAAATCTGTGCTTTTTTCAGTCTTAGTTTTGCTAATTTTTCAATAGTTTCTCTCGTATCATTGCCATCACCTTTTTCTGCTCTCGTCCAGGATGCTTTAAACAGTTTTTCTCTTGTGGCTCTGTTCTTAAGATTTTGGAGAAGAGGCTGCTGAGTGGTATTCTGTAGCGCCAAAAGATATTGCCCTTCCTTTCCTGCATTTTTAGCATCGGTAGCGGCAGCTGCAATTTCATCAGTGGAAAGTCCGTCAAGTTCCTTTGCATCTGTAAAGAAAACCCCTCCCTGCTTTCTTGCTTCCAATAATTTGTTGGAATACTGGGTAGATAAAGAAGCCAGTTCCTGATTGATTTGCTTTAATTTTTCTTTATCCGCTGCGGAAAGATTGGCTCCGGCAATTTCAAAGTTTTGCTTGTAATATTGTAATAATCTTTTGCTTTCAGAGTCCAGGCCATTTTCAGAAATAGATTTGATTCTTTTATAAAGATTTTCATTGAGATACATTTTATCGGAATGTGCCGCGAAAATGGGAGCATATTCTTCATCCAGAGCCTGCAACGTAGGATTGGTGTTGGCACTGGTAAGATTGGAGAAAACAATCATAGCTCTTTTCAGCACCTCACCGCTTTTTTCCAGGGCAACCAGTGTATTTTCAAACGTTGGAGTTTCCGGATTATTGGCGATTTTTAAAATTTCAGCATCATGTTGTTTTAATCCGAAATCAAACGCCGGCTTAAAATGTTCATCTTTAATTTTGTCAAATTCCGGTGCCTCATACTGAAGTTTGCTTTTCTTCATAAAAGGATTCGATGACAGGGAAGCATCCGGTGCTGGAACTTCCGTTTGGGTTTCAGTGCTTTTCATTGTAGTACAGGATTGATTAAATGCTAACGCAGAAATTAATAATACTGATGAAATCTTCTTCATAAATGATTTATTAATAATGCCTAAAGATATTAAATCTTCCGTTAAAAAGTGCAGAATTTGTATCTTATGATTAAAGAATCAGCGCTTTTCCGGATTCGGAAAAGCGCTTTCGTATTGCATTGAAAAAATTAAAGGAGTTCTAAATCTGTTTGGGTGCATGAACGGTTGATGTTGCTTTACGGGAAAGCAGTACCGCAACAATTTCAAAGGCTCCCAAAATAAAGTGCGGCAGATAAACGTGGTCGCTGAAACCAAACAGCCACGGCGATACCAGGAGCAGAAGCCCTGCGATAAAGTCAATCGTGAGATGAACCCTGTACGGAATCACTCTTGCCATCGCATATTCGTAATTGGTAAGTAAGCTGTACAATAATGTTGAAACCCCGAGAATTACAGGGATTACAGTTGCTGCACTGTCATCAGCAAATCCTAAAAGCCACGGCGCGGCAATAAGCAGTAACCCCATAAGGTAATCCAAAATGGCGTGTGTTTTTGATGAAATCATAATATTATATTTTTGTGATGTGTAACGTGTAGAGTTCAATACTTATACCATTGGATGAGAAAATGTGGTATAAATTATTGATTTTTAGGGTGTTTTAATTTTATACTGATAGAGAAAAAATATTTTAAAAGTATATCTTTATGATTACGGTCTTATTAATATGTCAAACAGATGTAATATTTTTTATAAATTAGGTGTCATTAAATAAGATAATCATAAAATCATTGAATATGAAATCAACAAAACTATTTATTTTTTCAGCATTCGTACTATTGGCATCCTGTGACGGCAGAAGAGAAAAGAAGCAGGACGCCGAGGGCGACTGGGTAGACAAAGTGGTAAATACCGATCATGGGCCTGTAAGGGAAAAGCAGGTAACAGGTGACTTTGACGAAATTGAAGTCTCCCAGGCCATAAAAGCTGAAATTATAAAGTCCGATGTGGAAAAAGTAATTCTTTCTGCTCCGGAAAATATTATTGATGAGATTTTGGTGGATATCAGCGGTGGCAAGCTTCATATTCATTATAAAAAAGGCATCAGGGTAATGAACAGTCATAACGTAACTGCAAAGATTTATGCGAAAGATTTCTCTCAGATCAATGCCAATTCTGCTGCAGGAATCACGGTAAAAGATAAGTTTGTTCAGGATAAAACCGATATTGAGGTTTCAAGCTCAGCATCCGTGAACGGGGATCTTGAGGCTAATGATTTTGAAATCTCGGTAGGAAGCGCAAGTAATTTTACCGGAAAAATATGGGCGGTGAATCTTGATATCGACGCCTCATCAGGAGCAAGCATGGACCTTTCAGGAAAAGCAAAAAAAGCGGAAATTTCATCATCATCAGGAAGCAGTGTTTCTGCTAAAAATCTTGTTGCCGAAAATTTAAAAGCAGATGCATCGAGCGGAGCAAGTATTGACATCAGTGCTTCATCATCCATTTATGCAGAAGCTTCTTCGGGAGGAAGCGTAGATGTTTACAAAAAAGGAAACATCACTTCTGTAACGAAGGAAGAAAGCAGCGGGGGAAGTGTAAGTATTCATTAATCATTTTCATTTTCGTCTTCATCATTTGATGAATCTTCCCATTGCTTATTCTCAAAATTAAGATTGTCATAAGCTAATAATTCCTCCTCTCTCTGGAGGATTTCTTTTGTGGTAAAAAGATGAATCTCGTCATCTTCATCAGCTTTGGCCAGCTTTCTGATGGATTGTTTATCGATGGCCATAAATCTTTGTCCGAGACGTCTTGCGGCATACTTGCGCATTCCTGTTTCATGAAGAACATCCACTGCCATATCAACGGCAGTGCCGAGCGTTTCGCGGTAAATATTATTAATTCCGTTATTTAAATAATCGTAGGCATCAATCCTGTTTTTGGCTCTTACAAATATTTTCACATGAGGATAGTGCTCGCGAACGATATCTGCAATAAATTTATTATCATTTGGATCGTCCAGGCAGAGAACCAGGATTTCTGCGTCTTCAATTCCGGCGGCGCGTAAGGTAGGAATTTTAGTAGCGTCACCATAATATACCTTAAAACCGTAGCTTCGTAATAATTTCACACGGTCAGAATCCCTGTCCAAAACTGTTGCCGGAATTTTATTAGCTTTCAAAAGCCTTCCCACAGTACTTCCGAAATGCCCGAATCCTACAATAATTATTTTCTTTTGGCGGACATTGCTGTCAAGGATGTTAAAATTATTATCAGCATCTGGAATTTCTTTGATAAAACGCGGTGTAATGAGTTTGTCGTTAATAATGAGAAGAAACGGGGTAATACACATCGTAATAGCTGTAACGGCCATCATCTGTGCATTAAGCTCGGGGCTCAGCAGGTAAAGATTGGAAGCATAGTTGATGAGGACAAATGCAAATTCTCCCACCTGGGAGAGCGCAAATGCATAAAATAAGGTTTGAGGATTATCGAGCTTAAAAAATTTTCCGATAGAAAAAAGTACAATGAACTTGATAATCAACACTGCAAAAACGGTACTGAAAATAAAAACAGGATCCTGCTGAATAATATTAAAATTCATTGTTGAACCTACGCTTACGAAAAAAACGGCTAGCAGTAAGCCTTTAAAAGGATCAATCTGAGCTTCCAATTCGTGCCGGAATTCGCTGTTAGCAAGCATTACGCCCGCGAGAAAAGCCCCCAATGCAGGTGATAACCCGATAGCAACCATTAATTCCGAAACCCCAATAACCAGAAACAGGGAAGAGGCGGTTAACAATTCGGTCATTCCGGATTTTGAAACATATCTTAAAAATGGTACGAAGACATATCTGCCTAATAAAATCAATATTGCAACTCCTAAAATTACGGTCGCAAACTGCATCCACTCCGGAAGCGTCTGGATCAATACCTGGATTTCATTGTTATGATCCTGGGTTTTATAATGTGCAATAAGAGGTAAGATGGCAAGAATAGGAATCACCGCGATATCCTGAAACAGCAGCGTGGAAAATGAAGCTTCTCCCGCCAGTGTCTTTAAATTATTTTTTTCCTGTAAAGTCTGTAAAACAATGGCTGTAGACGAAAGAGCGAAGCACATGGCAATGGCCACTGCTTTTCCCGATGACCAGCCTGCCGTTATAAAAACCAAAGAAAGCAGTGAAATCGTAAGCAGCATTTGGGTAAGTCCGAGTCCGACAATTTTCTTCCGCATTTCCCAGAATTTTCTTGGTTCCAGCTCGAGTCCGACTAAAAAAAGAAGCATAATGACTCCAAATTCGCTGGCGTGCATAATATCATTAACATCCTTTCCTGTCAGTTTTAATACATAAGGACCAATGATGATTCCGCCTGCAATATAACCTATCACAGAACTTAGTCCGAATTTCCTTGCCAGCGGAACCATAATAATGGCAACGCCCAGGAACAAAAGGGTATTCATGGCCAGGCTTGTTTCCATAGTTTATTGGTTAAGAAGTTCTGTGAATTCCTGCTTGTGCAGAATAATTTCTTTTTTGGAGAGCTTATTGGCTTCGTAAACGATTTTAATATTTTTGATATCAGCCTTGAAGACACTCAGCGATACGATGAGTCCGCTGATCAGCTCTTCAACAGTAAATTTGTAGGTTCCTTCTTTGTGGAAAGACCTTTCCTTTCCGCCGGTAGTTACCAGGATGTAGACTTCCTTTCCCTGCAGCGGGTTGTAGTTTTCTTCCTTAAGCCAGTCGCGGTCGAATACCTCATCGATCCAGAGTTTCAGCAGAGGAGGCATACCAAACCAGATCAGGGGAAACTGGAAGATGAAACGGTCATAGTTTTTTATTCTTTTTCTTTCTCTGAATGCGGCAATATGAAAATTCGGGTATTCTTCGTAAAGATCTCTTAAGGTAAAATGCTGGTGACGAACATAGAAATTGATGAGCTCTGCATTCGAGTTTGAGTGCTCTAAATAAGGATGCGCAAAAACTACCAATGTCTTCTTCATAAACCTGTTTTCAGTAAATATAATGAAAAAAAATTGGATTAAAAACAGATTTCGAGGATGTTTATTAATTTTTAATACAGTTTATAGGGATTTAATTAAGAAATAACTAATTCTTAATTTAAATATAAAGATGGTATCCTTTTTCTTTTGGAAAGACATGGTTATATTATTTTATTAAAGATTAAGGAAAAGAATTACTGCATTACCATCCTCCGGAAGCGCCGCCGCCGCCGAAACTTCCTCCGCCGCCGAATCCTCCGAAGCCACCACCTCCGGAACTTCCGCCTCCAAATCCACCTCCTCCGAAGCTGCCCGGGAAAGGGAAGAACCCGCCGGGATAATTTCTTCGGCCTCTTCTTGAAAGAATAACATCGTCGTCATCACCATTTCCACCTCTTCCGCCACCTCTGTTTCCGAAAAGTACCGCAAAAATGATAAATATGATAAAGGCGATAATCATAATTCTGACAAGGCCTCCGTCACTGTTTTTCTGATGTTGTTTTAACGGTTTGAATTTCCCCTGCACTGCCTCCATGATGGCCGAAGTGCCACGATCAATTCCTTCAAACCATTCCCCTTGCTTGAAATGCGGGGTTACGATATAATCAAGGATTTGCCCGGCAACAGAAGCTGTCAGGTATTGCTCAACCGCCCGTCCCTGCTGGATCGACATCGTGTGATCTTCAGTGGCAATTAAAAAAACGACACCATTGTCTACACCTTTTTGCCCGATTCCCCATTTTTCACCAAAAAGGGTGGCAAGAAAATTTACATCTTCGCCTTTCGTAGATTTGATGATGATGACTTCAATTTCCGTGGAAGTAGAATCAGAAAAGGCAATCAGTTTTTTATTAAGGTCTTTTTTTTCCTGTTCGGAAAGAAGATTGGCTTCGTCAAAAACAGGATATAAAACCGCAGGCTTGTCCGGAATGGAATATTGTGCTGATACAAATGTGTAAAAGCATAGAAGTAAAAATGAAAATACTATTTTAAGAGAAGGT
Source organism: uncultured Chryseobacterium sp. (assembly GCA_913778275.1). The sequence continues at coordinate 36,183 of CAJYWN010000016.1, forward strand.
AATTTCATTAGACAGCTGGTTGGGGTTTTCTCCCGTTACAGGAAAATGTTTTTTGAGTTCAAGACCGGTTTCCAGAATGGCACTTTTCAGGGCTTTATAGTAATTTCCTTTGGCAAACTCAGAGGTAATATAATCATGCAGATGATCCCAGTAAGACTGGTGTACTTTTTCATGGATACCCGTATCGCCGATAATGGTGAGGTATTTTTGTTCAAAATTGACGTGAAAAAGAACGGCATTTCTTTCCTCGGTTTTTCCCAGGCACAATTCTTCAAACACTCTAAATGCTGTTTTTGCATGATCACCGTCTGTATTCGAATCAATGTGTACACGGATTTCGCCGGTAGAATGTTCTTCTGCTGACTGAATAGCTTCCACGAGGGAAGCTATCTGTTGATTGGTTAAGAAATTACCGGCCATTATTATTCAGTGAATACTTCAGGTGCTTTTTCAGCGCCAGCCTCCGCTTTGAAATAAGGTTTTTCTTTGAAATTGGTAAAGTTCGCCAGGATATTATTCGGGAACGTTTTAATGGTGGTGTTATAATCCTGAGCAGCCTGGTTGTAATACACTGTTTCTGTACGGATACTATTTTCAATGGCAGTATATTCTCTCTGGAAATTAATGTATTGCTGGTCTGCTTTTAAATTTGGATAAGATTCTACAACGGCCATCAATCTGCTTAATGCTCCGGACAGCTCACCCTGCGCAGCCTGGAATCTTGCCATGTCCTGCTCGGTCATATTGGTGGGGTCAACATTTATAGACGTTGCTTTTGAGCGTGCCTCAACAACTTTTGTTAATGTTTCCTGCTCGAATTTGGAATATGATTTTACCGTTCTTTCAAGGTTAGGAATCAGGTTCGTTCTTTTCTGATAAACCGTTTCTATATTAGACCATTTGGTGTTTACATTCTGTTCTTTCGTTACGAAATTGTTGTAACCGCTTTTTCCCCAGAAGAATAAAACTGCAACAATAATCAGAAGAGCAATGCCGATGGTACCGGCGCTCAGACAGCCTCTGTTTTTCATAGTTTAATTTTTTTTAAAATTTTTTTGTGCTAACCAAATATACAAATTATGTGCTAATTTTGTAAAAAATAATTTTAATGACAACAATAGTCGTGGCAATGGGAGAAAAGAATGAAATTGGTTTTGAAAATCAGCTGCTTTGGCATCTTCCGAAAGATCTGAAACACTTCAAAGATATTACTTCAGGACATCCGGTAATTATGGGAAGAAAAACATATGAGAGTATCGGAAAACCGCTTCCCAACCGTACTAATATTGTTGTATCCAGAAAGAATGACTGGTTTGAAGAGGGAATCCTTATTGTAGGAAGCATTAAAGAAGCCATAAAATTTGCAAAAAAAATAGATGAAGAAATTTTCATTATCGGCGGCGGGAAAATTTACGAGCAAACAATGGATATTGTGGATAAACTGGAAGTTACTTTGGTAAAAGCCGATCTTGAAGCAGATACCTTCTTTCCGAAGATTGATGCTAAAGTCTGGAAAAAAACAGATGAAATCTGCCACGAAAAAGATGAAAAAAATCAATATGATTTTTGCTTTCAGACGTATGAGAAAATTTAAAGTTTCAACTTTAACTTTCAACCTTGAACCCTAAACTCTGAACCTTAAATTTCTTATCTTTGCACTTCTAAAATTTAATAATGAATAAATATATAAAACTTGCTCTTGCTGCGGTTCTAATCCTTTTGGGACTTTATATGATGATTTTTACCAGGAATCTGGGGTGGGGAATTGTTGTTCTCCTTTTAGCGGGGGCTCCGATTCTGCTTTTCTTTAAGAATGAATATATCCTTCTTGCTTTCTGGCAGCTGAGAAAACAGAATATGGAAAAAGCAGCAGACTGGCTGAAAAATATTACGAATTACCAGGCTCAGCTTCATAAGTCTCAATATGGTTATTTTCATTACCTCACAGGATTAACACAAGCACAGGATCATCCGGCAAAAGTAGAGCCTCTCATGAAAAAGGCACTGGAATATGGTCTCAATATGAAGCATGACCGTGCTATGGCTACTTTAAACCTTGCAGCAGCCGCAATTTCCAAAGGAAGAAAACAGGAGGGACAGAAGTTACTGGAAGAAGCAAAAAGACTGGACAGCGCCGGAATGATGACCGATCAGATCAAAATGATGAAAGAACAGCTGAAAATGCCTTCCATGCAAAAGCACATGCACAATCCTAATATGAGAAACAGAGGGAAATTCTTTTAATTGAAAAAATTAATTTATGATAGAAATGCACTTGAGAAATCAGGTGCTTTTTTTATTCTTTAAAATAAAATGAAAAATTTACAGGATTATTAATACAAGATCTAACGAAAATCACCTGTCATCTTACATCTCAGAATTATTTTCATAGCCATAGAATTTTGGGATCTGCCAGTGGTATTTCACGGCTAATGTTCTGATAGAAACAATCAGCAAAATAGTGAAAATCTGAATGACCGTATAGGATAAATTCGTGAAATTGGTTAGTAGTAAAAATGCAGATCCTCCTACAATACAGGCTGTTGCATAGATTTCTTTCCTGAAAATCAAAGGAATCCGATTGAGTAAAATATCTCGGATGATCCCTCCGAAACAGCCGGTAATGGTTCCCAATCCGATACAGATTAAAGGATGGATATCCGCATGAAGCCCTTTCTGAACACCAATTATCGTAAACAGTCCCAATCCGAAACTGTCAAAAATAAATAAGGTTACCCTGAAGTTTTTTTCAAAAGATTTAAAAACCATGGTGAAAATGCTGGTGAGGATAATCAAAGCACAAGTCAGGAGATCATGCATCCAGAACACCGGAATATCCAACAATAAATCTCTTACCGTTCCGCCGCCTACGGAAGTCACAAAAGCAATAATCAGTACCCCGAACGGATCCAGCCTTTTCTGCATAGCCGCAAAACTTCCCGACATCGAAAAGGATATCGTTCCCAGGACTTCTATGGCAAAATTGAACTGCTCGTGCATATTTATGAATGATAAAAGATGATTGATTATTGATTTTTTTGAATATTGCATCAATCATCATTTATCAATTATTTTATTTTTTATCGACTCTCACCGAGTCCGGAACCAACAGCTCATATTCTCCGCCGTGATTGATGATTTCCCTCACGATGCTGCTGCTGATAAATGATTTTCCGGAGGATGTCAGTAAAAAGACGGTTTCCAGTTTTTTATGTGCTAAAGTTCTGTTGGTGTGGGCAATGGCTTTTTCAAATTCAAAATCGGCAGGATTTCTCAATCCCCGGATAATGTATTGCGCATTTTTTTCGAAACAGTAATCTACGGTTAAGCCTTCGAAATAATCAACCTCCACATTCGGAAATTCCGCAACGGAGTTTTGGATGAACTCCATTCTTTTTTCGAGGGGAAACATATATTTCTTTTGGGAATTCTGTCCGATGGCGATAATCAGTTTATCAAAAAGCGGCGCTGCCCGTTCTATAATATCGTAATGTCCTAAAGTTATGGGATCAAATGAACCCGGGAAAACAGCAATTTTCATGCGTAAAATAATTTTGAGTTTTAGGTTTCGGGTTTAGGTTTTACAACCGTTCACTTTGCACCTCTAATATCTATTCTTATTTATTTTATTAAGAGCCTTTTCAACTTCGTTACCGCATAGGTCTGTTATGGAGATTCCGTAAATTTTGGCCTGCTGCGGAAGGATACTGGCAGGAGAAAACCCTGGATTGGTATTCATCTCCAGCATGTAGGGAATTCCGTCCATTAAAATATATTCACTTCGTGAAAAACCACTCATTCCAAGAGAGTTGTATGCTCTTTTCGCAATTTCTTCTACACGAACTCTTGTTTCATCATCAATTCTTGCAGGGGTAATTTCTTCCGAAGCTCCTTCATATTTCGCTTCGTAATCGAAGAATTCATTTGTAGGGACAATTTCCGTGATGCCCAGGACAATGGTTTCCCCTTTATAATCAATAACACCTACAGAAACTTCCATGCCGTCCAAAAAGCTTTCAATTAAAATTTCATCATCTTCTTTAAAGGCTATTTCCGTAGCGGCAATAAGTCCTGATTTCTCTTTTACTTTTGAAATTCCCAATGAAGATCCCGACTGGTTCGGTTTAACAAAAACGGGAAGTCCAAGATTTTCAATGATTTCATCTGCATTAATTTCTTCACCTTTTCTCAGGTAAACACTTTTAGCAGAGGGAATACCATATTTGGAAAGTACGGCTAACGTATCTTTTTTATTAAAAGTAAGAGCACTCTGGTAAAAATCGCAGCCTGTGTATTTCTGTCCGATAGCATCCCAATATGCCTGAAGAATTCCGTTTTCGCCCGGCGTACCGTGGATAATATTAAAACACACATCAAATTTCAGCGATGTATTGTTATCGATAGTTACAGAAAAATCACCCTTGTTGATCTGAAATTTCTGATTATTTTCATCTAAAAAATACCACTCATCCCGAAGAATAACTACTTTGTATACATCATAAAGATTTCTGTCCAGAGAATCATAGATCAGCTGTCCGCTTTTTAATGATACGACATATTCGTCAGAATAGCCTCCCATCACTACAGCAACACTTTTTTTGCTCATATTCTTAAAGTATCAATTAGGGCAAATTTAATGATTTTATATCATGCAATTTTGGAAATTCTAAAATTTTGAAAACGAAAATGCTCAATGGAAATCAAAGCACATTCTAAAATATTAATTATATTTGCTGTCTAATTATAGTAATTATAGTATGCTTAAATCACTTTTCAATTGGAAAGTTTTACTGAACTTAGTTGTTGCCATCGGTGTTTTCGTGGGATTGGTTTGGCTTACGTTCCGTTGGCTGGAATATCACACCAATCACGGCCAGGAAATTCCCGTTCCAAATATTGTCAATAAATCAGTACAGGAAGCAATCAAAATATTGGACGATTCAGGATTGGATTATGAAGTGGACAGTTTTAAATACGATCCCAAATACAGACCATTTCAGGTATTGCAGGTGTATCCTGCACCCGGATCTCGTGTAAAGGACGGAAGAGCAATCCAGCTTAAAGTGAACCCGAGAACCTGGGCCAGAGTGGAAGTTCCTGATGTGATCAATAAATATTCAGGCCTTGCTTTCCAGAGATTGGAACAGGTAGGCCTGAAAGTAGGAGATACTATTTATGAACCGAGCATTCAGAAAGATGCAGTGCTAAGAATATTGTTTAAAGGAACAGCTGTAAAACCGAAGACAAAACTTCCGAGATTCTCTGTGGTAGACGTAGTTATAGGTTCAGGGCCGCTGAGAAATATTACCATTCCTAATGTTGTGGGACTTACGGTAAAAGAAGCAAGAGCGGTGATCGCAAGAAGCATGTTTGAAGTAGGACTTGTGGAGCATGAAGACGGCAGTAAAGACGAATCTGATATTATTTATTATCAGGATCCTGCTGCAGGAGATGTGAGAGATCAGGGAATGCAGATGGATCTCTGGGCCAGTAAGCGAACTCCGGCCGAATTGAGAGCGAAAATAGAAGAACTGAATTCCATCTACAGAATGAAAGTGGATACAGCGTTGCCTCCGATTCAGTATCAGGAAATGCCTGTTTATCAGGAGCAGACTAATGATATTCCGGACCCGCCTGCGCCGAAGAAGGAAAATCCAAAACCTTCAACGGATGCTCAGAAAACAACGGATGCACAGAAATCTGCAGTAAAAAATACTACTTCTTCCGCAAACGACGCTGCCAAGCAGAAAACTCCGGCTTCCACGACCACCGGAACCAATACGGCTAATAAGCCTGCTGCAACGTCGCAGAAAACAACGGAAAAACCGAAAGCTAAAAAAGTAGTTGTAGAATAACAACGGATTTTCATAAAAATACAGGCTTCAACTTTCACTATGTTGAAGCCTTTTGTATAAAAAATATAACAATGGCAGAAGATAACGAAGATTTTTTCGATGAAGAATTATTAGACCAGAACAGTATTGACAATATTGATATTGATGAGGAAAACAAGGGGCTTTATGAGCATCTTAATATTACGGTGGATAAAAGTCAGGAGCCTCTGAGAATCGATAAGTTCCTTTTGATCTTCCGTCAGAATTCATCAAGAAATAAAATCTCACAGACCTGCAGAGCCGGAAATGTTATGGTGAACGGTGTTGCCGTAAAGCAGAACTACCGCGTAAAACCCGGTGATCAGATTTCCGTATTGCTTACACATCCGCCAAGGGAAAATGTTATTATTCCGCAGAATATTCCGATCAATATCGTATACGAAGATGATGATCTGATCGTTGTAGATAAAGATCCCGGAATGGTGGTGCACCCCGGATTCGGAAACTGGGACGGAACCCTGGTGAATGCGTTGGCTTATCATTTTGAGCAGAATGGGGAAAAATCCGATCTCGACAGAGTGGGGTTGGTTCACAGAATCGATAAAGATACGTCAGGGCTTCTTGTCATCGCAAAAAATGAATATGCGCTGAGCTTTTTGGCCAAACAGTTTTTCGACAGGAAAACAAAGCGTCTGTACTGGGCTTTTGTATGGGGAAATGTACAGGACGATGAAGGTACGATAAGAGGCCATATCGGGCGCCACCCGAAAAACAGGATGCAGATGCATACTTATGAAGACGGCAGCCAGGGAAAACATGCCGTAACGCACTATAAAGTTCTGGAAAGATTCAGGTATATGACCTGGGTAGAGTGTAAACTGGAAACCGGGAGAACGCACCAGATAAGAGCGCACTTCAAACATATCGGCCACACGTTATTTAATGATGAAAGATACGAAGGTCATACACCTCTCCGTGGAGTGAATCTTCCTAAGTATAAGCAGTTTATAAAAAATGTGTTTGAAATCCTGCCGAGACATGCGCTGCATGCCCATACTTTAGGATTCATACATCCTACTACAAAAAAGGAATTATATTTTGAAAGCCCAATGCCGAAAGATATGGCGGATGCTGTAAAAAAATGGAGAAATTATTTAGAAAACTAAAAATATATTGAGAATTTTTTTATATTTGTTGAATTGAAATCAAGATTTGTTATGAGAAAACTATATGCTA
>CAJYWN010000017.1 GCA_913778275.1 uncultured Chryseobacterium sp.
CCACTAATTTGCTAATATTCAATTTTTTTAACTAAATTTGCACACCTAAAATTTAAAATTAAAATAAGGAAATGACAAAGGCAGAATTGGTAAACACCATCTCAAATAAGTTGGGAACCGAAAAGAATGAAACACAGAAAGTTGTAGAAGCTTTTATGCAAGAAATCAGAACTTCTATGTATAATGGAGATAATGTTTATTTGAGAGGTTTTGGATCTTTTATCATTAAAACAAGAGCAGCGAAGACAGGAAGAAACATCTCCAAGAACACTGCTATTGAAATCCCTGCACACAACATTCCTGCTTTCAAGCCCTCAAAATCTTTTGTGGAGAAAGTAAAAACGAAAGTTACTGTAAAATAAAGAATTAACTGAATATTAACTAGTTACTAAAAAATTATAATTATGCCAAGCGGAAAGAAAAGAAAAAGACACAAGGTTGCAACTCACAAAAGAAAAAAGAGAAGAAGAGCAAACAGACATAAGAAAAAATAATCTCATTTCCTGAGATTTATAATATACAATATAGTTGGTGATTTTAAATTTTTAAAGGTTCACCGACTATATTTTGTTTTTGCAACTATTAAGAAGCCACGGAAAAAGGATTACATATTTTGTTAAAAAAATTGCCGATCATTCAATACTAATTCTTAACTTAAGGATAAATTTATATAATGAAATATACATCTGTTTTCTACCTTCTTAACAATTTTTATCTTACAATAAAATGAAGAAAGAACTAATCGTTTCGCATGAAGATGATCTAACAAAGATTGCACTGCTGGAAGACGGAAGACTATGTGAACTTCATGAGCAAGAGGACAAAAGTGATTTTATAGTTGGAGATTTGTTTATCGGGAAAGTAAAAAAGCTGGCTCCCAACCTTAATGCAGCCTTTGTAAACATCGGCTACGAAAAGGACGCCTTCCTTCATTACCAGGATCTCGGGCCGCAATACCTTACCTACAGAAAATTTTTAAGGGATACGATTTCCAAAAAGCAAAACACTTCAGGCTTAAAGAATTTCGAGATACAACCCGAAATAGATAAAAACGGAACCGTAGACAAAGTCATCGCCAAAGACGACGTTGTTTTGTTACAGATTACCAAAGAGCCCATTTCTACAAAAGGCCCCAGAATATCTACCCAGATTTCGCTGACAGGCCGTTTTCTGGTACTCATTCCTTTCGACAATAAAGTGTCTATTTCAAAAAAGGTTAAAAGCTCCGAAGAAAAAGAAAGGCTGAGAACCCTAATTGAAAGTATCAAACCCGAAGGTTTCGGCGTTATCATCAGAACCGTTGCCGAAGGCAAAAAGGTGGCTGATCTTCATAACGATATGAATCAGCTGATCCAGAAATGGGAAACCGCTTTTAAAAATATCCAGAAAAACAAAGTTCCATCCAGAGTCCTCAGTGAAGATGATAAAGCTTCAGCCATTTTGAGAGATAATTTCAACCAGGATTTCGTAAGCATAACCTGCGACGACGAAGACATGGTTAATGAAATGAAAAACTATCTGGAAGTAATTGCTCCCGAAAGAAAGAATATCGTCCACTTCTACGATTCCCATATTCCTCTTCTGGAGTATTACAATGTAGAAAAACAGCTCAAGCAAAGCTTTGGAAAACATGTCAACATCCCAAGCTCCAAAGGCGCATATCTCGTCATAGAACACACAGAAGCTCTCCACGTAGTCGATGTAAATTCCGGAAACAACATTACCACCGGAGCAGCCGTCAACAAAGAACATGCGCTTAAAGTCAATAAAATGGCCGCCACCGAAATAGCAAGGCAGCTGCGTCTTCGTGATATGGGAGGAATTATCGTGATCGATTTCATTGATATGACCAATCCCGAACACAGAAGAGATCTTTATGAACATCTCAAGGAAGAAATGAAGCGTGATAAAGCACGTCATAAAATACTTCCTCCAAGCAAATTCGGGCTCATCCAGATTACCCGACAAAGAAACCGTCCGGAAAAACAGATCGATACCAAAGAAGAAAACCCTAATAAAGACGGAGAAATCGTTGCTCCGATCGTTATCGTGGAAAGAATGGGTGAAACCCTCAGAACCATCATGCAAAAGGAAAAAGGCAAGCTTTACCTGCATGTACACCCATTTGTGGAAGCTTATCTTACCAAAGGCTTCAACAGCATCCAGATGAAATGGTTTATGAAATACAAAAAATGGGTTATCGTCGTTCCAAGAGACTCTTTTAAATATTTAGAATACAGAATTTATAATTCGAAAAAAGAAGAATTGATAGGATATTCTAATTAAGAAAATTTACAGCCTCCGGCCCCTTGCCGGAGGTTTTTTTATTGCAGTCGTGCTCTATTCCAAAAACTTGAAATTGGGCGCTTTATTTCATTAGAATCACTTATTGTTCATAGATCTAATAGTGACAATATTTTTTTTTCATGAGCTTTCTCTCGCTATCCGCTATTACTCCTCGCGCCTGTGTTTTCCGGTGCGTAAGGTCCTTTCTTTCCGGGGCTGCTGTGGGGTAACCGCTTCTATCGAGGCTAGGGAGAAGTCATAACGGTAATCATGAGGCCAACTAATAGATAAGTAATGGGTAATGGGTAATGGTAATAAGTAATTAGCAAGTAGCCAGGGTATTGATGTTAGTACGTGTTAAGGTAAATCCGGAACTTTCAATCTTAATCCTGAACGTTGAACGTTGAATTTTGAATGTTGAATTTTGAACCTGGAATCTGGAATATGGAATTTTGAATGGTTTATATACAAAAAAAACCTCACACATTGCTGTATGAGGTTTATAAAAAAACTGGCGGCGACCTACTCTCCCGCGTTAGCAGTACCATCGGCGCTGGTGGGCTTAACTTCTGTGTTCGGAATGGGAACAGGTGAGCCCCACCGCTAAAAC
>CAJYWN010000018.1 GCA_913778275.1 uncultured Chryseobacterium sp.
CAACAAACTTTTAAGAATTTGTTTCGGTGTGGTGAAAAACAAGACGGCTTATCAAGCAGATTATCAAAAAAACTTGAAAATTTTAACTTAGATAATTTGCATATGAACATAGAACATCGGGGCTATGGCTGTAAGAGTGTACTTTCAATAATCACGATAGCACAAATAGCAATTTCAATTAAAAGTCATCTCAATAGAATTCCCATGCTCTGGAGGGGGCAAAAATTCAAAGAATATTTGACGGGGTGGTAAAGATATTTTTTGTTAGTAGCATCTGGGCTATTCAAACTAAAATCTATAATAAAAATTGTAAATGTGGATAACTTTTCGTACATTTGCAGTCTCTTTTGGCGCGAAAAATTGTTTGTAAATCTATAAAATACTATAAATCAACTCTTTCATCAAAATGAAAGGGCTTTGTTGTATATGGATAATACAGCTATTCTGCCTCAAAAGTAATAAAAATATTTTGCATTACGCTGTGAAAAGATATACCAGTGTTGCAGTTAGAAAGAGCCAAGTACAAAGTAAAAAGAATTCAAAGGTCTTTTCGTGAGCGCCAAAAACACTTTTACCTTTCTACTTTTTCATTGTTCCTTGATCTTTTTCTGATATTTTTTAATGAATCAAAATATTTTTTAACCCTTTCTTACAAGTTTTATGAGTAAAACAACAGCAACAACTAAGGGAACGCCGAGAATTAATTTCTCGTCAGCAAAAGGAAAAATTATCACTCCTGACTTCCTGGATATCCAGATCGAGTCTTTTAAAGAGTTTTTCCAGCTGGATACGCTTCCTGAAGACAGAACGAATGAAGGTCTTTACAAGACTTTTCAGGAAAACTTCCCGATTACGGATTCCAGAAACCAGTTCGTGTTGGAATTCCTTGATTATCTGGTAGATTCTCCGCGTTATTCAATCGATGAGTGTGTGGAAAGAGGATTGACCTACTCAGTCCCTCTTAAAGCAAGGCTTAAATTGTATTGTACAGACCCTGAGCACGAAGATTTCCAAACCGTGGTTCAGGATGTATACTTAGGTCCGGTTCCTTATATGACGCCTAGTGGTTCTTTCATCATCAACGGTGCTGAGAGAGTTATCGTTACCCAGTTACACCGTTCACCTGGTGTATTCTTCGGGCAGACGTACCACGCAAACGGAACCAAATTATACTATTCAAGAATTATTCCTTTTAAAGGATCTTGGATGGAATTTACAACCGATATCAACAGCGTAATGTACGCTTATATCGACCGTAAGAAAAAGTTACCGTTAACAACTTTATTAAGAGCAATCGGTTACGAATCTGATAAGGATATCCTTCAGATCTTCGACCTTGCTGAAGAAGTAAAAGTTTCTAAAGCTGCACTTAAAAAAGTAGAAGGAAGAACATTAGCTGCGAGAGTTTTGAACACATGGTTTGAAGACTTCGTAGATGAAGATACAGGTGAAGTAGTTTCTATCGAAAGAAACGAAATCATCTTGGATAGAGAAACTATTCTTGAAAAAGAACATTTGGATCTTATTTTGGATGCTGGTGTGAAATCTATTTTGATTCACAAAGAAAACAGCAACGAGTTCTCTATCATCCAGAATACATTACAGAAAGACCCTACCAACTCTGAAAAAGAGGCAGTAGAGTACATCTATCGTCAGTTAAGAAATGCGGATCCGCCAGATGAGGAAACGGCAAGAGGAATTATTGAAAAATTATTCTTCTCTGAGCAAAGATATTCATTAGGTGAAGTTGGACGTTACAGACTGAACAAAAAGTTAGGTCTTAATATTCCTACGACAACTGAGGTTCTTACTAAAGAAGATATCATCGCGATCGTAAGACACCTGATCGAGTTGGTAAACTCTAAAGCTGAAGTTGATGATATCGACCACTTATCCAACAGAAGAATTAAAACGGTTGGTGAGCAATTGGCAGGGCAGTTCGGTGTAGGTCTTTCAAGAATTGCAAGAACAATTAAGGAAAGAATGAACGTTAGAGATAACGAAATCTTTACTCCGCTTGATCTTGTTAATGCTAAAACGTTAACATCGGTAATCAACTCCTTCTTCGGTACCAACCAGCTATCTCAGTTCATGGACCAAACCAACCCGCTTTCAGAAATCACACACAAGCGTAGACTTTCTGCACTGGGGCCTGGAGGTTTATCTAGAGAAAGAGCAGGTTTCGAGGTGCGAGACGTTCACCATACCCACTACGGAAGAATCTGTCCGATTGAAACTCCGGAAGGACCAAACATCGGTTTGATTTCATCCCTTGGTATTTATGCCAAAATCAACAGATTAGGTTTCATCGAAACGCCGTACAGAAAAGTGGCAGACAGCAAGATTGATCTTAATGCTGATCCTATTTACTTAAATGCTGAAGACGAAGAATCTAAAGTTATTGCTCAGGCAAACGTTGAATTGAGCGACAATGGTGAATTCGAAACAGACAGAATTATTGCAAGGCTGGATGGTGACTACCCTGTAGTTGAGCCATCTCAGGTTGATCTTATCGATGTTGCACCAAACCAGATTTCTGGTATCTCCGCTTCATTAATTCCATTCCTGGAGCATGATGATGCGAACCGTGCATTGATGGGATCAAACATGATGCGTCAGGCCGTTCCATTATTGAAGCCACAGGCTCCGATTGTTGGTACAGGGCTTGAGCAGCAGGTTGCAAGAGATTCAAGAATTTTAATCAATGCCGAAGGTACAGGTACTGTAGAATATGTAGATGCTGACAAAATCGTTATCAAATACGAAAGAAGCGAAGACGAAGATTTAGTACAATTTGAGTCTGCTACTAAAACATATAACCTTACTAAGTTCAGAAAAACCAACCAGAGTACAACCATTACCCTAAGACCAAACGTAAGAGTAGGAGATGTAGTGGAAAAAGGACAGGTGCTTTGCGACGGTTACGCTACCGAAAAAGGAGAATTGGCTCTTGGTAGAAACTTAGTGGTTGCGTTTATGCCTTGGAAAGGATACAACTTCGAGGATGCGATCGTAATCAACGAAAAAGTAGTTCGTGAAGACTGGTTTACTTCAATTCACGTAGATGAATATTCTCTTGAAGTTCGTGATACCAAATTAGGTATGGAAGAATTAACAGCAGATATTCCGAACGTTTCTGAAGAAGCGACTAAAGATCTTGATGAGAACGGTATGATCAGAATCGGTGCTGAAGTGAAGCCTGGAGATATCATGATTGGTAAAATCACTCCAAAAGGTGAATCTGACCCGACTCCGGAAGAAAAATTGCTGAGAGCGATCTTCGGTGACAAAGCTGGTGATGTAAAAGATGCTTCATTGAAAGCAGATTCTTCATTAAGAGGTGTTGTGATCGACAAAAAATTGTTCTCAAGAAACATCAAAGATAAGAAGAAGAGAACTGAAGAAAAACTTAAGCTTGAAGAAATTGAAAACACTTACAAGGCTAAGTTTGATGATTTGAGAAACACTTTAATTGAAAAATTAAATACACTCGTAAGCGGTAAAACTTCTCAGGGCGTGAAAAACGACCTTGACGAAGAAATCATCGGTAAAGGGGTGAAGTTCACTCACAAATTATTGACTTCAGTTGAAGATTACGTAAATGTTAGCGGTTCAGACTGGACTGTTGATAACGATAAAAATGAATTAATCAAACAATTAATTCACAATTACAAAATCAAGTACAACGATATTCAGGGAGTTAAGAACCGTGAGAAATTTGCAATTTCAATCGGAGACGAATTACCGGCAGGTATCATGAAGTTGGCTAAAGTTTACATTGCTAAGAAACGTAAGCTTAATGTAGGAGATAAAATGGCGGGACGTCACGGTAACAAAGGTATCGTTTCCAGAATCGTTCGTGAAGAAGATATGCCATTCCTTGAAGACGGAACACCGGTAGATATCGTATTGAATCCACTTGGGGTACCTTCGCGTATGAACATCGGTCAGATCTATGAAACCGTTCTTGGATGGGCTGGTCAGAAATTAGGATTGAAGTTCGCTACACCGATTTTCGACGGAGCTAGCTTAGACCAGATTACTGAATATACAGAGAAAGCAGGTCTTCCTAAATTTGGTCACACGTATCTTTATGATGGTGGTACCGGAGAAAGATTTACTCAGGCCGCAACAGTAGGGGTAATCTACATGCTGAAACTGGGACACATGGTTGATGATAAGATGCACGCACGTTCCATCGGTCCATACTCATTGATTACTCAGCAGCCGTTAGGAGGTAAAGCTCAGTTCGGAGGTCAGAGATTCGGGGAGATGGAGGTTTGGGCTCTTGAAGCATTCGGAGCATCAAATATCCTTAGAGAGATCCTTACCGTGAAGTCAGATGACGTTATCGGTAGAGCAAAAACTTACGAAGCTATTGCAAAAGGTGAATCCATGCCTGAACCAGGTATTCCGGAATCATTCAACGTATTGCTTCACGAGTTACAAGGTCTTGGATTAGACGTAAGATTGGAAGAGTAAATTAAAAGATTTAATTATTAAAATTAAAGCATTAATTAACTCAGAGATAATAAGTGCGAAAGTAATTTTTAAATCTTTCAATCTTTAATCTTTTAATCAAAATAAAAATTATGTCAAATAAAAATAAATCAAGTAGATTTAATAAAATAACCATCGGTTTAGCTTCACCGGAATCGATTCTTCAGGAATCGAGAGGAGAGGTTCTTAAGCCGGAAACCATTAACTACAGAACACACAAACCTGAAAGAGACGGGTTGTTCTGTGAAAAAATCTTCGGTCCTGTAAAGGATTATGAATGTGCTTGTGGTAAATACAAGAGAATTCGTTACAAAGGGATCGTTTGTGACCGTTGTGGGGTAGAAGTTACCGAGAAAAAAGTGCGTAGAGAGAGAATCGGGCATATCAACCTTGTTGTTCCAATTGCTCACATCTGGTATTTCCGTTCTTTACCAAACAAAATCGGTTACCTTTTAGGAATTCCTTCCAAGAAATTGGATATGATCATCTACTACGAAAGATATGTAGTGATCCAGCAGGGTATTGCTAAGAAATTAGACGGTTCCGATTTCGAAAATATGGAATTCTTAACAGAAGAAGAGTATCTTGATATCATGGAAACTCTTCCGATTGAGAACCAGTATCTTGATGATTCCGATCCGAACAAATTCATCGCTAAAATGGGTGCTGAAGCGGTTGAGGAATTATTAAAAAGAATCGATCTTGATGCATTGTCTTTCGACTTGAGACACAAAGCACACAATGAAGGTTCAAAACAAAGAAGAACTGAGGCTTTAAAAAGATTGAACGTTGTAGAAGCATTGAGAGGTGCCAATACAAGAATGATCAACAAGCCTGAGTGGATGATCATGCGTGTACTTCCGGTTATCCCGCCAGAACTAAGACCATTGGTTCCGTTGGATGGTGGACGTTTCGCTACTTCCGATTTGAATGACCTTTATAGAAGAGTAATTATCAGAAATAACCGTTTGAAGAGATTATTGGAGATCAAAGCTCCGGAAGTAATCTTGAGAAACGAGAAGCGTATGCTTCAGGAATCTGTAGATTCACTATTCGATAACACAAGAAAATCTTCAGCAGTAAAATCTGAATCCAACAGACCATTGAAATCTCTTTCAGATTCATTGAAAGGTAAGCAGGGTCGTTTCCGTCAGAACCTATTAGGAAAAAGGGTTGACTACTCTGCGCGTTCGGTAATTGTTGTAGGTCCGAACTTACAGCTTCACGAGTGCGGTATTCCTAAGGATATGGCGGCTGAGCTTTACAAACCGTTCATCATCAGAAAACTAATTGAAAGAGGAATTGTAAAGACCGTAAAATCTGCAAAGAGAATCATCGACAGAAAAGAACCTGTTGTATATGATATCCTTGAAAACGTGATGAAAGGTCACCCGGTACTATTGAACAGGGCACCTACGCTTCACAGACTGGGTATCCAGGCATTCCAGCCTAAGATGATTGAAGGGAAAGCGATTCAGCTTCACCCGTTGGTAACAACGGCATTCAACGCCGATTTCGACGGTGATCAGATGGCGGTACACTTACCGCTAGGCCCTGAAGCGATCCTTGAAGCTCAGTTATTGATGTTAGGTTCTCAAAATATTTTGAACCCTGCAAACGGTTCTCCAATTACGGTACCTTCTCAGGACATGGTTCTCGGTCTTTATTTCATGACCAAAGAATTAAGCTCTACGGAAGATATGAAAGTGAAAGGAGAAGGTCTTGCATTCTATTCTCCTGAAGAAGCGGAAATCGCTTATGCTGAAGGCAGAGTATCTTTAAATGCTAAAGTGAGATGCAGACTTCCGATCAAAGAAAACGGAGAAATCGTTACCAGACTGATCGAAACTTCTGTGGGTAGAATCTTATTCAATCAGATTGTACCTAAACAAGTAGGATATATCAACGAACTTCTTACGAAGAAATCATTGAGAAACGTTATCGGTAAGATCCTTGCTGAAACGGATTTCCCTACAACCGTGAAGTTCCTTGATGCAATGAAAGATTTAGGATACTCAAATGCATTCAAAGGAGGTCTTTCGTTCTCATTAGGAGACATCGTGGTTCCTGTTGAGAAAAAGCAGATGATTGCACAATCTATCGAAGCTGTAGACGAAATTAGAGCCAACTATAACATGGGTCTTATTACCGATACAGAACGTTATAACCAGGTAATCGACGTTTGGACAAACACCAACGCCGGATTAACCGAGATGATCATGAGCAGAATGAAAGTTGATCAAGGTGGTTTCAACTCTGTGTACATGATGCTTGACTCCGGAGCAAGGGGTTCCAAGGAACAGATCCGTCAGTTATCAGGGATGAGAGGTTTGATGGCAAAACCGCAGAAAGCCGGTTCTACCGGAGCGGAGATCATCGAAAACCCGATCCTTGCCAACTTTAAAGAAGGTCTTTCCATCTTGGAATACTTTATCTCTACCCACGGTGCCCGTAAAGGTCTAGCGGATACCGCTCTTAAAACTGCCGATGCAGGTTACTTAACGAGAAGATTGGTAGATGTTGCTCAGGACGTTATCGTTACAGAAGACGACTGTGGAACATTAAGAGGTACTGAAGTTACTGCGCTTAAGAAAAATGACGAGATCGTTGAAAGAATCTCCGAAAGAATCTTAGGTAGAGTATCATTACATAATATTTACGATCCTGAAAGTGATGAATTGATCACAGAGGCAGACCAGGTAATCTCCGAAGCATTAGCTAAGAGAATCGAGGAAGCGGGATTAGAAGCTGTTGAAGTTCGTTCACCATTAACTTGTGAAGCCAAGAAAGGAATCTGTGCGAAATGTTACGGTAGAAACCTGGCAACAGGTAAAATGATCCACATGGGTGAAGCGGTAGGTGTAATTGCAGCACAGTCCATCGGAGAACCGGGAACTCAGCTTACGTTGAGAACCTTCCACCAGGGTGGTACTGCAGGAAACGTATCCGAAAACCCATCTATCGTTGCAAGAAGAGACGGTATCGTTGAAATGGATGAAGTAAGAACCATTACTTCTGAAGATGAAAACGGTAATACAGCAGAAGTTGTAGTTTCACGTTCAACGGAATTCAGATTGGTTGCTGATAACGAGTCCAGAACTCCGTTAATGGTTGCCAACGTACCTTACGGTTCCATATTATCAGTAAAACCTGGTGATAAAGTGAAAAAAGGAGATGTTATCTGTAGATGGGATCCGTATAACGCGGTTATCATTGCAGAAACTGCCGGTAAAGTGGAATATGAAGATATCATCCAGGGGGTTTCATTCCAGTTGGAGATTGACGAACAGACAGGATTTGAAGAGAAAGTAATCTCTGAATCAAGAAATAAGAAAGCCGTACCTACTTTGAAGGTGGTAGATTCTAAAGGAGTTGAGCAGAAAGCATACAACTTACCGGTAGGAGCCCACTTAATGGTAAATGATGGTGAAAAAATTAAGGCTGGTAAGGTCTTGATCAAAATCCCGAGAAAATCTGCAAAAGCAGGGGATATCACCGGAGGTCTTCCGAGAGTTACTGAATTATTCGAAGCAAGAAACCCTTCGAACCCGGCGGTGGTTACAGAAATCGACGGGGTAGTTTCTTATGGAAAAATCAAGAGAGGTAACCGTGAATTGATCGTTGAGGCTAAGACTGGAGAAAGAAAGATTTATTTGGTTAAATTATCCAACCAGATCCTGGTACAGGAGAATGACTTCGTAAGAGCCGGTTCGCCGCTTTCTGACGGATCCATCACTCCGGATGATATCTTAAGAATCAAAGGTCCAACTGCGGTTCAGGAATATTTAGTAAATGAAATTCAGGAAGTTTACCGTCTTCAGGGGGTAAAAATTGATGATAAGCACTTCGAAATCAT
Source organism: uncultured Chryseobacterium sp. (assembly GCA_913778275.1). The sequence continues at coordinate 8,357 of CAJYWN010000018.1, forward strand.
CGTAAGACAGATGATGACGAAAGTATCTATCGTTGATGGTGGAGACACCCAGTTCCTTGAAGGAGCTCTTGAACATAAGTACGACTTCCTTGAAGAAAACAACAGGGTGTTCGGTCTTAAAGTAGTAATGGAAGCCGGAGATTCTAAAGTATTCAAACCAGGTCAGATGATTACAGCAAGAGAATTGAGAGATGAAAATTCTAAATTGAAGCGTGAAGATCAGGCTTTAGTAGAAGTGAGAGAAGCTCTTCCGGCTACCGCAACACCGGTACTGCAGGGTATTACAAGAGCAGCACTTCAGACAAAATCATTCATGTCTGCAGCATCGTTCCAGGAAACTACCAAAGTTCTGAATGAAGCAGCAGTTGCAGGTAAGGTTGATGATCTGAACGGTCTTAAAGAAAATGTAATTGTAGGACACAGAATTCCGGCAGGTACAGGTCTTAAAGAATATCAGAATGTAATCGTTGGATCTAAGAAAGAATTCGAAGATCTTAACTAAAATTTATAATTTGAAATTTGAGGTTTGAAATTATTTTTATACTTTCACAATCTCAAATTTCGAATTTTTTAAAATATAATTTATAACAAATGGACAACAATCAAAACCCACAAGACGGAAACATCAACATCGAATTAAACGAAATGGTAGCGGCTGGTATCTATGCTAATTTAGCTTTGGTAAACCACTCTCCATCTGAGTTTGTAGTAGATTTCATCCAGTTAATGCCGGGTGTACAGCAGGCGAAAGTAAGATCAAGAGTGATTCTTGCTCCACTTCATGCAAAAAGAGTACTTTCTGCTCTTCAACAGAATATTGCTAACTATGAGCAGCAATTCGGAGAAATCAAAGAGGTTGAACCTTTTGTATTAGGAGGTAATAACGTAAACGCTTAAGATTTACTCATAATCATATAAGAATGCTTCATTTTATGGAGCATTTTTTTTTGATATTTGTATTATTTTATATAAGTGGTATAAAATGATGCGGAATTAATAAAGAGTTGCCGCATGTTTATAAATGTTATGAATAGACTAAAAAAATAGCATACCGAATTCACAATTTTATATCTTTGTTTCAGATATGGTAAGAATATGATAAACAATCAACTAATTCTCAATAAATTTGGTTTCCTCGGAAAGAAATTTTTAAACGAGCTTGATAAAAATGCAGTCATAACGGAAGTAAAAGCAAAGACCGAAATTATTCGTGAAGGGCAAAAAAATAAATTTGTTCCATTCCTTATAAAAGGATCGATAAGGGTTTTTACTTTAAATGACGGGCGCGAGCTCATATATTATTATATCAGAGCCAATGACAGCTGTCTGATGACCTTCTCATCTATATTTACAGATTATATAAGCAGAGTATATGCCATTGCAGAAGAAGATTCTGAAGTTATGCTGATTCCTGTGTCCGTAGTGCATGAATGGCTGATAGCATTTCCGGAGATTAACAGAGTTTTTTATCATGAATATGACAAAAGATTTTCAGACGTCATGAGCATGGTGAATGATGCTGTTTTTCACAGGCTGGATAAAAGAGTGTTGAACTATATTAAACAGCAGATTTCCATTACAGGCAATAATCCTATAAGGCTTACTCATCGCGAAATTGCAAGCAATTTGGGTACTTCCAGAGAAGTCGTAAGCCGGGTTCTGAAAAAAATTGAGAATGAAGGAGAAATTTCACAGACTAAAGAAGGGATTAAAGTACCTGTGAATGAAAATGTTATACAAGGCTAATAAGTTGTATTTAATAGATTTGACAATTTAATTGATAAAAACAATCCGGTCGGTGACTTTTATCACACAATTTTGATAGCATAAGTATCTAAGTTTGTCATATTAATAATAATATAGACTATATGACGAAAACCTTACTTTTTCTGTCAGTATTTATTTCAGGACTTGCCTTTGCACAGGAAGATCTGCTGAAAGATATTGACACTATTCAAACAAAAAACACAGATAATTCCCAACCAGCCTTTAAGGCGCTGCAGATTGTTACCGGGCAATCTACAAAACTCCCAGCCAAAAATGAGTGGTACATTGTGGTGGCGCACCGTTTCGGTGATGTAAGCAAAGGTTTTAAAGACTTTTTCGGACTGGACGATGCTTCTACCAAGCTGGGCGTAATTTATGGAGCTACACAATGGCTTTCATTCAATTTATCAAGAGAAACCAACCAAAAAACTTTTGAAGGAGGAGCCAAATACAGACTGCTGAAGCAGAATGATAATTTTCCTGTTGATGTTGTGGGCTATAATGTAATGGCGGTAAATACAGATCTGAGTACCGACAATTATCCGCATCTTAAATTTGGAGACAGACTGTCTTATCTTACTCAGGCTTTGATTTCCAGAAGATTTAATGATGATTTTTCACTTCAGCTTACACCGTCTTACATTCATAAAAATCTCTACGAACCAACAATTGAAGATAAAAATCAATTTCTGGCGGGTCTCGGAGGAAGATATAAAATATCAAAAAGAATATCCATTAATGCGGAGTATTTCGTGAATTTTGATAGCCACAGCTTTTATAAAAATCCGCTTTCGCTAGGAATGGATATTGAAACAGGAGGCCACGTTTTCCAGCTGTTATTTACCAACTCGCAAATCAATTCGGATATCGGATATCTTACAAATGCAACAGGAAAATGGGAAAAAGGACAGATTTTTTTCGGGTTTAATCTTTACAGAGTTTTTTAATATGAAAAAGTGCATATATATCATTTCAGCAGCGGCATTACTGATTGCCTGTGAAAGCAGAACCTATGAAGAGATCTCTGATAATACCCCTATTATTGAAAAAGTAACCTATAATAAAGATGTTAAACCTATTATTGACGGTAATTGCGTGAGCTGTCATTCTCCCGGGGCCCAGGCTTTAACGGATTATACCGAGGTTAAAAATAATATCGATAATATTATTAACCGGATAAGCAGACCCAATGGAGACCCGCTGAAAATGCCACAAGGCGGAAGTTTATCACCAACACAAATCAATATCATTACCAAATGGAAGGCCGATGGCCTTTCCGAGAACTAAAAAATATATCATGAAAAAACTCATCGTATTAATTGTTTTAATGATAACGGGTAATTTTCTTTTTGCCCAGAAATATATGTCCAAAACAGGAAAGGTAACTTTTGAGGCATCTGTTCCTCTTTTTGAAGACGTTTTCGCACAGGACGACAATAATATTGTTGTTCTTAATGCCGATAACGGAGATATTGCTTCCGTTTCAGTGGTGAAGAATTTTCATTTTAAAACCAAGCTGATGGAAGAGCATTTTAATGAAAGTTATGCGGAAACGGCCAAATTTCCAAAGACAACCTTTAGCGGTAAAATTATAAATTTTGATAAGTCAAAACTTACCGCTTCGCCTCAGAAATATACCGTTCAGGGAGCGCTTACTTTCCACGGAGTAGCAAAAGCATATACATCAACAGCAACCATGTATGCTAAAGACGGAAAAATTTATATGTCCGGAGGCTTTACCGTGAAAGCGGCTGATCATAAAGTGACAATCCCCAAAATGGTCATGAAAAAAGTAGCGGAAACAGTGAATGTTGAATATAATTATGTTTTGGTTAAACAATGAAAAAGCTGATTATCTTACTGAGTATTTTTTTGGGGCTGACAATTACGTTTGCTCAGGAAAAAACAAAATCAATTTTTGATGTTGCCCGTACGGGAACTGTAGCTGATGTAAAAGAACTGATGAAACAGAATCCGGATATCATCAATCAGACCAATGAAAGCGGATTTTCACCACTTATTCTCGCATGCTACAGAGGAAATGTTGAGGTTGCTAATTTTTTGATAGACAACGTAAAGGATGTAAATTATAAAAGCAGAGAGGGTACCGCGCTTTCAGGTCTTGCAGTAAAATATAATAAAGATCTGGTGGAACATCTGCTGAAAAAGAATGCCAATCCCAATATCACAGATGCCAATGGAGCAACGCCTTTATTCTGGGCTGTAAAATTCGGAAATAAGGAGCTTGCAGAAATACTGCTGAAATACAAGGCCGATAAAACCATAAAAGATTCACAGGGAATGACTCCTTTTGAGTATGCCCTGCAGACGAACAATAAAGAAATAATTAATCTCTTAAAAAATTAGCGAATGAAAAAAGTTTTACTTACTTTATCAATGGCTCTGGCGTCTTCGCTCGGAGCACAGTTTTTTTCGACAGGCACGGTGAATTTACCCACCGCTTCTATGACGGTAAAAATCGTTACCAACCCAACAACGGTTACATTAACTTTAACAGGAGACAGCAATTCCATGCTGGGTATCGGTTTTGGATCCAGTGGAATGGCTTCCGGTGCAGACGGCTTTATATATAATTCTTCATCCAACAGAGATTATACATTTAGTGGAATAGGAGTTACTCCTTCGGCAGATGCCACACAGGACTGGACGGTAACTTCCAATACCGTATCCGGAAGTACCAGGACAATTATAGCAACAAGAAGCTTAACCGGTGGCTCAGGAGATTTCGCTATCTCTAATGATAATTCCAGTATTGATATTTTTTATGCAAGAAGAGCTGGGAATTCGGCTTTAGGGTATCATAGTTCATTGAGGGATTATGCCACCTTAGCCAGAACATCCGTATTGGCAACCAGCGAAGTAGCAACAGAGAACAAAAATATTATTCTGTATCCTAATCCTGCAAAAGAAACGGTAAGCTTTAAAAATGCTGATAAAATAAAATCAGTTGATATTTTTGAGTCTACGGGGAGAAAAATAAGAACCGTGAAAGCGGACGGAAAAGACATCAATATTTCCGATCTGAAATCAGGAAATTATTATTTCGAGATTACTTTAAAAGACGGATCAACGGCTTTTGAAAAGTTGATTAAAGAATAATTAATGTCTGCTTAAACATTGATTTCAGCGCGGCGGCTCCGCCGCCGCGCTGAACTAAAAAAGCCTTGCTCAGCAAGGCTTTTTGTTGGCAGATCCGCACAGCTTTATTATCCCCGACAAAAAAATTACCAATCGTCTTTTACATATATCGAAAAAGAAATATCTTTCCGGTATGAAAACTTCTCAAATCACCACTGCTCAGAGAATCAAAGCTATTGTAGGCGGATCCATCGGAAATCTTGTGGAATGGTACGACTGGTATGCGTATGCTGCGTTTGCCATTTATTTCTCCAATTCCTTCTTTCCCGATTCTGATATGACGGCGCAGCTGCTGAATACAGCAGGAATTTTTGCCGTCGGTTTTCTTATGCGTCCTGTGGGGGGATGGCTCTTCGGAAGTATTGCAGACCGTATCGGACGCAAAAAAGCCATGACGCTTTCGGTACTGCTGATGTCTTTCGGTTCGCTGTTGATTGCGCTTACTCCAACTTATGAAACAATAGGGGTTTTAGCTCCATTAATTTTATTATTAGCAAGGCTTTTGCAAGGATTAAGTGTAGGAGGGGAGTACGGTGTTTCTGCAACATACCTTAGCGAAATGGCAACTTCAGAGCGGCGTGGATTTTATTCAAGCTTTCAGTACGTAACCCTTATCGGCGGACAGCTGATCGCATTGGGAATTCAGTTGATTTTGCAGAAATTATTACTTACCGAAAGTCAGCTTGAAGATTGGGGCTGGAGAATTCCGTTTGTCATCGGAGCGCTGCTTTCCGTAATTGCATTGTATCTGAGAGCAAATCTCCACGAAACGGAAGCCTTTGAGAATAGAAAAAGTACGGCTGAACATAAAAAAGGCACTATAAAAGAATTACTGAAACATCCTAAAGCATTGTTGACGGTTATCGGGCTCACCCTAGGCGGAACGCTTGCATTTTATACCTATACTACTTACATGCAGAAGTTTCTGGTGAATACTGTTCATCTTACGAAAGAAGAATCTACTTTGATCTCTTTTATTTCACTTTTTATTTTTGCCTGTCTGCAGCCTGTTTTCGGAGCTTTGTCGGATAAAATAGGAAGAAGGCCTTTATTACTGAGCTTTGGAATTCTGGGAACCGTTTTTACCTATCCCTTATTGAATGCTTTAAGTACTACTGTGTCTATGTGGGGTGCATTCCTTTTAATCATGGCTGCACTGCTTATCGTGAGCGGTTATACATCTATCAATGCCGTTGTAAAGGCAGAGCTTTTTCCGGCCGAAGTGAGAGCTTTGGGAGTAGGGCTTCCGTATGCCTTGACAGTAGCGGTTTTCGGAGGAACGGCAGAATATCTGGCATTGTGGTTCAAACAGCACCACGTTGAACATTATTTTTACTGGTATATTACGGGATGTATCTTCTTTTCGTTGATGGTCTATTCAAGGATGAAAGACACCAGGAAAACATCTTCTCTTGATAAAGATTAATGTAACACAGCATATAAAGACCCGCGGCTCAGAGAATCTGAGCCGCGGGTTCTATTTAATGATAGGCTTGCTTGAATTTTTCGAGGATATTGTCCAGATTATGTCGCTGAACATATACACTCTTTACATCTTCATATCTTGGCGATTTATAAAATACTTCGTGGAAATCCATACTTCCATTTCCTACTTTCACCACTTTCTGAACTTCGATATTCAACTTTCTCAATTCATCTTTAAAAACCTGAAATTCGTCCTGGATATTTTTCATCTATTTTTGGATTTTAATTAAAACTATATTTTTATATCAAACACCCTACCAAAATCCGGGGGTATGATTGAAATCTATGATAAAGATAATGAATTTATGAATATAAATACCATGATTACTTATCATTTTAGCAATAATTTATTCAATTTGACCTCATTTTAATAAAATATTCAAGAATTGAATATTTTATTTTCGGTAAAAAAATATTAAACAAAAATTTTAGAGTTTAAGAATCCCTGTTATAATAAGGGTTCAGTATAATCATTGATCAAAAATAAGAGGTTAAAATCACTGCGATTCTAACCTCTTTATTGTAATCTTTAATTTAAATTAATTTTTGCTTTCCTCTTCTTCTAATTCAATTTCATGTCTTAACTGAGCCTTGTATAGGGTAGCGTAATATCCGTTTTTATCCAAAAGCTCTAGATGCCTGCCTTCTTCCACAATTTTACCGTGTTCCATGACGATAATCTTATCCGCTTTTTCAATAGTAGAAAGCCGGTGCGCAATGATAATGGATGTTCTGTTTTTCGTGATTTTTTCCGTTGCCCTCTGGATCAGCTTTTCACTTTCATGGTCTATGGATGAGGTAGCTTCATCGAGGATCAGGATCTTTGGATCCGAAAGATAGGCCCTCAGGAATGACAACAGCTGTCTTTGCCCCAGGGAAATAGAGGAACCTCTTTCGCTCACTACATAATCATATCCTCCAGGTAGGCTTTCAATAAATTCGTCAACTTCAATTTCCTTTGCTCCCGCTTTGATCTGCTCGAGCGTAATGGAATCATCACCAAACGAAAGATTTTCAAAAATACTGCCGTGGAACAGGAAAACATCCTGCAACACCACACCAATATGGCTTCGGAGACAGTAGAGCTCATAATCTTTAAGATCCACATCATCAATAAGAATATTTCCCGAATTGATATCGTAGAGTCTTGTAATCAGACTGATAATGGTTGATTTCCCTGCTCCGGTAGCACCCACAATCGCTACAGTTTCTCCGGGATCTACTTTAAAATCAATTCCCTTTAACACTTCCTGCTTTTCATCATAAGCAAAATGTACATTTCTGAATTCAATTTTCCCTTCAAAATGATCTTTCTTAACGGTTCCGGTGTTCGGCATCGAATTTTCCTCATCCATTAATCCCAATACTCTTTCGGCTCCCACAATACCACGCTGTATATTGTTAAACCGGTCTGCAATTTGTCTTAAAGGCCGGATCAGCATGGAAATATACTGGATGAATGCAATAACAACTCCTGCACTGATGGTAATATAACCACCGTAAAAAAGGATGAATCCAATGAAAAGAGAAGAGATCAGCTCTACTACAGGGAAGAATAATGAGAAAATAAAAACCGTTCTCAGCAATGCGCCTTTCAAGGTAATATTGATTTCATCAAATTTTTTAAATTCAGATTCCTGCCTGTTGAATACCTGGATGATCGGCATCCCCGCCAGTCTCTCCTGAACGAATGAGTTCTGATTGGAAGTCCAGTTCCTCTCATCTCCGAAGGCCTTTTTCAGCCTTTTCTGGAAAAATCGCGTAATAACAACCATTAAAGGAAGAATAGCCAGCGTAATATAACTGAGATGCACATTGGTACTGAACATCATCACCAATACAAAAACAATTCTCAGAACATCCCCGAAAACCATCAGGAAACCATCCGTATACACCGTAGCTATTGTTTCCACATCACCTACCGCTCTGGTGACAAGCTGTCCGATCGGTGTCTTATCAAAAAATGAAGTTTTAAAGTAAATAAGTTTGTTATATAACCTCTGCCTGATATCTCTGATAACATTCTGTGAAATGTAGTTGGAAAAATAAACGAGGAAAAAGTTTAAAACAGTTTCTGCAAATACCAAACCTACCAAAATGTAAATATGTTTCATCATCAACGCCTTATCTTTCAGCTTGGTAATGTCATTATCCACCACTTCCATGGTAAGGTAAGGCCTGTAGGTGGAAACCATAGCCAGTATGATGGAGATAATCAGTGTAAGGATAAACCAGGAACGAAATTTCATTCCGATAAAGAACAGCCTTTTGATGATGCTCCAGGTATCTTGTTTTTTCATTGTACGAATTGAAGAAAGAATGATATTAAAATTCTTTGCAAAAATAAGACTTTCTGAATTGACAAGCTTTACAAGCTACGGAAATAGTCATAGAAAATTTCAGATCGGTGTCATTTATGGTATAGATGATTCAACCGACGCAAATCTCCAGGTTTATTAAAAATCTAATTTACTTTCTTCAGCCATTCCGAAACAAACTGCGCAACCTCTTCCCAGTTTTTCTCACCTGCGATAAAGTGGCTTCTTCCCGGAAATGCTTTAAAATCAACAATACTGTTCTTATCCTGATAAGATTGTGCTATTTTTCGGGAGAACTCCGCAGGGAAAATAGCGTCATTCTCTCCTCCGATGAATAATAATGGTTCGTGAGGTTTCCTTAAATCTAATTTTGCGGAAGATTTGAATAAAGGATCTTTGGCCAGTTTTCGGCTTTCCGGTGCAGCAACCGTTTCGTATAACCTGTCGCTTTCTTCTTTAGTGTAATTGTTAAAAAATGCTTTGTGATACCATTCTTTAGAGCCCATAAACACAGTGTTTCCTTTAAAGAAGTTTACGACGGGCCACACTATTTTTACTGTAGAAAAAGGAGCCATAATGTTTTTTGGCGGAGCGCCGTCGATGCTTACTCCGGCAACAGCCTTGCCCATATCGATCAGTTTCTGAACCATCAGTCCGCCGAATGAGTGGCCGATCACGATTGGCTTTTCAGGGAGTGTATCAATAAATTCGGATAAATGGGCAATCACATCATCAAATCCAACATCCTTTAAATCTGCAGGAATGTTCTTTTTTAAATCTCTCGGATCTCCTTGGTGTCCGGGATTGGCAGGAGTATGTACCGTGTAGCCCTGCGCTTCAAAATAATTTTTCCATTCTTTCCAGCTTGTATTGTTCACAAATAATCCATGAATAAATACGATAGTTTTTGTTTTCATAACTTTTATTTTTAATTGGTTTTAAATTATGAGACAAAGTTCCGCGAATAAAATGAAGATAATTTTAACCTCGGTTAAAATCGTACTACTTTCCCGAAATTCTTTTTCGGATTCTGCTGAGAGAGGGTCCCTGAATGCCCAGATAAGAGGAAATGTGATACAGCGGAACATTATTAAAAATATCAGGGTGCTGTTTGATAAGGTCTAAATACCGTTCTTCAGCGGATTTAAATATAAAACCCTCAATTCTGCCCATGGTTACGTTAAAAGCTTCCTGGGCCAGGAGTCTTCCAAACTTTTCCCAACGGTGCGACTGATGATATAGCCTCAGGAGATCTGTATATCTGATATAAATAATAGAAGCATCCGTTAATGCCTGTGTGTGATAATCACAAGGGATCTGATTGATAAAACTTTTAAAGGAAACCACAAACCCGTTCGCTGAATATAAGAAAACATTTTTCTCATCGCCTGTCTTTTCATCAATGGTGTACGAGCGGAAAACACCATCCACAATAAATCCTAAATACGTGCAGACCGTTCCGCGAAGATTGTAGAATTCACCTTTTTTATAGCTTTTCGGAAACCAGAAATCTGCAGAAAGTTTGAAATCTTCTTCTGTAAGTCCGGCAAAATGGCTGAGTGCAAAAGCAAGTCTTTCGATTTCACCCATGGTTTTAGTTTTTAAATTAATTAAATAAAATTCTCAATTTAATGAATCTAAAACAAAAGCTTTCCGATTCATCCAACCTTCAAGGTTTATCTTATTGAGGTTTAGAGTAATCAAAATCATAGCCCACATCAACCAGATACAGTCCGTGAGCAGGAGCAGAAGTTCCTGCAGAATTTCTGTTCTTATTTTCAATAACTTTTCGGAGATCCTCAGGCTTTAATTTTCCCGCACCGATCTCTACCATTGTTCCTACAATTGCCCGTACCATATTTCTAAGGAAACGGTTGGCTGAAACCGTAAACTTCAATTCACTTCCGTTTTGTTCCCATTCTGCCTTATAAATTTTACAGAGGTTGGTTTTATTGTCGGTATGCAGTTTGGCAAAGCTGGTAAAATCTTCATATTCGAATAAAATTTTGCACGCTTCATTCATGGGATTCATATCGAGCGGTCTTCTCCAGTGTTGCCATGCAGAATCTTCCGTAAACGGATTTTTTTCCAGTGAAATATAATATTCATAAGTTCTGTATGTAGCATCGAATCTTGCATGAAAATCATCGCTTACCTGAAAAATTCTTTTCACCGAAATATCTGGCGGAAGAAAACTGTTTAATCTTCTTGGAAGGTCCTTGTCCAAAGCTTTTTCCGTATCAAAGTGAGCAAAAATTTTTTTCGCATGCACACCGGTATCCGTTCTTCCTGCGCCGGTAATTTTAATTTCTTCCCTCAATAATGTAGAAAGTGCTTTCTCCATTTCTTCCTGCACCGAAACAGCATTCGGCTGAATCTGATAGCCGAAATAGTTTTTGCCGTTGTAGGAAAATTCTATAAAATACCTCACTGTAATAAAATAAGTACACAAAATTATTTAATTAAATGATAATCATCAACACAATTTACTCTTTTAATAATTGCAATTTGAAATTGAGATTGCTACGTTTACATAATTATTTAAAATAAATCTCGAAAAGTAAATACCATAGTAAGTCAAATCCATACGAAAATTCCTATTTTTGCAACGTATGAAAAGATGGTACCTTTATCCCTTTTCTCTAGGTTATCGCATGGTAACGGGTATCCGAAACACAATGTATGATCTGGGAATTTTTAAATCGACAAAATTCAAAACACCAATACTATGTGTTGGTAATCTCTCCGTAGGCGGAAGCGGAAAATCGCCTATGGTGATGTATCTTGCGCAGTTTTTATCGAAACATTACAGAACGGGAGTGCTCTCCAGAGGCTATGGAAGGCTCACCAAAGGCTATGCTGTTACCAACTATGAAAGCAATTATAAAATGGTGGGTGATGAAGCCATGCAGCTGTTCGAACGCTTTAAAAACCGCTTTGTTATTGCTGTTTCCGAAGAAAGAGTTCCCGGCGCCAAAAAAGTAATTTCCGATATGGATCTGGACGTTCTCGTTTTAGATGATGCCATGCAGCACAGAGCTATAAAGCCTGGCTTTACCATCATGATGACCGATTTTAATGATCCTTACTTTAAAGATCACCTTCTTCCTGCAGGAGATTTGCGGGAATCAAGAGCTGGGGCAAAAAGAGCAGATATCATCATGGTCAGCAAATGTCCCGACGAGCTTACCGAAGAAACCAAGCAATATTATATTTCAAGGATAAGACCTTCCGGACGTCAGAAAGTATTTTTTTCTTCCATAGGCTACGACGAAAATGTCTACGGAAAGGAGAAAATGCTTCCGGATAATAACCTGAATTATTACGATATCCTTCTCATCACAGGAATTGCCAATCCGAAACCTTTACTGAATCATCTTGCTAAATTTTCGCAGAGAGTAAAGCATCTGAAATTCCGGGACCATCACAACTTTACGGAAGCGGATATTAAAAATATTGTGGCGGAGTACAAAAAATTAGGGGAATACAAGCTGATCCTAACGACTGAAAAAGACTACGTACGGCTTAAGACCTTTGATTATCTCAGAGATATTGTCTATTACTGGCCCATCAATGTAATTATTGATAAGAAGGAAGAATTTAACCAAATCATTCTGGATTATGTTAGAAAAAATTAAAAAAACAGCAGCCTTCATTCAGAACGTTATCAATGATACCCCTGATTTTGCCATTGTTTTAGGTTCGGGATTGGGAAAATTACAGGATGAGGTAGAAACAATTCATACCATTGCATATGCTGAAATTCCTGAATTTCCGCAAACCACAGTTGCCGGGCACAGCGGAAAATTAATCTACGGATTGCTGGAAGGCAAAAAAGTGTTAATGATGAGCGGCCGCTTTCATTATTATGAAGGTCATTCTATGGAAAATGTGGTGCTGCCCATCAGGGTTTTTTATCTTTTAGGCATAAAAAATCTGATTCTTTCCAATGCTTCCGGAGGTGTAAACTCTGAATACAAAATTGCAGATATTGCCATCATTAAAGATCACATCAATATGATGCCCGAACATCCGCTGCGTGGAAGAAATATCGATTCTTTTGGTCCGAGATTCGTGGATATGAGCGAACCGTATAACAAAAAGATGATTTCTGTGGCCGAAAAAATTGCCTCAGAAAATAATATCAATTTTCATACGGGAACTTATGTAGCGTTGCAGGGACCAACTTTTGAAACACCTGCAGAATACGGAATGATAAAAGCCATTGGTGGCGATATGGTCGGAATGAGTACCGTACCTGAAGTTATTGTAGCAAGACACATGGGAATGGATGTGTTCGGGATCTCTGTGATTACCGATCTGGGCGGACCGGATATCGCGTTCTCCGTTTCTCACGAAGAAGTTCTGAATGCCGCCAATAAAGCAATGCCTAACGTAATTGCAGTTGTGAAAGGCTTAGTCAAAAACTATCCGCAGTCATTATAGAATTTTTCAATTGTTTAAATTTCCGGCAATAACTTTCTAATTGCTTTTCATTGTTTAGATTTGCAGAAATGATTTTAAAATGAAGAAGCTGTTTTTATTATTCATGATCGGAATTTTCGGATTAAGCTGCTCACAGCAGGCTCCCGAAGTTCTTAAAACAAATTTTTCCAAAGAAGCATTGCTCCAGAAGGTTGAGAATGAAGAAGGTAAGACCGTAACCCTACAGCAAATCCTGGATCAGCATAAAGGAAAAGTTTTAGTCCTTGATTTCTGGGCAGGCTGGTGCAGGGACTGCTTAAAAGCACTTCCCAAAGCCAGGGAATTAGAAGAAAACAATAAAAATATTGATTTTGTGTTCCTATCATTAGACCGGTCCAGAGAAGGTTTCGACAAAAGCTTGGAAAGATTTGATATGAAAGACAAAGAAAATTACTGGTTCGCTTCCGGCTGGAAAAACGATTTCAATAACTATATCGATCTTAACTGGATCCCAAGATACATGGTGATCGATCAGAAGTCTAAAATTGCAAAATATTACGCCATCTCTCCCGAAGATCCCGATATTCAGGCAACAATTGAACGCTTACTAAAATAAAATGACATAGGAAATGCAGACGTTAAGATAATAAGATCTGTGAATGTTAAGAAAATTCTACTGTTTGAGCGCGACAGATCAATCGAAACGAAGAACAGATTTTGATTCGCGCGAGTTTAGAATTTTTAGAGAAGATTTTATTTTTAGTCGGAGTTTCCAAGTCTTGAATTTTTGTTTTCTTTTGTTTCAAGACAAAAGAAAATAATTAAAATATAGGAATCCATATCTTTGCGGTATGGATTCTTCTTTTCCCCTGCGCAAAATTATTCATGTCGATATGGATGCATTCTATGCTTCTGTGGAACAGCATGATAATCCGGCATTAAAAGGCAAGGCCATTGCGGTTGGGGGAGAGCATCGCGGTGTTGTGGCGGCGGCAAGCTATGAAGCCAGAAAGTTCGGGGTACGGTCTGCAATGCCCAGTAAAACCGCTAAAGAAAAATGCCCTCATCTTATTTTTGTTTCTCCAAGGTTTCAGCGGTATAAAGAGATCTCCAGGAAAATACGTGAGATTTTTTATGAATACACCGATCTGGTAGAGCCTTTGTCATTAGATGAAGCTTATCTGGATGTTACGGAAAATAAAAAAGAGATAGAGTCTGCCAATCAGATTGCCAGAGAAATTCGTCAGAAAATTTTTGAACAGACGGGGTTAACGGCATCTGCAGGGATTTCCATCAACAAATTTCTGGCTAAAGTAGCATCAGATATTAATAAACCGAATGGGCAGAAAACGATTCATCCTGATAAAGTAGAAAGCTTTCTTGAGGAGCTGCCGGTGGAAAAATTTTATGGAGTAGGGAAGGTTACGGCGAATAAAATGTTTAGTTTAGGCATTTATAAAGGGAAAGATTTAAAGAAAAGATCTATCGAAGACCTTACAAGGCTGTTCGGAAAATCAGGAGCGTATTATTATAATGTAGTTCGGGGAATTCATCATTCTGAAGTAAAGCCCCATAGAATCCAGAAAAGTGTTGCTGTAGAAAGAACTTTTTTTGAGGATCTTTTTGATGAACAGCAGATTAATGAAAAGCTGCAAAGCCTGAGTGAAGAACTCCAAAACCGCCTTCAGAAAAATAATATTCTCGGCCGTACGCTGACCCTGAAAATCAAGTACAAAGATTTCTCCCTTTTTACCCGCAGTATCACCCGGGAAGAATATTTCTCATCCACAGAACAATATTTCAATACAGGAAAACAGCTTTGGGAGCTCCGTCCGTTCGATAAACCTGTACGGCTTCTCGGATTATCTCTTTCTCAGCTTAATACGGAAGAGAAAAAACAGGTATCTGTTCAACTAAAAATTCCGTTCAAAGAATTTGGGGACCAGTAATCTCGAAAATTTTCATTAAATTGTAGTAACCAAATTTTACAATTTTATGAATGAAACGATGATTCAATTTTTTCACTGGTATTCTGAAGGAAACGGAAAACTGTGGAAAGAGGCAGAAAAAAACGCACAATATCTGGCTGAATTAGGAATTACATCAGTATGGTTCCCACCCGCTTACAAAGGAGTTACAGGCGGTCTCTCCATCGGTTATGATGCTTATGATCTTTATGATCTCGGAGAATTTGATCAGAAAGGAACCATTCCCACAAAATACGGAACAAAAGAAGATTACATAAATGCCATCAAAGCTTTAAAAGAACAGAATATCAAAGTTATTGTTGATATTGTTCTTGGGCACAAAGGTGGCGGAGATGAGCTTGAAACCTTCAAAGCGGTGAAAGTAGACGAAGAAAATCGTGATAAAATTATTTCCGACGAGATTGAGATACAGTCGTACACCAAATTTACATTTCCCGGCCGCGGAAAAAAATATTCGGATTTTGAGTGGAATTATACCTGTTTCAGCGGAGTAGATTATGCGGAAGGCATGGAATCTCATATTTTCAAAATTAAAAATGAATACGGAACCGATTGGGAAGAAATGATTGATGATGAAAAAGGAAACTACGATTATCTTATGTTCAATGATGTGGAACACCGCAATCCTTTCGTACGCGAAGAGCTCAATAACTGGGCAAAATGGTATTTCGATGAAACCGATTTTGACGGGGTAAGACTGGATGCCCTGAAACATATTTCATTTGATTTTTACAAAGAATGGCTTACGCTGCTGCGTTCCAACTCCGGTAAAAATATTTTTGCGGTAGGAGAATACTGGGCGCCGGGATATCTCAGTCTGCTTCAGAAATATATTGAAGTTACGGAAGGTTGTATGAGCTTATTTGACAGCTCTTTACAGAATAATTTCCATAATGCTTCCATCGAAGGGGATTCCTACGATTTGCGAAGAATTTTCGATGAAACGCTTACCCAGGCCGATCCTATGCATTCGGTAAGCCTGGTTGATAATCATGATACCCAGCCTCTGCAGGATCTGGAAGCACCGGTGGAACAATGGTTTAAGCCATTGGCGTATGCATTAATCTTACTTCGCCAGGACGGGTATCCATGTGTGTTTTACCCGGATTTATATGGTGCGCATTACGTGGATAAAGACCGTGAGGGCAATGATCAGGAAATCTTTCTGGATAAGGTAGACGGTATCGAAGAGATGCTGAAGGCAAGAAAAGATCATGCTTACGGAGAACAGCGTGATTATTTTGAAGATGCCAACTGTCTCGGATGGGTTCGTGAAGGAGATGATGAACATTCAGGATGTGCGGTTGTTCTCAGCAACAAAGAGGCTTATGAGAAACCTATGGAAATGGGTGAAAGATATATTGGGAAAACCTTTTACGATGTATTGGGCAGATTTGAAGATAAAGTCACAATTGATGAAAACGGCTGGGGAAATTTCCCGGTGCCTGCAGGAAATGTAAGTGTCTGGATTGAAGAGTAGTTAATTTCGAACCAACAATAATTAAATAATAATCATCCGTAAGTTTTGTCACCTTCAGGAATGTATAGAGTATGATCTCCTTGAACGGCAAACCTTGCGGATATTTTTTAGGATAAATAATTCCTTATAAATTAAACTTTTCTCAGTTTAAGAATTTCCGGCCTTTCCGAAGTTTCTGAAATGGCACCGGTTCTGGCAAATTCTGCCCACAGTGCACGAAGCTTTTTCCCGTTTTCCTGAATATATTCCCACGGAACATCTTTCAAAAGCTCTGCCGATTTCCAGGCTTCTTTATTTTCGAATAGCAGTGGCAGATCAACACAATGTGATGCCCCGATATAATTATTCTGTAAGGTAGATTGGATAACAAACTGATAGATATTACCGCCACCAGCCGCAAAAGTTTCTGCAAATATCCGTGAGGGTTTTTCATAAATCGACTCGGTCGTCTTTCTCACAATTTTATTGAGGATTTTATAAGGCAGATAAGTGTAGATACCTGTTTGAGCGGTCTTCACATAAAAAGCTGTCTCATCCTGATTGGAGCCGATTAAAACATCATATTTACTTGCGTTTTGCTTCCACTTTTCCATGCTCTCTTCTTCTCTGCATAACGGAGGATAACCATATTGAGCACAAAACGGCATTGACGTTTTCAGACCGTATTTTCTGAAAGAAGGTAAAAAATTTCCATAACCGGACACCATCTTGAGTACATCAGACTCATCTTTTAAAATATCTGTTTTCCGGAAAAACTCATTCGACATTTTTTGCCTGTTGATCCTGAAACCAAGCGGTGCACTATGAATAATCGCACGGCGAAATAGATTTTCAGTTCCCTCGGAAATCATCAGATGCGCAATGGCATCACCTCCGGATGACTGTCCGAACAAGGTAATATTTTCAGGATCTCCGCCAAAGTCACAAATATATTTTTTAATCCAGTGCAAAGCTGCAATCATATCATATAATCCGAGGTTCGCAGGTCTTTCTTCGTTACCTCCCAAAAAACCGAAAAGGCCAAGTCGATAAGAAATCGAAACAACAATGATATTCTGTTCTTTTACCCAGACAGAAGGATCAGACGTAGGCAAATCACCACATCCTATTTCGTAGGAACCACCATGAATCCAGACAATAACTGCAAGCTTTTTGTTCTCATTAATAGTTTCCGGACGTGTAATGGTAAGAAACTGTGGAGATTCATCCGGTTCAAATTGTTCCACATCTGTTCTCTGAATCAGCCTGTCAAGCAGCGGACTAATATTCTGCGGGCACACGGGAGTTTTATCAGGGATTTCATGACTCTCTGCATATTCTATCGCTTCGGGTTTTTTAAATCTTTGAGACTGCGCATACCGAATGCTTTTCGCCCTGATAACGCCATTTTCCTTTAATGCTGAAATAGCTCCAAAAGAAGTGTGAAAAATATGAATTCCTTTATGCTGCTGGGTAGTCATCCACAAAATTATGTTTTATATAAATGTAGTAATTTTATATGAAATTTAATTAAATCAAGCCAGTATCAAAATTTCCACTTTTAAGGCGTAGATTTTGCGGTCACGGTAAACTGGCACATTATTCTGTAATTTAGATAAGCTTAATTACCTTAACACAAGATTTTTTTGCAAATAACAATACAATTTTTACAAACTTAAATACAATATGAACACATTCACAGTAAAAGCATTCGGTGCAGAATCCAAGACTTCAGATTTAACCGGAATGAACATTGAAAGAAGAGAAGTAACTCCTAAAGATGTAGAAATTGAAATCCTATACTGCGGAGTATGCCATTCTGACCTTCATACGGCAAGAAACGACTGGGGCGGATCCATGTATCCTGTGGTTCCAGGGCATGAAATCGTGGGAAGAATAACCAAGGTCGGAAGTGAAGTTTCCAAATTTAAAGTGGGAGATCTTGCAGCCGTGGGATGTATGGTAGATTCCTGCGGAGAATGTGAGAGCTGTAAGCACGATCTTGAACAATATTGCCAGAAAGGATTTACCGGTACTTACAATGGGAAAGATAAACACCTGGGAGGGCACACATTCGGAGGGTATTCCCAAAAAGTCGTGGTAGGCGAGCATTTTGTTCTGAGTGTTCCGCAAAACCTTGATCTTGCTGCCGTAGCGCCGCTTCTTTGTGCAGGGATTACCACATGGTCCCCTTTAAGACACTGGAATGTAGGTCCGGATTCTAAAGTTGCTGTAGTAGGATTGGGCGGTTTGGGACACATGGCTATTAAACTGGCGAAAGGACTGGGTGCTGAGGTTACCTTATTTTCCCGTACTCCCGGTAAAACTGAAGATGCCAAAAAGCTGGGTGCTGATCATGTCGTGATTTCCACCGAACAGGAACAGATGGATGCTGTAAAAGGAAAATTTGATGTGATTATCGATACGGTTCCTTATGAACATGATATAAATCCTTATATGCAGACAGTTGCGTTAGACGGAACATTGGTTCTGGTAGGTTTTATAGGAGAATTTCAGGAAACAGATTTAAGTACAAGACCCATGATCTTCCAGCGTCGTTCCGTTGCCGGATCATTAATTGGAGGTATCGCTGAAACTCAGGAATTACTTGATTTCTGTGGGGAGCATAATATTGTTTCAGACATTGAGCTCATCAAAATGAGTGAAATCAATGAAGCGTATGAAAGAATGCTAAAGAGCGATGTAAAATACCGATTTGTGATTGATATGCAGTCTTTGTAATCTTACTTAAATATTTTTGACTAAAACTCTCTTCGGAGAGTTTTTTTGATTTAAGGCTGATCATGCTTTCCTTCCATATCTCCAAAAGCCCACTCTGCCATCGACTGGATTACGGGAACAAGGCTTTTTCCTGACGAACTCAGTTCATACATCACATGTGGCGGGACCACCGGTTTCGCTGTTCTTATAACAATACCGTCTTTTTCAAGCTGCTTCAGGTGCTGGATAAGCATCTTTTCCGTTACGGCCGGAATGGCACGTTTCAGTTCGCTGTAACGCTTATCTCCGGTGGAAAGGTGATATAAAATGATAGGTTTCCAGAATCCTCCTATCTTTTCCATAAAATAAGTAACAGGGCATGCACTGAGTGCATATTTTTTATTCTGCTGAATGGTAGAGCTTTCTTTAATGGCTGTCATAATAACATACTTTAGGGTAAGTACTTGTATAAAAGTAAGTACAAATATAACTTTGTCTCAGGAAATAAAAAAATATTTTATTATGAAAATTATAATCACAGGCTCATTAGGAAATGTAGCAAAACCTCTTGCCCAACAATTAATTTCTGAAGGGCATGCTGTCACTGTAATCAGCAGCAAAGAAGCAAAGAAAAATGAAATTGAAAGTTTAGGAGCTGAAGCCGCTATCGGTTCAATAACAGATATTAATTTTTTAGCTGAAACATTTGAAAGTGCAGATGCAGTCTTTTTGATGACTCCGCCGAGCCTGGGTCCCGAAAATATTGTTGAAAATACAATTAACGCAGGTAAAAAATATGCGGAAGCCATTCAACAAACCGGAGTAAAGCGAGTGGTAATGTTAAGCAGCATCGGTGCAGATTCCTCTGTCGAAAACGGCCCTATCAAAGGACTTCATTTTATCGAAAAGTTATACCGTGAACTTGAGAACTCTTCGGTTACTTTTTTAAGAGCGGGATACTTCTACCTTAATTTATTGAATGACATTCCTCTGATTAAAAATGCAGGAATAATCGGAGGTAATTATCCTTCTAATACATTTATTCCTTTAGTTCATCCTAGAGATATTGCAAGAGCTGCAGCCGAAGAACTGATCAGCCAATCCGAAGGTAAAAACATAAAGTATATTATTGGCGATGTCCGTCCTGCATCTGATTTTGCAGGAGTTTTGGGCCAGGCTATAGGAAAACCTGAGCTCCCTTGGATTGAATTTAAAGATGAAGAGGCTCTTAACGGAATGCTTCAGGCAGGGGTTCCTCAGGAAATGGCAGAACTCTATACGGAAATGGGAAGAGGGATTCGGACAGGAATTATTCAGAAAGATTTTATAGATCACGGTTCCATAATAAAAGGAGAAACCAAACTGGAAAATTTTGCGGATGAATTTGCCAAAAAGTTTAATGTCTGATATTTTAACACAGTTTCAGAAGAGTTTCGGCGGGCCTTTGGCCCGCCGAAACTCTTCTATATAAGTCATCATTACCTTTCATTTTCCTTCCGTACTTTTTTTAGGACCTTTAATTTTCCATCTACAGGTTGTGTCATTTTTAAATTTAAAATATCGGCAACCATCGGATAGACATTTACATTTTCAAACTCATTTATAATCATATTGTTTTTGAATGCCGGTCCCCAGGCGTAGAATACCGCTTTCATTTCAGGGACTAGTGCCGTATTATAGCCATGCTTTCCTGCCGAAGCCTTCTTTCCTTTTTCCAGAAATATCTTAGGAGCTTTAGGAATCAGGAGAATTTGCCCGATTCTTCCGTAATAATCATCTTTCGCAGAGAAGTGCAGACCGCTGGGAAGCTTTTTATCAAGATACACTTCATAGTCCGGGGTTTTATGGGTATTCAATTCCTTATAGACATTTTTAATTTCAGCCGGATTTTTGACGTAAACCCTCAATAAAGTCTGAGAGTTATAAATATCAAATCTTTTCTTATCCAGCAGCATTTGCGGGATTTCCAGAGGATTTGCGCCGTCTACTTTTATCATTCCGTGGTCGGAAACAAAAACAAAGTTTACATTATTCACTCCCAGTTCATGTACTTTCCGTACCAGGTCGCCTATTGCAGCATCCACTTTGTGAACAGCATCTGCTGTTTCTTTTGCTTCGGGTCCGAAATGGTGTCCGGCTGCATCAACTTCCGGGAAATATAGCGAAATAAAATGCGGTCTTTTGTCCGTCGGAAGTTTCAGCCAGTTGATCACTATGTCAACTTTTTCTGCCGGGGAAAATTTTTCATGATACGGATAATAATACGTTGGCCTAGTTCCTCCGGCATCACTTGCCGAACCAACCCACATTAACGATGCAGAAAGTATTCCCTGCTGTTCTGCCAGTCCCCACAGCGGAAGGCCTCCATACCATTTACCGTCTTCTGCATTTGCTTTATCGCTCATTGCATAAGAAGCTTTCTTTTTATAATCATAGAAATAATTATCAATCAGCCCGTGGTGAGAAGGGTATAGGCCGGTTATTAAAGTCCAGTGGTTGGGAAATGTAATACTTGGATAGCTGGGAATCATCGCTTCCGCCCGGATTCCTTCACCTGAAAAATTCAATAGATTTCGCGCATTGTATTTCTTTGCATAATCGTAACGAAATCCGTCTGCAGAAATCATAATTACATAAGGTTTTGTTCTTGCTTCGACACTGTTGTACCTGTTGGGTATGACGACCTGTGCAGTGTCTGTATTTCCCTGCTGACTAAAAACGGACAGTGAAAACAACAGCATTATTATGGCTAATCCCCGCTTCATTATTGAAATGTTTTATGCAAAGTTAGGGTCTCATCGAATGATAAAAAAGTTTAGCGGATTAAAAAAATATTAAACCTCTCCAACAAAAAAGCAGAAGGAGTACTTCTGCCGTTCCATTTATATTTAAATTAAATTTAAAATCTGTATCCCAGGGATAATCCGGTTCTGAAACCGATCCACGGACCGTCAATGATAACGCGGGCTCCGTTGGTATTGGTTTCTACGGTATAATTGACATAAGGAATATCAAGATTTTCAATTTCTTTTTTCAGTTCAGCCTGCATATCGGGAGTAAGGGGGATGTCACTGGTCATGGTGAAATCTCCTTTTCCGGCACCATAATGGGCTCCTGCAATCCAGAAGTCCAGTACGAGATTTCGGCTGGCAGTAAGGAAAAACTGAGCACCCACCATTACACCGCCACTGTTTCCGTTAGCATTTCCGAAGCCTTTCAGAGGAATCTGATAGGTTGTTCCGCTGAAGGTATAGTCAAAATAAAAATCGAAGGTATTGGAAGTAATTTTTGAATACCGGTAATACGGGGCAATATAAAAACCTTTTCCATATCCTGAACCAAGATAAAATCTGGGTTCTATAGTAAAATTAAACGCTTTTGCTTCCAGGTTCTGAAATCTTTTCTCATCATTGTCGCTTAAAAAAGAATTGATAAAAGGAACTTTTCCTTCCGGCATCGCACCGAAGCCCATGTTAACAGAAAACCATCGGTTAATGGCTCTTTCATAGGAAAGATTGATATTTCTGAATACGTAAGCCGTAACATTTGTTTTAACAATGTTCATTTTCTCCGAAAGTGGAGTAGTGATCTCCTGTGCCTGCAGCACGGAGAATAGGAAACAGGGAATAGCAAGAAGAATTTTTTTCATGATTTTAATATTTATGATTCGATATATTTACATAAAAGCAAAAAACGGGCAAAATATTTAGCATAAATATGCTTTATTATTAAATATTATGTTTTTGTTTACAATTAGTTTACATAAAGCGAGATTTGTTCTCGAATAAATACTTGTTCCGGACTTTAATTATAACATTCAATCGTGTACTTTCTTTTTTATCATATAAAAAATCCGCCCGGAATTTCGGACGGATTGATATCAATAGATTGTGGTTATATAAATTCTGAGCTACTGAGTGGATTTTATTTTTTGATAAATTTCGAAGTCTCTGTTTTTTTATTATCCTTTGTTGCAACTTCAATGAAATAAGAGGCGGAAGGAAGTTCTGAAACTGAAATTTTATCGGATTTTATATCTGTAGTTTTCACAAGTTTTCCGTCCAGCGTATAGATTTTGGCGGTTGTAAAATTTCCTGCTCCTCCTTTTAATTGAATCAATTCCTGAGCAGGATTAGGATAAATTTTCAGTTTCTCATGAATACTTAAATCTTTCGTAGACAAATTCAACGTATTTAAAGCCTGTGCGGCATTGGTCGTCTGATTGTTAATTCCTGCCAGAGGAACATTAATGACCGTCTGGATTGTTGTAAGCAATGGAAATTTAAAACTACTGTTATAATAAGAATATGAAGTGTTTACAATAGAGCCAATAGGAAATAAAAAGCTGGTATCGGTAGGCAGATGCAGATTAAAATTCTGTACGGATTTTATTCTCAGTACATTGGTATAGGTAGAAGAACCTAAAATAAGAGTTCCGGAAGCATCTGCAGAAATATTGATTGTTCCTTTACACAAACCGCTTGCGGAAGTTGAGGTGAATGTTCCTTGGGCCTGGTCGCTTTCGGAGTATCCAAAAGCCGCCGGGTAGGAAATAAAAGTACCGTTGTTTGTCGAAAAATTCAGAGTGGCATCGGTAGTCACCAATCCCGTAATTTCCAGTTTGGAAGCAGATTGCTTATAATAGACTGTATTTCCGCTTCCCACCATTTTTAAAGTTGATCCCGGAAAGGTTGTAATTTCTGTTGATGTTGGTGTGGAATAATTTGTAAGAGAGGCAGAACCTAATACCAATGATGCATTATTGAATGTCACTCCGCTCCCTGTTGCCGAGTTATCCGGTGTTCCTGTTACAGATAAATAATTTGCAGTTTCTCCGCTCACCGGATCATTAAATGCTTTTGTAATTGTTGTTTGTGCTGAAATAGAGCCTGAAGCCATCAGCAAGAGGAATAGATTTATTTTCATATTTAAATTTTTACGAATATAATCAAAAAAACAGCCAGTCAAAATTATTTTTTTAGGAAGTAACATCTTTTTAATGAGAATTTTAAAAATATTAAAACCATCCAAATACTGAATGGTTTTTTTTCTATATTGCTAGTGTATATTTTCTGGTTCATAGATCAGTTGTACTACTCCTGATCTGAAAACATGGGTTGTCATCAGTTTTAGATTTAATCTCTGGTTTAGCTCTTCAAATAAAGGTTTGCCTTTTCCTAATGCAACCGGATGGACAGAGATTCTGTAAACGTCTATCAGATTAAGCTGAATAAATGTTCTGATGAGTCCTGCACCGCCGTACAGCCAGATATCTTTCCCTTGTTGCAGCTTTATTTCCTGCACTGTTTTCTCTATATTATCGGTGAAAACCGCATTCTGATCTTTTCTTTCATGATGGGAAAATACTACCTTTTCCTTAGCATGTATTTTTTTCCAGAACTGTATTTCTTCTCCTCCTGAATCTTCTTGCGGTTGATAATTTCCCCACGCGTCATAGCTTGCTCTTCCGTAAAAGATGGTGTCAATATTCTCAAGAAAACCATCAAAATCCATGTCATTATCCATAATGCACCAGTCGGTTTCTCCGTTTGGACCTTCAATAAATCCGTCTAAGGTAGCGGCAAGGTCTAAAATTATTTTTTTCATATCAAATTTAAATTTTTTGTGAATTGACAATCAATTGATAATTTCTGCTTCTGGATTCTCCCTGAGTCTGGCAGTTCTTTCTTTCCGGTTTTGAATTTCATCATCGGTGAGCCTGATCCATTCTGTTACTTCGCCCACAACTTTTAGAGGAGCCGTGCTGCGGTAGGATCGGGTAGGGTTTCCTGGGAATTTTTTATCGGTAACATTCGGGTCGTTTTCGAATGCTCCGGTAGGCTCTACGATGTAGATCCGTTCTTTTCCGTCACCTTTTGCCAGTGCAGCGGCCAGGCCGGCTCCGTTCTGTAGGGCTGTGAAATAAATATGATTCATAGTGATCCCGGGATAATAATTCGATTCAAATCCGGCAGTAAGGAGATCCCCGATTTTTAGGTCGGCTTTCGTACCATGATAGAATGGGCCAGGGTCAGGAATTTCCTGCTCTTTTTTGTTTTCCATTGTGGTGTGTTTTGGGTTTTGACGAACCTGTAAACTTATGAATTTGTTTTTAAATATGAAACTTTTACTGTTCTGGTTTGTCACATTTAATATCTGCAAATCCCTCTACATCTTGATCTCTTCGAAGCAATTTTTATAAGCAATAATATCCTGTAACCGCTGTCTGATGAAGTCGTTGTATAAGATGACGCGCGCAAAATACCCGCGCCACCGTTTTTCTGATTATTTCTTCATAAAAACATAGCCTCCTTTGGTCGCGCCCCAGACCTGTTTCCCCGAGGCATCAAATCCCTGGTCCCAGGATTCCAGCATTCCTTTTTTCAAAACAATTTTCGTGGTAGCATAGGTTGCACCTCGTAAATCAGAAGGACATTTGTCCGCATCAGTTCCTCCTAAATAAGTATCACCCTGCTTTTTAAGCGTTACGGTACAACCGTCTTTCAGTTCAATAAGATTGAAAGTAAGTTTGTCTTTTTTGATCTTATCATTTTGCAGACCTGCAAAAGTAAGCGGATCTTTTATGGTATAGATTTCGCTGGTAAATGTATCTTTTGAAGGATGTTGCAGATGATAGACGCGCTGGCGGTAAGGTTTGTCTGCTTTAGCCGAGACAGCCTGTTCTACGTAGAGCCATTTCCCGTCATTTCTTTCACTCCAGATCGGTGTCATCACTAAGCTGATGTTAAAATAGGCACTGTCTGCTTTAGACTGTAATTCACTGGAAAATGTGCCGGTCATCAAAGAGGCGAGACTTTCCAGTTCGGTGTCATGTTTTGCTGAATGAGTCTTATGAGCAGCTGTGCAGCCTGCTAATGTTAAAATTGCGAAAAATGAAATTGCGTTTTTTTTCGTAAAAGTTTGGTTTTTTTTGAATGTATTCATGTTGAAAATATTGGAATTATACCATATTCCAAATATACCACAAAAGTTGAATGCAATACTATCAATCAATTGCTTGCGGAACTGATGTTTTTAAAATATTGTCCGTAATAGTAATGAAGCGAGTTGATAAACATATCACAGGAACCATTTTTATACCGGTTCTATCGGTGTTATATTTTCTTTAAACTTTTCATAGTTTTTTCGCAGTTCAGAAAATGAAATACAACCTTTAGCGAAAGCACAAAAGCTGAAGTGAAAGCTTCAGCCTGCATTTAAATAGTAATGCTTAATGGGTTATACGATTTTCAATGACTGGATTAATCCTTTTTGAAATTCAAAATAGTACGTCATCACAATCGGGCTTCCCGGAAAATTACCGGCAGCTTCCGCTTTTAAGGTATGGTCTGCTTCCGAATATTCTAACGGTTTCATTGTTGCCTGATATTCTTTATTGGCTTTATCGATCCAGTTTTTTATTTCGGTTTTCCCATTGTGTGTTTTTCCTTCATCAAACACTACGGCTGTTTCGGTAAAACAATTGGCGTAAGCGGTACTGTCGAAATTGTTTTGCGCCTTTACTAATTCTGTTATTACGTCTGGTAAATTCATTGTATTAAAATTTTAGATTAATTAAATGGTGGGTACGGTTCCGCCGTCGATTACATAATTTGTCCCTGTTAAATAACTTGCCCTCGGTGAAACAAGAAAGCCAATAAATTCCGCTACTTCTTCCGGTTCGGCAGGCCTTCCGTAAGGAATTCCGCCTAATGCATCCATAACACCCTGCTGAGCTTCTTCCACCGTACTGTTGGCGTTTCTTGCAATTTCGCCCAACCAGGCTACCGATGCTGATGTATTGATCCATCCCGGTGAAACGGTTAGCACACGAACTCCTTTTGGTGTCACTTCATTGGATAAGCTTTTGCTGTAATTAATCAATCCGGCTTTCGCAGCGGCATACGGCAGCGTGGAATCATACAGTGGCAGTTTTCCCTGAATTGAAGCGATGTGAATGATTACACCGTTTTTCCGATCGATCATTTGAGGTAAAAATCCTCTGTCCAGGCGAACCGGAGCAAGCAGATTGGCCTGAAGGGTTGATTCCCAGTTTTCATCCGTTAATGCGGCAAAACCTCCGGCAGGTGTTTCGGAGGATCCGAGGTTGTTCACCAGAATGTCAAGTCTTCCATAAGTCGACAACACTTCGTCAACTACTTTTCTTGAGCCTTCTGCCTTGCTTAAATCCGCTGCAATAAAATGCAGGCGGCTGTTTTCATCCTGCGGAGCGTTCCTTGCGGTAATGATGACCGTTGCGCCTGCCTGCAAAAGCCTTTCTGCGATGGCTCTTCCGGCTCCTTTTGTACCTCCTGTTACCAGGGCAATTTTGCCCGATAGTTCATTGTTGAAATTAAATTGCTGTTCCATTTTGTTTGTTTTGTTTAGGCAAAGTTGGGACTTATGTACGCACCTCACAAGTACGGAATTACGATTCGGATAGGGAACAATTTTTCCCCTATTGCACAATTTGGAACATAGGTTTACATTTGCTTTATGTATGAAAGGAAAATTTTACCCAACCTGAACTGCGGTTTGGATCTGATTGGCGAAGTACTGTACGGCAAATGGAAAATCCGTTTGCTGTGGTTTATTCATCAGGGATACCAGCGGCCCAGCGAACTGCAGCGGAAAATCCCCGATGCCACGAGAAGGGTACTGAATATTCAGCTGAAAGAACTGGAAGACCATGAATTGATTACGAAAAAAATCTATCCCGTCGTTCCGCCGAAAGTAGAATACAGCCTAACGAATTTCGGACAGACGTTAATTCCTGTCATTGCAGCGTTGGGAAATTGGGGTGACACCCACGAAGAACATTTGCGCTCGGTTATTCTGAAGCGCCTGAATATAGAAAATTAAATTGTTTTGATGAGGTAGCGGTATGAGCTGAACTTTTGTCTGCATGCGTGGGTGAGACATTCACGCAAACAGGTGCGGAAAAGATCCTTGCTTTCATAATAAAGCATTAATTTATTTAAATTTTCTTTGATTAGTTTGATGTGCTGCTTCTCACGGATTGCAATCGCAGGACGAAAAAGTGTTATGCCAGATCGGCGATACATTCTGATGTGGAGATTTGTTTATTCAGCCTATTTAATAGAAGGCTCTTCTATGAACTTTTTTTGAAGATATGCTTAAGCCGTATCTTTATGCTCTCCAGATACAAGTAAAAAAGAATAGTAATTACCTTCTCCAATTGTAAAAGGAGAAAATAATTACTATACTTATGATCCAGATTATTTATGCTCAGGATGATTTGTCCTTAAAATTTATATATTCTTAAAAAAGATCCGGCTCTGTCAATAGTTATTTTGTTCGCGTCATCAGAAGCACCTTTGTCGCCATAAATTATAGTTTTTAGTTCTACCTGTTGATCTTTCTCTAAATGCAAGGTTATATTAGAAATTAAGTCGGTAATAGGAGGACCTCCGGGAATATATCCACCCCGGAAAATATTCTTGCTATCACCTGCTACACTTATATTGTCAACTAGTAAAAATGAACGTACATTAGAATAGCTGCCGTCAAACTTTCCTCCCGGAATAACAATATATTGAAGTGAACTAAAAATTAAATACTGTCCGTCAGCGGGTGCTGTGAAAATACCTGTTGAAGGATCATACGCATTTTGTGTATCAACCTTTTCGCTTAATCTTACATTAAAGTAAGTATTATTAATGAAAGGAGCTTTGCCTAAAACCAATGCGCTGCCTCCGGTTGCTTCTACGATTTTATTTTGTGCGTTTGCTGCAACATTAATAGTAAATGCGGCTAATAATAGAAATAATTTTTTCATAATTCATTTTTATTTTAACTGTTTCACTGTGTATACGTTTTCTTAGCTTATGTCTAAGCATTACTTTTTAAGATAAAGAGAATAAAGAGTTATCCTGTCCTATCTTTTATCCACAATTTTTTTTTGTTTTTAGCAGCTGCTGTTTTCAAATTTAGATATTACGTCCTCTACAGCAGCACATTTTTCGCCAACCATATTTTAGAAAGCATTATTTTTTTATTTTAACAGGTTGATAATTTGTTTTTTAGCAGTAATGCACCGAGATTTTTTTATTTGCATTGGCGAATATTTATATATTTGAGCAAAACATAAATATGGAAATTATCCCTTTGCTGGACTCCTTTGCAGAGCAGCTAGCCGTGATGAGGTACAGCGCCTCTTCAATTAAAAATTATAAAAGTGCTGTGCGTCATTTTCTGGAAAACGCTTTTGATAAGCATAAATACCCCCATGATATTTCTGTAAATGAAATTGAGCAATTCTTGTTTTGGAAAATTGAAAAACATAATATTTCGGCTTCGCATCAGGTTTTTATCCTTTCAAGTATCGTGAAGTTTTATAAATTATTATTTAATAGAGAGATCAGCCTCCATCATCTTTACCCGAAAAGAAATGAAACAAAGCTTCCTAAATTTCTTACGGGGGAAGAAGTGAAGAAAGTTTTGGATGTTACAAAAAATATTAAGCACAAAGCAGTTCTTACGACAGTGTACTCCTGCGGATTGAGGCTGAGTGAACTTTTGGAATTAAAAGTTTCCGATATAAAATATAAAGAATCCGTCCTTATTATCAGGAATACTAAAAGGGAAAGGAAGGAAAGGATCGTAAATTTATCTCCTAAGCTGATTGTTCTTTTACAGTCTTATCATAGGGAATACGAGCCGGAAAAATATTTTTTTGAAGGCTTTGCAGGGCGAAAGCTGTCTCCGAGAAGCGTACAGCAAATTTTAAAAAAGTCCCTTAAGGACGCTGATATTCGGTCATCTGCTACGGTTTACACTTTAAGGCATTCGTTTGCAATTCATCTTTTGGAAAACGGTATAGATCTTAAAATTATTAAAGATTTGCTGGGGCACAGCAGCATTAAGACTACAGAGGTTTATACCTGCATCACCGAAGTCAGTAAAGATAAAATTAAAAGTCCTCTGGATTTTTTATGAAGCTGCTAAGATCTAGAACCAGGAATTAGTTGCCGACAAATGATTCTGCCTGTGGGCCCGCTCTGATTTTGCACGGGGCTTACAGGCTGTTGACAAGCTGGGAAACGGAAGAGTAATTCTGTACTTTTAGATTTACTGAAGGATCGTCTGTTTTGGAATTAATTTAGTTCTAAAATTGTATTAACCCGGTCTTCAATTTCTTTTTTTCCAGAATTTTTTCATCATAGATAACGTTGATTTTTGTTTTTTTCCAGAAAGGAAATAGGATCACGCCTGAACTGCCTATATTTACCAGCTTAGAATCCGGATATTCAATTTCAACCTTTGTTTTAAAAACAGTATTTCCTTTTATATAATTGGTTGTTTTGATTCTGTTGGTAAGTAAGTCAAAAGCCTGAAATATACCGTTGTCCAGATTTTCAAATTCCTCGCTGAAATGGGTATGATTTAAACCGTAGCCAACAACCAATTCCCCAAAAGATGTTGAAATCCAAAAATTTGTATCTTTTATACTGATGTATTCCGTTCCGTCTTTGTACTGAACATGATAATCACAGAAATTACGATGAAAGAAATGACAAAGAATTTGAAAAGTTTTTTTAACATGATTTCTTATGATGAAAAAGTTTCTGCCTTCCCGTCATTGCAGCGTTTGGAAATCGGGGTGACACCCACGAAGAACATTTGCGCCCGGTTATTTTGAAGCGCCTGAATGGGGAAAATTAAATTGTTTAGTTTGTAGGGACGGGTGAGACACTCGCGCCAACGGGTAGTCTTGTCATTATTCAGTATAGTCATCTGAAACAATAGATTCTTCCATTAAGGTCACAATCTCGGAAACAGGAGTTGAAAATACTCCGGCCTTTCCTTTATCAAATTCCCTTTTCCAGTAGGAGTATCCGTCCATCTCAGTAGAATCCGGTTTTCTGCGCGTTTCATTTTTAAGGCTGGTGACACTGTTGTCTAATGCTTCCTCAGAAAGCGGAAGATGGCTTATCCTATTGGCAATGCCATCAGGATGCTGAGGGTTTTTCATCTTCAGTCCGCTTACCGAAATATGAATTACCTTTCCGTTTTTCGGATATTCTTCAATCTTTAAAATAGTAAGGGTAGAATTTTCTTCTGTGGGACGGGTTTTGTAATTCCATTCCTGTCCTACGCTATATTTCATATCGTCTTTTTTTGTACAACCAGCTAAAAATAAAAGTATCAGAGCTGTTAATGGGTATAATTTCATTATTTATGGCGAATATAGTTTTTACAATATTAATAAATTATACAATAGATGTTCTTACAGATTACAAATCTATTCAGGCGTATTTATAGTGACTGCAGGATTACGGCAAGAACGAACAGGCCAAAAGCAATCATTACCAATAGAATGCTTGTGCCGCCTTTTTTATCGAGAAATTCTTTTTGCTGTTCGGGATCGGCGAATGTTATCTGTGTCTGTTCTACTGTTCTTTTTGCTTTTTTAAGGTATACATTATTTCCGATGATCCCCAAGGTGATCGTAAGAATAATATCGACAGCAAAACTGAATAATTTAGTCTGCTCAGTACCGATGAGCTCTGCTAAAACATATTTTTCAAACTGAGACTCTGCATAAAAGATGATGATAATCACAAAAAATTCCAGGTACATTTTCCTGTACAGGAACCAGAATACCCCGAATAGTACAGCAGAAAAACTAAACCTGAATTTTTTACCCTTCTCATAATAGTTCAACTGCTTCAGGTAATAGGTACTGCTATCCTGAAAATAGGCTTCGTACAACTCTGTTTTTTCCATGAATGATTATTGTTTTTTTTGGTAGTGGATATCCACTTCCAAATTCGGCGCAAGATAAGATTTTTACCTGACGATTAGCTGAAATTTTCAGGCAGTGAATTTTGGGAACTGTCAATAAGTTTAAAGGATTTATTTAAAAAAATCCGGAGCTTACAAAGATTCGTGTTTTACCCTTCCGGAGATCTGCGGAAGTCTCCCACAACTTGCAGGAAACCAACGGAGGTCTCCGGAAGACTTCCACAACCTGCGGGAAACCTCCGGAGGTGTACGGAAGTCCCGCACAACTTGCAGGAAAGCTCGGGAGAACGGCGGAAGTCCCGCGCAACTCTGCAGGAAACCAACTGCGATTGCAGGAAGTCTCCCGCAATCTGCAGGAAACAAAATGCAGCTGCAGGAAGTCTCGCGCAACTCTGCGGGAAACAAAATGCAGTTGCAGGAAGTCTCCCACAACTTTCAGGAAACCAAATGCAGTTGCAGGAAGTCTCCCGCAACTTGCGGGAAACAAAATGCAGTTTTCAATGGTGCTGTTTGGCAAGCGTAATGGTAAGCTTGTTTTTCTTTTGCCGGATCTGTACCGTTTTGCCTTCCCCGAAACCCAGCGCATCAAGCCATTTCCCTCTAAGCCGGATTTCCGGGACGGTGATGAGGTGATGGCTGCTTTGCTGGTAACGTCTGTGGATTTTAATTTTTCTTGAATTCATCATGGTGCTGTTTTTTGTTGTTTACCGGCTGTAAAGGCGGAAGTCCCTATCATTTCTGAACTTCCTGCCTGTACCAGCCAGGGTAATATATAGAATTTGTGTTTTTTTAAAGCTTGATTTATTGAGCAAATATATAATAATTTTTTAATTTGTAGGTTAATTAACCTACAGAATTTTATTATAAACTTTCCAAATTGCTGCTACAACGATCATTACAATGGATAAAATTGAATTTCGAATAGCTTTTGGAAAAAGAGTTGAAAAATTTAGAAAGAAGTTAGGATTGAGCTATCGGCAGTTAGCTCAAAAATGTGATGTCGACCATAGTAATATCAGCAAAATTGAAAAAGGCGAAGTTGATGTGAGAATTTCTACCATACAGGAATTGGCGAAAGGTTTGGAAGTTCATCCGCAAGAATTATTTGATTTTGATCACTTAGAAATCACTAAACCCAAAATTTAGCATCCAAGCCCGCTTTTACCAAAGCAAAGTTGTTTGCCGTTTTTATTCTTTCTTCCCAAACTTGTTAAAAAACGATTTTCTGCCATTGTCATCATAGACATATGGATTTGAAAAAGTCTTGTCCCATTTATTCTGAATTGTTGCGAAATCTGCCCCTACGAATTTTTCAAGGTCAGCTTTGTTTACAGATATGGTATAGGATGTCCCTTTGTATGGTAAAATAATTGATACAGTGTCAATGTAGTCAAGTTTTTTCATAATTCTCACAGAACCACCAACAAGTGCTTTTTCAATAGCATCTCCACTCTCCCAATATCCTTCCAAATCAGATTCGGTCAGTCCTGATTGTGGATTAAGTTCTTTATATTCTTCATAGTTTTTTACATAGATGATTTTTGCACTTTTACCCTCAAGCTCAACCGTTTTCACGGAACCTCCTGCTCTCAATCTAGAAACTTCTATTTCTAATTTTGATAGTTTTTCATCTTTTGGACTTTCTTGTTCAATTTTTTTTGTCTGGTCAGGCTTACTTTCATTTGCCTGTTTCCCACAACTTACTAAAATCAAAGAAAGGACAGCAACTATAATAATGTTTTTTTTCATTTTTCTATTTTTATGTCTGACAACTCTTTTCATGATAGTTAAAATGCATTCTAAGAAATTGTTTTTAAAGAATATTATTCTGGATTGATAAATAAGAAACTTTGTAAATTATGTTTTTTCTATTGTTTTAAAAAAAATATCTTCCGAAAGCTTATATGGATCAGGATAAATATATGATTTATTAATACCTTTATCATTTAATTTTTGAATTATATAATCCTCCAAACTTTTGTTTATATTAACGCATATACAAAATCTATAATTGTCTTCGTGGGGATTGTTTTCTTTATAGATATCCATACTATTTTCTTCCAATGATTTAATTGGATTATTGTTAAAAATAAATACACCATTCTGATTAACTACATTCAGATTATTATTCAAAGAAAATGGTATCAAATAATCTTCCTTTTCATCAGTATCGGAAAAATAAGCCATAGGATAAATAAATAGCCCTTCAATAGTGGACGCTTTAGTAATTAACTTTTTTCCATAGAGTATTTTTGTTGTTAGACCAAGTCTATTTGGACTAAAGAATTTGTTCATATTTTCTTCATCAATACCTTCAAGTTCTGCGTTTCTTGAAGTATCTTCTTTAACTTTACTTTCTAAACTTTTTAATACTTCATTAACTATATTTCTTAAGCTGGAATTTTTTATATGTTTTTCTTCTAAAATATAAATACTAAAATAATTGTCTATGTCAAGCTTAATATCCTTATTTAAGTTTTCACTACCAAAAAATAAAGCAATATCTAAGTTATAGGTCCAGTCTAAAAGAGGTGTTTGGCAACCATAGTGTTGCAAAAAGCTTAAAATAGCAATGTCATTTTCTGGTGAAATTCCATTTATTTTTAAAAAATTTGTGAGCAAGTTATTATTTTGCTTTCGAGCATTATCAACCAGATTTTTTAAGAACCCTTGGTAGGGTATTTCTTTTTTTAGATAATCATTTAATATCCAAAACCTTTGCAATGAATTGTATAACCTCCATTTAGATTCTTTTACTCCTCTAAATAAAATTTCTTTTTTTTCAATATATTCCTTATAGAAACTATCGAATTCATCTTTAGCTTCAATATTTATTTGATCAAAAAATTGCTCTTTTTGTATTATTGATTTGTACTCACTTAAGCTTTTACCATCAAAATGAGGGTTGTCTAAATGTGTAGCAATTATACTAAGCATAGCAGAATTAATTGCAGGTGTGATACTTTTAGCAATTACTTTTCCATTATCATCAAACTTTATTTTTTTTAGATCCTCAATTAGCGGTGGAAAAATAAGATCACCTCCATTATCTAACCATTCTTTAAAATATTTATATTTAAGATCGGCGTCCATATTTATAATTAATATATAAGAATAAAAAATCTACATCTATAGATTAACATTGAAGAATTAATCTAATTGAACATAATTACTTTAAATAAATAATTATAATACTTACTATATTATATTCATAAGAAATTTTGTTTTTCATTCAAATGTTAAAGTAAAATTTTAATATTAATGTTATAATTATAGAAACTGCAATACCAGATATAAATAAAATATAATCTCTATATGCGCTTCTTTTTTCCCCTCTAGACATTATTTCTTCGAAATATGGAATCGCTTCGATTGGAACTCTTTGTAGAGTTTCTACTTTTTGCTTTAATTGCTGTTCTTCTCCTGATAATCTTTCAAGCCTTTTTTCCAAAAAATCAATCCCCCTTTCTTTTTCTCTCATTAATTCATTAAATTCATTGGTAGCTTTTTCAACTTCTGAAAATGCTTTATCTAAAGTTGAAATAGTCTCACTCAATCTTTGTTTATATGATTTATCGTTAGTATCAATATCAAAATCTTTAGTAAACCTTTGTTAAAAGGCTTTTCTTTATCTTCTTTATTTAATTTTCTTAAATAATTTTCCGTTAATTTTTTTAAAATAGGAAACAAAGCTCCAAGTAAAGAAGCTAATAAGGCGGATATAATTTCTATTCCCATTTTTTGAGTGAAAATTTATGGTTTAATTAGTTTTTTCAAATATAATTAAAAAAATTGTAACGTCCTGAAAAAATGATACAGGATTTAACAAATAAAAATATTTACTAAGCGGTGCAGATATTATTATTTGCACTGCTTTTGTTTTTATAAGATTTAGGTATGAGCTCCTGCTGCCGGTGC
>CAJYWN010000019.1 GCA_913778275.1 uncultured Chryseobacterium sp.
TGTCATCATAAATCTTTTTATAAAGAGGTTTTCTTCTGATCCACCATGGTAAAAGTTTACCGAAAACAACGTTCTATCCGGATTTGGAAGAAAACAGCAGCAGGGGAATAAAATCGGGGGCGATATCGAAGTATCAATTGAGCGTCTGCCTTTATCCTGCTGCTTTTGCTCTTTGGTTAATTTTTTTAACTAAAATAATAATCTATGTCTCACAATGCAAACTTACCATTGAGCGGCCTGTTTGAGCTCTTTTTGATTTTCGGCGGCGGCTTTGCCGCCGCCGAAAATCAAAAAAGCGAGTAGCGAAAGCAGGAAAAGCTTCCAATAAAAATATTTCTTTCGATGTAATCCCACGACCCCTGAAAACAAAGGACTCCCTTTATTTGAGGTAGCCTTTATAAGTTAAAGAAAATACTGCAATCCGGATTTATACCGATTCAGCCTGTCCGGCAAGCCGTTATAACCACCATTGATGGTTTTTGTGATTTTTTTGAAAACAACAAGATTATTTCCGGTGTCAATATTTTTGGCAATGTCAATCTGATCTGCCAAAGCATTGAGGTTTCTGCTGTTCCAGAACCAGCCTGCACTTTCTGCAGCATTTTTTAACTGGATATCGTTACACTTTGTAACGTTCTTTCCTCCTAAGAATGTAGGATTGGTGATAAAATCGGTGCCCAGCGCAAGAGAAACTGCCTTATAATTAGTCCTTCCGGTAATTTGGATCAAACCTCTTCCTTTGAATTTCACCCCATCGCCTTTCTGAATATTCCCCAAATCTTTTCTGCCTTCATAAGCGCTTCCGCTGGCGAGTTCCTCCGTGTAGAACAGGACTCCGCTTTCGTGACCGACCTGCGCCAGAAAGTTAAGTATTCTTGAAGGAGTATTGATCGAAAACCTGTCGCATGTTGCTATAATATACGGTAGGAATTTTGCAGCATAGGTCGATTTTGCACAGGTAGCTTCTTTAAGTTGTCCAATTGTAAGCATGATTATTGTTCTTTGGTTGATGGTGTAAAACTATCTTTAAAAAACAAAAATCATCACAGGGAATTTACTGTTTTACAGTAAGTATTTATACGGATTCACTTGACGGTTACTCTTCACAGGCTCTCCAGACTGCGTCATTCTGCGGAACGGGTGCGGTAATTTCAATATTTTCTTTGGTAACGGGATGGATAAACTCCAGTTTTCTGGCGTGGAGGTTTATTCCTCCGTCAGGATTTGAGCGGGGTGCTCCATATTTGAGATCACCTTTGATAGGAACCCCGGTTTTTGAAAGCTGTGCCCTGATCTGATGATGTCTTCCGGTTTCAAGATCTATTTCAAGCAGAAGGTAATTGTCCAGCGTTTTGATTATATTGTAAGTAAGAACAGCTTCTTTGGCACCGTCCGTTGCTTTTGGGAAAACAATGGCCTTATTATTCTTTTCATTTTTTTTTAAAAAATGAATCAGCCGTTGCGTTTGCGGAATCATTTCTTTGGTTACAACCGCCCAGTACGTTTTCTTAATTTCCCGGTTTTTAACCATTTGGGTAAGCCGGGACAACGCTTTGGAAGTTTTTGCATAAATTACCAGACCCGAGGTTGGCCTGTCAATACGATGGACGAGACCGAGAAATACATTTCCCGGTTTGTTGTCTCTTTTTTTTATAAAATTTTTGATTAATTCCAGTAAAGAATCATCCCCTGTTTTGTCGCCTTGCACAAGTTGTCCGACTTTTTTATTGATCACCAGAAGATGGTTGTCTTCGTAAACAATCTGCTCTTCCATTTTACTGACGGTAATTGGGCCTGTTTGTAAATGAAAGAATAATTCCGGCAAGAAGGCCTAATGTTTTAATTCCGGAGATTTTCCATTCTACAGGGAAAAGCGCTCCTACGACACATAATCCTGCTGCAGCATACATGGCATACATAAAATTCTTAGTCGTCATGAACGGAGCCTGAAGAAAAAAGCTTATCCCGATGAGCACATAAAATACTTTTCGGGAAAGCAATATATTGATTTCGGGAGAAAACAGATCAAACCAGCCTATTACAAGACATAACAGCGCTGCAATGGAAAGTACCCCCTGGGTTGTTTGTTGATTATTCATGAGTTAATAGCTTTCACTTTCGTTAGGGAAATTCTGGCTTTTCACATCTTTTACATACTGCTCCACAGCCCCTGTGATTTCAGTATAAAGATCCAGATACCTTCTTAAAAATTTAGGACTGAATCCTTTGTTCATTCCAACCATATCATGATATACCAAAACCTGTCCGTCACAATGTGCACCTGCTCCGATACCGATTGTCGGGATGGAGATCGATTCCGTTACTTTTTTAGCTAAATCAGCAGGAATTTTTTCCAGAACCACTGCAAAACATCCCAATTCTTCTAAAAGCTGCGCATCTGCAATTAACTTTTCGGCTTCGGCCTCTTCTTTGGCTCTTACTTTATATGTTCCGAATTTATAGATAGACTGAGGCGTTAAACCTAAATGTCCCATCACCGGAATTCCCGCATTAATAATTTTTTTGATTGATTTTGAAATTTCCTTTCCCCCTTCAATTTTCACGGCATGTGCTCCACCTTCTTTCATCATCCTCACGGCAGACTCCAGTGCCTTTTCCGGGTTGCTCTGATACGTTCCAAAAGGAAGATCGGCAACAACCAAAGCTCTGTCTGTCCCTCTCACCACACTCTGAGAGTGATAAATCATCTGATCCAGCGTAATAGGGAGCGTTGTTTCAAAGCCGGCCATTACATTGGCGGCCGAATCGCCTATCAGAACCGCATCAATTCCTCCCGCATCCACCATTTTTGCC
Source organism: uncultured Chryseobacterium sp. (assembly GCA_913778275.1). The sequence continues at coordinate 2,815 of CAJYWN010000019.1, forward strand.
GTGGTATAATCATATGCAGTAAGCATGGTTATTTTTTCCTTGTCAAATTTCATTTTGCGCAGGGTTTCCGTCGTAACTTTCTTAATTTCAGAATGAACAGACATAATGTATCTATTTTAAAAGTTAAAAAGTCGGCCTGAGCCGACTTGAATTTTGTATGATTTTATAAAACTACGTGACCTAGTTTCATTAATTTGTCGTGGTTGAGAATCTTGATATTTCTTCCGTCTACTTCAATAAGGCTGTCTCCCTTGAATTCGGAAATAAGACGAATGGCACTCTCGGTAGCCGTTCCTATAATGTTGGCGATTTCTTCTCTTGTTAAAGATATTTTGATGAAACCTTCCGGATCTACACCCAGTTTTTGCTCAAGAAGCAGCAGGATCTCTGCAAGTCTTTCTCTTACGGTCTTCTGTGCAAGGAAAGTAATGGTATTCGAAGATTCTCCCAGTTCATAAGAGATCTTCTGAAGCATCACGAAAGACAGCTGAGGGTCTACTTCCAGCAGGTACATAAAAACATCGGCAGGCAGAAAGGTAGCTTCAATATCGGTCATGGCTTCCGCTTTGGCCTGGAAATTTTCCCCGCACAGCAGAGAACGGTACCCGATGATATCGCCTTCTTTGATAAATCTTAAAATCTGGTCTTTTCCGAACGCTCCTGATTTGGATAATTTCGCAGCTCCTTTCTCCAGAACAAATACTCCTTTAGGTGTTTCTCCGTCTTCAAAAATCGTATCATGTTTCTGGAAACTCAGTTTCTTCTTTGCGTTGATATATTTTTCAAAATCAGTACTGGAAAGTCTTTCTTTAAATGATTTATCATTAAAAACTCTGGCGAACCTTTCTTCGATGGCAATCTGTTGTTCCTGCGACATTTTATATGACATTTATCACAAAAATAGAACTTTTTAAATCGATAAACAAAAAAATTTGTTATAATTTTGTAGTTCAATAATTTATGGAGGTGAGCGAGAACTGTTTTCATTGTGGCCAAGGTATCGAAAAAGAAAGAATTTTATTTGATGAGAAGACTTTCTGCTGTAACGGTTGTAAATCGGTCTATGAAATTCTGAATGCTAATAATTTAACCAATTTCTACGAGCTTAATAAAAGAGCCGGAATTCGTCCCGGTGATGAAAATTCCGGGCAGTTCGATTATCTCGATACGCAGGAAATTTTCGAAAAAGTTACCGACTTTTCCGAAGGCAATACCAGCCTTGTTACTTTTAAAATTCCCGTGATTCACTGCTCTTCATGCATCTGGTTATTGGAGAGCCTTCATACATTAAACTCAAAGATAAAATATTCTCAGGTAAATTTCACCAGAAAAAGCCTGCAGATTTCATTCAATCATAATGAATTAAAACTAAGCGAATTAGCTAACTTCCTTACGAATTTAGGATACAAGCCAGTTATCAGTCTTGAAACAGCAGACAAAAACGTTGAACATCTTGATAAATCGCTTCTGGTGAAATTTGCGATTGCCGCTTTTGCCTTTGGAAACGGGATGTTCCTGGCTTTCCCGGAATATATCGGCGGTGAAGATTACTGGATGGAGCATTACAAGGGATTGTTCAGGGCTTTAATGTGCCTGCTGGCAATTCCGGTGGTAGTGTATTCGGCTTCCGATTACTACAAATCTGCATGGTACGGACTGAAAAACAAAATTGTTAACATTGATGTTCCTATCGTCCTGGGAATTATTGTGCTCTTCGGAAGAAGCCTCTATGAAGTAGCTACGGATTATGGTCCTGGATATTTTGACACGCTGTGCGGACTGTTATTCTTCATGCTCTTGGGTAAAATCTTCCAGAAGAGAACTTATAACGCACTGTCTTATGACCGGGATTACAAATCATTCTACCCTATTGCCGTTACTAAAGTGGATTTTGACGGAAAACAAGACAATATTCTGCTTTCGGAAATTAAGATCGGAGACCGTATTTTAGTAAGAAATCAGGAGATCATTCCGGTTGACGCCATCCTCATCAATGGTGAAGGAAATATTGACAACAGTTTTATTACGGGTGAAAGTGCTACCCTCAGCAAGCAGCCGGGAGATAAAATTTTCGCAGGCGGAAAACAGATCGGGTCTTCTCTGGAACTGGAAGTGATTAAAAATGTAGACCAGAGCTACCTTACCCAACTTTGGAATAAAGAAGCTTTTAAAAAACACGAAACCGGCCTTGACACCTTAACCAACAACGTCAGCAAATATTTCACTTTTATTATTTTAGGCATTGCTTTAATTTCAGGGATTTACTGGTATTTTATTGATCTGGATAAAATGTTCCAGGTAATTTCAGCTATTCTGATTATTGCCTGTCCCTGCGCACTTGCATTGTCTGCACCATTTACTTTCGGACACATTATGAGGATTTTAGGCCGGAATAAGTTTTATGTTAAAGACACCATTACCATTGAAAAAATTGCAAAATTAGATACGATTGTTTTTGACAAAACAGGAACCATCACGCACAGAAAAAAATCCAATATCACCTACGAAGGAGCCGAGATTAAAGAATTTGACCTGCTGAATATTAAAACGCTTTTAAAGAACTCTAATCACCCGCTTTCAAAATCCCTGTATGATTTTATTGAGGTTAATGATGATTATTATCAGGTGGAGCATTTCAGAGAAATTTCAGGAAAAGGCTATGAAGCGATGGTGAGAGGTAATCTGTATAAGATCGGATCTGCAAAATACAATAATCAGGACTCAAAAAATCTTGAAACAGCAGTTTACATCAGCAAAAACAATGAGTTCATCGGGAAATTCATTTTTAAAAATGAATACCGTGAAAATCTGAAAAACCTGTTCAAAAAACTTACAAGATATCGCGTTTTCATCTTAAGTGGTGATAATTCTTCGGAAGAAAGCCAGCTTAAAGAATTGATTCCGGGATACAAAGGAATGGCCTTTAATCAAAGTCCTGAAGACAAACTGAATTACATCAAAAACCTTCAGGATCAAAACTTTAAAGTAGCGATGCTTGGAGACGGACTGAATGACGCCGGAGCCTTAAAACAAAGTAATGTGGGAATAGCTATTGCTGATGATACCAACAGTTTCACCCCTTCTTCAGATGTTATTATGAACGGCGAAAAAGTGGTACATCTCGATAAATACCTGAATGTATGTAAGGGTTCGATGACGATTGTGAAAATGACATTTATAATCAGTTTTCTTTACAATGTTGTTGGTTTAAGTTACGCAGTTACAGGACATATGCATCCTCTTTTTGCCGCACTAATTATGCCGGCAAGTTCCATCACGGTTGTTTCTTTCACTACACTTTCCACCTGGATACTGGGCAGGAAATATTTTAAAAAACACGCTTAAATCATCTTATTTAGACTGGTTTTAAATTAGACAAAAGCCGTATTTCGTGACGAATATCATTATTTTTCACTAAATTTGAACCCCGAAAATAGGTTAATTTTGTTGTCTAATGGATATTCTATATTTAATGATCCTATGCAGTGTTTCTTTGGCTGCAGTTTTCCTGGTCGTGTTTATAGTGTACGCCAGAAAAGGGCAGTTTGAGGACGATGAATCTCCGGCTGTAAGAATTCTTTTCGACTCTGATGAAATCAAGGAAAAAGAAAAACCTGGCAGCAAAGAAAACGATGATGAAAAAGGAGAAAGTAAAAAAATTGAAGAAAAAAGTGAATAGTTGATATGGAAACACAAAAGTTTAGTTATGACAACAGTATTGTCCGGGCATTTCTTTATGCGACCGTAGTTTTCGGGATCATAGGGTTTTTGTTTGGGCTTACAGCTGCATTAATGCTTTTCTACCCTGAGCTTCCGGAGTTTTTATTTGGAACAGACGATACTACCATTAAAAGTTTAGGTGGCGGCATCGATGGGCTGATAAACACGCATGGTGCTTTCGGATTCGGGAGAATCAGAATGCTGCACACAACTACTGTTATTTTTGCATTCGTAATGAATGTTGTTTATGTAGGAGTATATTATTCCTTACAGCGATTACTGAAAACAAGAATGTACAGTGACACCCTGTCCTGGATCCACTTCTGGACCTGGCAGATCATGATCCTTGTAACGTATGTTACGTTCTTCATGGGGATTAACACTTCTAAAGAATATGCAGAACACGAATGGCCGATCGATATTTTAATTACTATTTCATGGGTGATTTTCGGGGCTAATATGTTCTTAACGATAGCGAAAAGAAGAGTAAGACACTTATATGTTGCCATCTGGTTCTATATCGGAACCTGGATTGCCGTAGCCATGCTTCACATCTTCAACAACCTTGAGGTTCCTTTATCTTTCACGGGCTGGAAATCTTATTCAGCGTATGCGGGGGTAAAAGATGCTATCGTACAATGGTGGTACGGTCACAACGCGGTTGCGTTCGTACTGACAACACCGGTTTTAGGTTTGATGTATTATTTCTTACCTAAAGCGGCAGACAGACCGGTATTCTCTTATAAACTATCGATTATTCACTTCTGGTCATTAATCTTCGTTTATATCTGGGCTGGTCCTCACCACCTTCAGTATACAGCTTTACCGGCCTGGGCACAAGCGGTGGGAACAGGTTTCTCCATTATGCTTATCGCCCCGTCTTGGGGAGGTATGCTAAACGGGCTTCTGACTTTAAGAGGAGCTTGGGATAAAGTAAGAGAAAATCCTATTCTTAAATTCTTCGTGGTAGCGGTAACCTGTTACGGTATGGCTACGTTTGAAGGGCCATTATTGGCAACTAAAAACATCAATAAAATCGGTCACTTTACAGACTGGGTTATCGGACACGTACACTTAGGTGCTTTAGGATGGAATGGTTTCATGGCATTTGGAGTTATTTACTATCTTATTCCAATCTTATGGAGAACGAAATTATATTCAACCAAACTTGCCAACTGGCATTTCTGGCTAGGAACCTTAGGAATCATTTTCTATGCGGTACCAATGTATATTTCAGGTTTCACGCAAGGATTAATGTGGAAACAGTTCAACCCGGACGGAACGTTGGTTTGGAAAAACTGGCTGGATACGGTAACGGCGATTATTCCTTACTTTAAAATGAGATTCTTCGGAGGATTCTTATATCTTTCAGGAGCGATCTTAATGGTGATTAACCTTATTGCTACGGTAAGAAAAGGGTCATTCCAGAAAGATGTACCGGCAGAAGCACCTGCTCTTGCTAACATCAGCGGAAAACGTAAAGAAGGAGAAGGAACCCACCTTTGGCTGGAAAGAACTCCAATGTTATTAGGGATTTTATCTTTGCTTACGATATCAATCGGTAGTATGGTGGAAATCATCCCTACACTATCCCTTAAGAAAAGTGTACCTACCATTTCAGCAGTGAAGCCATATTCTCCACTGGAATTGGAAGGTAGAGATATTTATATCAGAGAAGGATGTAACGCATGTCACTCGCAGATGGTAAGACCATTCAGAGATGAGATCGTAAGGTTCAACGGTAAAAACGGACAGTATTCGAAAGCAGGAGAATTCGTATATGACAGACCGTTCCTTTGGGGATCTAAGAGAACCGGACCGGATTTGCACAGAGAAGGTGGTAAAAACCCAAGCTCTTGGCACTATAAGCACATGTACAATCCAAGATCTACATCAGCAGGTTCTATCATGCCACGTTACCCTTGGTTAATTGCTACCGATCTAGACCGATCTAAAATGGTTGATAAAATGAAGCTGATGAAGAGTGCGTTTGAAGTACCTTACACCAAAGCGGAAATTGATTCTGCCAACTCTTGGGCAGATAACCAGGCTACAAAAATTGTAAGAGATATCTTCTCTGAAGCCAGCGATCTAAAAGATGCGTATGCGAAGAGACCTAAAGGTGAGCTGGAGAAAAAAGAGATTGTAGCTCTTATTTCTTACCTTCAGAGATTAGGAACGGATATCAAAACAACTGAAATCAAAACAGCAAGTAATAACTAACATTAAAAAGTTCCTATCATGATACCTCAGAACTTTAAAGACATATTATCCAATACTGACAATGCTGGCTTTTACCAGACTTTGGCTCTGATTTTCTTTATGCTGTTCTTCGTAGCACTGGTAATATATGTTTTCAGCAGGCCTAAAAAATATTACAAGGAAGAAGAAGAGGCTCCTCTGAGTGACGATCAGGATGATGATGATTTTAATTTAAAAAATTAACAACTTATTATGAAACAAAGAACACCGGTTTTTGTAAACATCTTAATAATAATCGGACTTTTAATAGTTTTTTATTATCTGTTTGTACAGAGCTATGAGTTTCTGGGCTCGCCTTATTTCTGGGGAACTGTGGTAATTGCCGGAATTCTGGCTTACATCCACAACGCTATTGGAGATCTTATTGAAAATAACAAATTCAAAAAGCTTTCTGCAGAAGAAAAAGCAGCATATCTGGCAGAGAAAAAAGTACCTTATTTCACAAGGTTATATAATGCAGCATTTAAAAAGCAATCTGCTGCTGAAGAGAAAGACATCCTTATCGACCACGGTTTCGACGGGATTATGGAATTGGACAACCAGTTGCCGAAATGGTGGGTAGGTTTGTTCTACTTTGGGACCGCTTTTTGTATTGTGTATGTTGCAGCATATTCCTTTACGGATTTTGCGCACCCATTGACAGAATATGAAAAGGAATATAAAGAGCAATTGGCAAGTATTGAAGAATATCAGAAATCTCAGCCGCCTGTGACGATCGAAACAGCTAAATATTCAGCGGATAATATTGCGGAGGGGAAAGAGCTCTTTAAAACAAACTGTGCATCTTGTCACAAGGAAGACGGTAGTGGCGGTATTGGTCCGAACCTTACGGATAAATACTGGATCAACCAGCCTGAGAAGACATTATTTAAAAATGTTTTCCACATGGACTGGAACGGATCTCCTACCAATCCTGCGATGAGAGCCTTCGGTAAGAACGGGGAAGTTTCCGGTGCTGAAATTGAAAAGATTGCAGCGTATGTATATCACATCAACCAGGAATTGCCTCCGGTAACACCGGCTCAGGGTGGCGCTGCTCCTCAGGGAACTGAAGCACATTGGGAGAAAGAATAATTTTAACAAAAAAATTAGAAACATATGAAAAACATAATTTGTTATTACCTTAAAAATAGTAACGAATTATGTTTTTTCTTTTTTAAATACCAGTACATATGTCAGACATAGAAGAAATAGAAGTACGCGGCGGACAGGGACAGGTTCTGGACCCTGAAACTTACAGAGATTCTATAGGCACCATGGATCAATCCGGGAAAAGGAAATGGGTATATCCCAGAAAGCCTAAAGGAAAATATACCAATTACAGATATCTGGTAAGCTGTATTTTATTATTGATTTATTTTTCGGTACCATTTGTCAAAATTAATGGGAACCCGATGCTCTTATTTAATGTAATTGACAGAGAGTTTTTCATTTTCGGACAACCTTTCTATCCACAGGATTTTTTTATCCTGACGTTGGGGGCTATTGCGTCTCTTATTTTCATTATTGTATTTACGATTGCTTTCGGTAGAATTTTCTGCGGGTGGATATGTCCTCAGACAATTTTCCTTGAAATGATTTTCCGTAAAATAGAATATGCAATTGAAGGAGACAGAAACAAGCAGATGAAACTTGACAGACAAGAGTGGAACAGCGAAAAGATATGGAAAAGAGGACTGAAGTGGACCATTTACCTTATTATTTCGTTAATCATTACCCACTTCATGTTTATGTATATTGTAGGATATGAAGAAGTTTTAAGAATTGTTTCGGAAGGGCCGTTTGCCCACCCAACCAATTTCATCGTAATGATCCTGCTTACGGCTGCATTTTACTTTGTATTTGCATGGTTCAGAGAGCAGGTTTGTACGCTGGTTTGTCCTTACGGAAGATTGCAGGGTGTACTAATTGATAAGGATACGGTAAATGTTTTCTACGACTTTAAAAGAGGAGAAAACCGAGCCAAATGGAGGAAAGGAGAAGACCGGAAAGCAGCCGGAAAAGGAGATTGTATAGACTGCCATCAGTGCGTGGTCGTTTGTCCTACCGGGATCGATATCCGGGACGGACAGCAGCTGGAATGCGTAAACTGTACAGCATGTATTGATGCATGTGATGAAGTCATGGAAAAAGTAGGACTTCCTAAAGGGCTTATCCGATATGCTACAGAGAATGAAATCGAAAAGGAAACCCAGTTCAAATTTACGGGAAGAATGAAAGGATTTGCCTTAATTCTTGTATTGCTTACCGGTTTTCTGGGATATCTTCTTTATAACCGTGGTGAAATGGAGGCTAAATTCATTAAGCCAGCAGGAAGCACCTTCTTTGTAAGAGAAGGCCACATTACCAACACTTACAATTATACCTTCCTTAATAAAACCAATGACAAGAAGATTGTAACCATCAAAGTCATTGAACCGAAACACGGAGAAGTTATCTACAGTGGCTCCAGCAAGATTACCGTTGAACGGGATAAAATTACCAAAGGAACCGTTAATATCAGCTTCCCGGAAAGTGAAATGAATCTTTCCAAGCAGAATATTACCATAGGTGTTTATGATATGAGCGGAAAACTGGTAGATTCTTACGAAACCTATTTTGAGGGACCTTTTAAACTACAATTCTAATATCAGAAACCTCAGTATCAGCAAGCAGTTTGTAAAGTATTGAGGTTTTTAAAATATTTTAATTTTCAAAAATGAAAAAATTTACTTGGGGACACGGTGTAGTCATCGCATTATTAGCATTTATGGCATTTATATTATCCATGATGTTTCTTTTCCCGAACGGACAAAAAAATTCTGAAATGGTAACCGATAATTATTACGAAGAAGAACTGAAATATCAGGATGTTATCGATGCTAAAAAAAGAGCCGATAATCTAGAGGAAAAGCCGGTCTACAGCCAGGATAAAAGCGGGATTAAAATTACTTTCCCGAAAGATTATGATAACTCCAACACAACGGTAAAATTTGTTTTAAACAGAACCGACGATCAGAATTTAGATATACACAAATCTGTGCAGCTTGATGCTGGCAAATCATTTTTAATTCCTGCTCAGGTACTGAAAATGGGAAATTATACTTTACGATTAAACTGGACTAAAGATAAAACAGATTACAGAATGGATTATGATGTGATATGGAAATAGCACTTATTGTATCGGCTATAGGATTGGGATTTGCTTCCGGTTTTCACTGTATCGGAATGTGCGGGCCTATTGCCTTATCAATGGGATTAACCAAAAAGCAGGCTACCAATTACTACCTTCAGAATCTTACATATCAATTCGGAAGAATTTTTACCTATTCTCTTTTGGGAGCAATTCTGGGGATTATTGGGGAAGGTTTTGAAATGGCGGGGATTCAAAAATACCTTACCATTACTGTAGGGATACTTTTGATCATCATGGCGTTATTCTCATTTGGAGGGAAAGATTTTGCTTCAAAAGTTCCTTTTTTTTCAAAATTTTTATTCAAAGTAAAATCAAATTTGGGAAGGTTATTGCAAAAGGCAGATTACCGATCAAGATTTACGACAGGAATTCTTAATGGCTTCTTGCCCTGCGGAATGGTTTATATGGCTTTAACGGCAAGTCTTGCAAGCGGCGGAATATGGCAGGGCGCTTTATACATGGCACTTTTTGGTTTGGGAACCCTTCCTTTTATGTTTGCGGTGGTTTTGGTCGGAAACTTAATGAGTCAGACGTTCAGGATAAAAGTATTAAGGGTAATTCCGGTGGTAATGATTATTCTGGGAGGATTATTTATCGTAAGAGGTCTGGAATTGGGCATTCCTTATCTCTCTCCAAGAGCAGAAGCAATGACGATATCTAAGGAAAACCAGGGAGATTGTCATTTGCCGGGAGATCATGGCACACACAACCATAACAATACCAATTGTCATTAATAAATTTGACTAAAATAGAAGAGGCTGTTCCAATAAGGACAGCCTGTTTCTTTATGTTCGTAATTTTTAATTAATTACATCAAATCGCGCATACTCAGCAATTTTCTTCGGAAGCTTAATGCCTTCCTCCGTTTGGTTGTTTTCCAGCAAAGCCGCCATAATTCTCGGCAATGCCATTGCAGATCCGTTTAAGGTATGTACCAATTGTGATTTTCCGTCTGTTTTATAACGGCATTTCAGCCTGTTAGCCTGGAACGTTTCAAAATTGGAGACAGAACTTACCTCCAGCCATTTTTCCTGGGCAGCACTCCAAACCTCAAAATCGTAAGTCATTGCAGAAGCAAATCCGGTGTCTCCTCCACATAACCTCAATACTCTGTAAGGAAGTTCAAGATCACTCAGAATTTCTTTGATATGCTCCACCATCTCTTCTAAAACCGCATAAGAATTCTCCGGTTTTTCAATTCTTACGATCTCTACTTTCTCAAACTGATGAAGACGGTTCAGTCCTCTTACGTGAGCACCGTAACTTCCCGCTTCTCTACGGTAACACTGAGAGAAAGCCGTATTTTTGACTGGAAGATCTCTTTCCTCAAACAAGACATCACGGTACAGATTGGTAACCGGCACTTCAGCGGTAGGAATCAGATACAGATTATCTTCGTTAATATAATACATCTGTCCTTCTTTATCAGGAAGCTGTCCTGTTCCATATCCTGAAGCTTCATTTACCACATGCGGAGGATTAACTTCCATATATCCCTTTTCAACATTTTTATCGAGGAAATACTGAACCAAAGCTCTCTGAAGCCTTGCTCCTTTTCCTAAATACACGGGGAAACCTGCACCGGCAATTTTCACACCCAGTTCAAAATCGATAAGATTGTACTTTTTCGCCAGCTCCCAGTGAGGGATTGCTCCTTCGCCCAGTCCTTCTACATCGTGAGACTGGTAAATAATCTCATTATCGTCTGCAGAGGCTCCGTTTTTTACCTTTTCATGCGGAATATTCGGAAGCTGATATAAAATATTGATGAGTTCTTTTTCTTTGACATCTAATTGCGATTTCAATTCCGACGTCGACTCTTTAAGCTGTGCAGTTTTAGATTTTGCAGATTCGGCTTCTTCTTTTTTTCCCTCTTTCATCAAAAGACCGATTTCTTTGGAAATTTTGTTACTTTCGGAAAGTTGCGAATCCAATTCAAACTGAATTTTTCTTCTTTCGTCGTCGGTAGCAATAGCCTCCTCCACCAACTCAAGATTCCTGAATTGTCTTTTCTTAAGACCTTCTAAAACGCGCTCTTTGTTGTCGCGCAAAAAATTGACTTGTAACATTTTATTTAGATGTTAGTTATTAGAATGTTGAACATCAGAATGCCAACAGTTTTGCAAATGTATAAATTATTTTACGATTGTAACCACATTCGGAGAACCCGCCTGTTTGGTGAATCTTAAGGTGTCATTATAATATACTTTCGAGACTTCGAATACAGACGGTGTCATCCTGTACTCGACTTTAAGATTTTCTTCAATAGTATCTAAAATTGTATTGTTGAGCCTCTTGATCAGGGAAACCTTAATATCAGAACGGTAAATTTTATTATCTGCATCCAAAGTATCGATCCCTATCCTTTTAGCTCCGGCAATGTATTCTATAAAAAGAGTAGAGTCTGCTGTTGCACGCAGCGTGCTGCTTACAGGTGAAACATCTTTATCACCATTAATGTCATTAAAAGAATAGGTAAAATAGGTGAAGTCTTTCTTATTGTTGAAAAGATCCCTTCCGGATTTATTTTTCATATAGATATTCAGGATCTGGTCAATATTCTGCAGATCATCATCGCCTGTCCTGCAACCGAGGAAAGCAAAAAAAACAACCAGAACTCCGAAAAAAATATTCTTCATGTCCGGCAAAGATAAAAACTTATTTTTAATTTTTCTGCTGATTTATTGGCCATCAGGATTATTTAACAGCAATTTTGGTAAAGGGAAACTCAACTTTGTCAAAGTTTAAATCTTTGACAAAGTTTTTACCCTATTACTTTTTCAGAACTTTGCTCAACAGAAGACCGATTTCGGCTTTGGAAGGAATAAAATCCCGGATCCGAAATTCGGTGATCTTATAAAATCTCCAGAATAAGACTCCCGATGAAAGACAATAAGAAGCAGAATTTACGATGCAGGCTCCCCTGATTCCCCATTTAGGAACGATATAAAAAGAGGAGATCAAAGTAAATATAAGCCCGGCAAAAGATTTAACATTTAAAATTCTTAATTTGTTAATTCCTGCAAAATAATATCCTATAACATTGCTTACAGCTATAGCTAAAATCCCTGGTGAGAGCAACAACACAATTTCTTTTGTCTTCCTGAAATCTTTACCGAAAATCAGCGCATACCAGTCAGCAGGAATCATCAGCATGATAAAAATAAACAAAAGCGTGATGAGAAAACTTATACGCACTGAAATTTTTGTTTTTTCAATAGCATCGTTTGAATTGGTATTATTCACCACATCTGCATAAAGCACGATGGAAAGGCTGCGGCTTACCGTCCAGACTGCTTCGGAGAAGGCAATTCCTACAGAAAATATACCCACACTTACAATTCCCTTATAATACTCAAGAAAATAGAATGATAACCTGTTATTCAGAAATTGCAGAAAGGCACTTAACTGCGTCTTCCATCCATAACTGAATAGCTTCGATCCCGTTTCTTTGGTTAGAACTATTTTCTTACAATCCGCAGATCTTGTGACCTGAAAAGCACTTGTGATAAATAATACTGTAAAGCAGCTTATCTGAGCAATAAAATATGCATTAACCGAAGTAAATTTTACGATATAAACAATGATGATGATGAATATGATGTGAACAAGCTGCTGCAGAACCGTGTATAAATTGAACAGTTTCATATTCTGCTGTCCCACAAAAAGGTTTATATTGGCAGTAAGAAGTGAAGAAGACACAGAAAGTGCCATAAGAAAATAAAAATATTCAACAGTACGGCTAAAACTGAATACAACAGGAACGAGGACCCCAATAAGAATTGCCCAGATATAAGCGAAAGGCAGAATTTCTTCCGTCCTGAATTTTCTTGCAAAATAGCTCATGCTGCTTCCAACGAAAATATTGGCAAAAAAACTAATGATCGTAAGATCAGCAATAATTATTGATATTATTCCTTTCCCGCTGCTTCCCCACACATTGGTTGAATAGATCACCAATCCGAAATTCAGAATAAGAATTAAAAACCGGGAAATAAGGGTTTTAAAAATGGCATTTTCCTTCATCTTAAGCTAATGTGTGTTTGATAAAGGTCAGGAAATTATTCCTTATTCCCGCCCAGTTATATTTTATTTCATATTCTTTTCTTGCATTGTAAGCATGTTTCGAATACAGTTTCGGATTGTTATGATAATTCAATATAAGATCTGAAATTTCTTCTGAATTTTCCGGATCAACTAAAAAACCAAACTTTGAGACATCAACATGCTGGCGGGTTGCTTTCAGATCAGTATAAATTACGGGTTTTCCGGATGCAGCATAATAAAATATCTTAATTGGCAGACAATGATGGCTTTCGTAATTCATCGTTCGCAAATCAAAACAGATATCTGCATCGGCATAACCTTCCGTAAAGGTTTCAAAGGAAGCCGGCTTTTCTATTCTGATATTTTCAAATTGATATTTTTTCATCAGTGTCAAAAAATATTTTTCGTCTTTTTCCTTTCTTGAAGCGCCAATCAAAAGTATTGAAATTTTAAGGTGAGGAGCCTTTTTTCTAAGACTGTCCACTGCTGAAAAAAAATTACCAATCCCTTTTTCCTCTGAAAACTGGCCGGTATAGCATAAGGTTATTTCATTCGGATGTAAGCTTTTAATATTCGGCTGAATGTAAATGTCATCAGGATAATAAGGTAGAACTATTGATTTTTTAAACGGGAAAAGATATGCCAGCGGGAATTTCTTTGTGTTTTCTCCAAAAATATAATGCGTGCTGATAAGTCCGGCATACAGCTGAATAAGAAAAAACTTTATCCCATGAATGATATTCAAAGGAAAAGAAAACCTTTCTACCATTCTCATCGATGGATACCATTCTGTGATATCATAGATGATACTTACTTTTTTATTTTTTCCGATGCTTTTTGCCGCTATTACAGCCAGGGGCTCCGAACAGATTATGACGTCGGGCTGATAATCAATACCTATTTTTTCCAGAATTCTTTTCTTTTCATGAATGCTTCTTTCAAGAACAGCATATGATTCTATTTCAATTCCGTCAATCTTTCCCTGAAATTCTGATGAAAGGCTGCATATTTTAACCTCATAGCCGGCTTCTCTCAATGCTTTTGCCTGATGATAGAATATTCTGTCATCATCATGTCTGTGCGCGGTCGTTAAAAAAAGCAGTTTAGGTATTTTCATCAAAAGACAATTAATCTCTTTTCCAGAATTTTCACAAATATAATTAAAGCAAAAAAGTGGAAGAGCTCCACTTTTTATTTATTTCAATTAATAGGCTGTCATTTTATAGATGCCGCCCAGCTTCTTTCAAAAGGCAGAAGAAAATTTACTAAAAACTCCAGGTAGGTATTTTTTGAAAAATCAAAAACCTGAATATCCTTAGAAATTTCCCCACTTCTTATTTTAGATTTAAAATCAATAAGCTTTACGGTTTTTACTTCCCCATTTTCGATGAAGCTTGCTTTCATTCTGTCAAAAAGACCTAACTGATATTCTTCATCAATTTCCCTAATAACTTTACCCAATGCATCAATGCTGCATCCTGAGGCCATTTCTTTCTCTTCATCTACACAGATAATGATAAACTGATTCTTTTCAATTTTAAAAGATGATGAAAGAGGTTTACCATGCGCTGCCCAGGTAGCCAGAAAATCAAAAAGCTTTTCAGTAATTGCTTTTGCCTCCTTTGTTTCGAACGGTCTCGATGCGGGATATATAATAACTCTGTAGTCGTTGGTCTCTACAATATTTGATTCTTCAATCTTCATGTCTGTTACATTTAAAGTTCAAAATTACGCAATTTTCCTGAGTTTAAAACCATTATACTTTTTACTTAACGCGTATAAAAACAAGATGATCAGTAAAACAATATAACCGAAAAAAAACCGTAATCCAGATGAATGCGGAAAAAAAAGAAATTTAATATAAATATTGGCCAAAACAAAAACGGCAAGTGTTCTTATCCATTCATCTTTCGAAAAATAAAACGTTAGCATTACAAGTCCTACCGCGGTTAAAGTAACTTTTTTAAAATAAATAATTTTCTGATAAATTATAGAGAGATATTCACTGAAGCTGAAATCCGGCGGAGGCCCTGAGATGAACTGACGCCTGTGGATAAAAGTGTCATAAAAAAGATGCTTCCACCCCGGATAGCCGGTAAGATTCATGATTATGAAATATAAAATGAGTAAGATAATTGCCTGCAGGATCAAAATGGGATCTGACTTTTTATTCTTCAGATATCCATAACCCTTTGCTGCTGCCAGATAGCTTAATGTAAGAGGGATATAATCCGGCCTGGTACAAATAATTGAAAAAAGGACAAAAAAGATAGGCCAGCGTCGCCATCTCTTAATTATACCAATCGCCAAGACCAGTAAAAACTGAAGAATAAACATATCAGGGGTTGCTACTCTTGCCATATAAGTCATAGGAGGCAAAAGCATTATTCCGCAAGTTAGCCCTACAGCAGCAATATAATTTTGCGGAAAAATAATTTTGAGAATATAAAAAAGAAGCAGCCCAGAAATAAAATAGGAAACAATACTTAAAAATGTTACCGCATCCGGTGATGAAAAACCTGATTCGTAAAGAATAAGAATCCCAAGATTATACCCTACCTTAATCTGGTAATACGGCAGCTGTTCACTAAAAGATTTCGTATTATGGGCAAAGGCCTGTCGGGCTTTGTCGACAGGCTTTATTCCCAAAATATCCCTGAACTCATTTTCGGGAGCTTTCTTTTGTATTTCTTGATAAGTAAGTTTACGAACTGTATCCGGAGCATCCGGAAATTTCAGCGTATAGAGACATCCTATATATCCCGGCATATCCCAATCGTAAACTCTGTTTTTATAATTCCAGAAGCTTAGCCCCGCAATAATGGCTACAATAAGAAAAAAGGAAATTTTCCATTCTGATTTCATGGAATGCTATTCGTTTAAACTTTGCTACTATCTTTTATAAATCTTCAGCTTCAGCTAGCAGCTCCACGATATCTTTTACAGCAACCTCATGGTTTTTATTAAAATGCTTTACACCATCTGTCATCATGGTGTTGCAGAACGGACATCCGGTTGCAATTACTTTGGGCTCGAAAGACAACGCTTCTTCAGTTCGTTCGATATTGATGTCCTTATTACCTTTTTCCGGCTCTTTGAACATTTGAGCACCACCTGCACCGCAGCAGAGTCCGTTTGTTTTGCAGCGCTTCATTTCAACCAATTCGGCATCCAGCTTTTCCAGCAAAACTCTTGGCGCTTCATATTCGTTATTGGCTCTTCCCAAATAACACGGATCATGAAAAGTGATTTTTTTACCTCTAAAAGCGCCTCCTTCAATTTTAAGTCGGCCTTCTTCCATCAAATTTCTAAGAAACTGGGTATGGTGAATCACTTCATATTTCCCTCCTAGACCCGGATATTCATTTTTAAGCGTATTGAAGCAGTGCGGACAAGCTGTGACAATTTTCTTTACTTCATAGGCATTCAGTACCTCAATATTGGTTAATGCCATCATCTGGAATACAAATTCATTTCCTGCCCGTTTTGCGGGATCTCCCGTACAACTTTCTTCCTGACCTAATACGGCGAACTCCACGCCAATTTTATTTAATATTTTACAAAATGCTTTCGTGATTTTTTTGGCACGGTCATCAAAACTTCCCGCACAACCAACCCAAAACAGAACTTCGGGTGATTTTCCTTCGGCAGCATATTCTGCCATTGTTTTTATGTTGAAATCCATTCTATTACGTTATTGGGATTATAAAAGAGTCTTTATCATTTTAATATCACATCGGGCATATTCCGATTTTTCAACGGGAATTTCTACAAAACCGAATTTTTTATAGAGATGAATGGCTGGAGATAATTTGGTACTGGAATACAAAATAAGATCTTTCCCCCCCATTTCCTTCGCTTTCTCTATACAATGCTGTATCAGCAGGTTGCCATATCCTTTTCCATGTGCAGATTCATCGACTCCCATTTTGGTAAGTTCGAGCTCACCGTATTCATTATTCATCAAGGCTACTGCTCCTTTGGGAATGCCGTCTTCTGCGACAAAATAAATATTTCCTCCTTTTTCCAGAATATATTTTTCTGGATTGGAAAGCACTTCAACATCATAGGGTTCTGCAACGAAATATTTTTCGAGCCAGTCCATATTGATTTGCTTAAAATATGGAGCTAAGTCTTTTCGGTATTCAATTATTTCAGCCATGTTTCAATTCATCAGTCATTAGCCCAATTCAGCCGGTCCGCCTGATTATATTGCCAAGGAGCGGCATTATTTTCTACGTTTGCCATCATCAGGTTCAGTTCCTGTGGTGCTGCCGACTGCTCCATCACCAGGAATCTTCTCATATCAAAAATAATCGAAAGCGGATCCAGCAATACCGGACAGGCTTCTGTACATGCATTGCATGTGGTACATGCCCAGAGTTCTTCCTTTGTAATATAGTCGTTCAACAGCTTTTTCCCGTCATCCTCAAACTTTCCGTTTTTGTCGATGTTTCTTCCGACTTCTTCAAGACGGTCACGGGTTTTCATTAAAATCAACCTCGGTGAAAGTTTTTTACCCGTAATATTTGCGGGACAAACAGAAGTACAACGGCCACATTCCGTACATGAATACGCATTTAATAATTGTATCTGATTCAGATCAAAAACATCTTCTGCTCCAAATTTTGAAGGAGCTTCCACATCACCACTGGCGGGAGCAGCATATGGATCTGCATTCGGGTCCATCATTAATCTGATTTCCTGGGTAACGGAATCCAGATTGTTGAATTTCCCCTTCTTTTCCAGATTGGCATACCATGTACTCGGAAAGGCTAAGATAATATGTAAATGTTTTGAATAATAAAGGTAATTCATAAATAACAGAATACCTGTAAAGTGAAACCACCATGCTGCCCTCTCAATCCCGAATAAAAATCCGTCATCAAAACTAAAAACTTCTAAGAAAGGAACAAAAGTAACCTGACTGATTGGGAAAGATCCGAGACGCGCAAAATGATCGTAACCTCTTGCCTGAAGAACAGAGTCTGAAGCATTCATGGTAAAGAAGGCAACCATCAGGGCAAATTCAATGATAAGAATCCAGTTGGCATCTTCCTTAGGCCATCCGAAAAGCTCTTTCATGGTAAGCCTTTTCACTCCGTAAAAATTTCTTCGTATGAAAAATGTTACAACACCAATTACAACCAACAGTGCCAATACTTCCAGAGTAGCGGTAAAATAACTGTAAAAAGTATTGCCGAAGATTGTTGCAAGAAATCTATGAGTCCCGAAGATTCCGTCTACAACAATTTCTAACAGTTCTATATTAATGATAATGAAGCCGACATAAACGAAAAGGTGTAAAATTCCTGCAACCGGACGTTTTACCATTTTGCTCTGTCCCAAAGCAACTCTTGCCATGGTTTCCCAGCGTTCTCCTTTTCGGTCGCTACGGTTGATCTCGCGTCCTAATCTGATATTTCTATATATCTTTTGCAGGCTTTTTGCAAATAGCCCGAAACCTACAACCAATAAAATAAGAAAAATAATATTATCGATATATTGCATGGATTATTTATTAGTCTTTACTGTTTTTCCCGAATACTGAGAAGTTTACGTATCGCTTAGGATTTGCTTTTACGTCCTCAATTAAGGAATTCAGGTTGGTGGATGCAGAATTAAGATTGTTGTACAATTCTTCATCCTTCATGAGTTTTCCTAAACTTCCCTGTCCGTTATTAATTCCGGCAACCACTTCATTAAGCTTTCCTACGGTAGCATCAAGATTGGCAATTGTTGCATTAAGCCTCTTGGTATCGATGCTTTCTGCTAAATTTCCGTATTTATCCAGCGTTACTTTACCGCTCTGCATGGTGAGGCTTGCATCATCTAAAACTTTCTGCAACTTAGGATCATTATGGCCTACAAGATTATTTATACTTCCTGCCGTAGTCTGCAAAGCACCCACTGTTTTATTAAGATTCGCTAAAAGCAATCTGATTTCTTCCCTGTTTTGTGCATTTACCAATTGGTTTGCATTAGACATCAGCGAGTCTACTCTGTGTAAGACAGTCTGCAGCTGATCTTTTACCGGACCTACCTGGGAAGAAAGACTTCCCAATGTTCCCAGCTTGAAAGCTCCTTTTAAAGTATCTCCGTCTTTAGCAGTAGGACCACCATACATCAGGTTGATTCTCATTTCCTTTCCAGACATCAATCCCGGCTCAAAAATTTCAAGCGTTGAATTTTTTGAAAATTCAAAATTATTGTCAACCGTTATTTTTACAAGGAAATCAATTTTTCCATCTTTGGAAGTGTTGGGAATGATCTTATCCACCTGCCCCACTTTTAATCCGTTGATGGAAACGGGTGCAGACTGGGCGAGCCCTTCCACATTATCATATTTTGCGTAAAATATATTATCGGTAGTAAAAAGACTTCTGCCTTTCATAAACTGGAAAAGTACCACAAAGCCTACAATAGCTATTAATGCGATTATTCCCGCTTTTAATTCTTTACTGAACTTCACTTGCTAAATTTTTTCTAATGAGCAAATATAATACATTTAAATGAATGTTTTTCTGTATTGCTCTGCGTTAAACACAAAAGAAGCGGCAAAAACTTTGCCGCTTTTTATCTTTATGAAAATATTTCTATTGTTGCTGAGAGCCTAATTTATTCCAGATCTCAATTCTGTAGTCATCGATATCAGCATTGTCCTGTAAGCTTTTTAACCAAGCCTGTCCGAACATTCCTGAGTTTCTCTGGGTAATAGATTCCGTGAATTGTTTAAGGTCTCCGGGCTGTTTGTTTACCGTTTCATTTTTCTTAATAAGAACATAAACTCCTGTACCGCCTTCAACCGGATTGGAAATCTTACCTTTTGCTACTCCGAAGGCCGCTCCTGCCACTTTCGGTTCCATAGAACCGGCTACCGAAGGGTTTAAAAGATTAACCTGTGCAGACTGTTTTGTTGTTCCGAATTGCTTAGCAATTTGGTCTAGGTTTCCAGCTTTTCCGATTTTCTCTGAAATCTGTTTTGCGGCAAGCTTGTTTTTCACAACCACTTCAATCTGATCTCTTACAGACTCAGGATCTGCAGTACCTTTTTCCTGCTTACCATTGAGATAAACTACAATTTTATCTCCTGTTCCGTCTACTGTAAATAATTCGGTATCTCCTTTTTCTCTTTTCTTATCAAATGCCCATGCAAGGATTTCAGAATCTTTATCTGTTCCTAAGCCCTGAAGCTGGCCGTCGAATCTTTTTGCCTGCTTAGGATTTGAAAACTGGTAGTTTGCTTTTTTAGCAATATTTACAAAATCGTTGAACGATTTCCCCTGAACCTGCTGAACGAATCTGCTGGCTTTTTTGTTCACCTCTGCTTCCGTAGCATCAGAAGGTTTAACCGCTTTTACAAGATTGGCAACCTTGTAGCTCATTGCTCCCGGTTTCTTATCTTCAATATTGATAATATGATATCCGAACTGCGTTTCTACAACACCTGTTGCCCCTTTAGGATTATTGGCAAGGTAGGTTAGGAATTCAGGAACGAAAGGAGTTTCCGGAGTGGTCCATCCAAGACTTCCTCCCTGAGCTGCTGAATTCGGGTCGTTGGATAATTTCAGGAATTCTGTAAATTTCCCAGGATTCGTTTTTACAATTGCACCAATAGAATCTGCGAGTTTTTTAGCCTGTTCTTTGGATCTTGTAACACCTTCTCCTGCAGGGCTTCCTTTGAAAGCAATAAGGATATGTCTTGATAATGTAGAGTCCGAAGTCTTTTTATCCAAAAGTTTAGAAACTACATAAAAGTTTTGTTCTTTATAAGGACCGAAAGTCTGTCCGATTGCAGCAGATGGAATCTGCGCCTGGATTGTCTGCGGCAACTGATTTGGTTTCAAATACTGAGGATTGAAAGGCATATCAGAATTGGCCATTACAAACATAGAGTCATTCTTGGTATTCTGGAAATTTTCCGTCCCGCCGCTAGCATCCGTTCCTGCAGAGAACAATTTGTTGATCTCTTTCTGTGTGGCAGCATCATCAGCTGCACTTGGCTGAGAAGGGAAATAAACGATTCCGATGTTTCTGCTTTCTTCAGCTTTGAACATTACAGGGTGCTGCTTGATATAATTGGCAAGATCTTCGGTAGTAACTTTAATATTGTTTTTCTGAAGATACGCTACATAATCAATTTTCACAAAGTCGATATCTGCCAGCTGATCTCTCTGCTTCATCAATTCTTCAGCTTCTTTTTTACCGGTAGTAATTCCCTGAGAAATATTAGCAAAAACCTGTCTCGCCATCAATCTGTATTCAATTGATTTTCTGGTTTTCAACCACTGGTTGTAACCCTCCGGCGAAGCAGCCTTCATATCTTCAATCTGTTTTTTAAGCTCCTGAGTTTTGAAGTTCCCTTTTTCATCGAAAAACTGTTTTTGCTGAGCAAACATCTGATCATACTGAAGCTGATTCCAGAAATAATCTTCCGTCATTTCGAAGCCCATTTTTTCGAATTGCTGCTTGATCAGTTTAGATTGTACCAGCAATTGCCAGGCCTGCTCTTCAAGACCTGCCTTTGGCTGACCCTGCTGCTCTGCCTGCTGCTGCAGCACGAAAAGCTGATCGTTAAACTCTTCACGGGTAATTTTCTCACCATTTACTTTTCCTAAAACATCAGGATTTTTACCAAAAACCTTATCAATACTATCGGGGTTTACAAGGAACGCCAAAAGCGCCAGTGCAATTACTCCCATCAAAAGCCAAGGTCTACTCCTAATTTGTCCTAAAATTGCCATTATATAAATTATAGTTTTTTATCAGGTTGCGAAAATACACATTTTTAAGAAATTACGGAAATCCAAGTTCTTTATTTTAATTTTTAAAATTTAATTTTTATAAAAAAGGAAATTTTGACCGTATTTTTTAGCAAAAAACAAATGGCATAGGTCTTGTGTCATTAAAGCACACATGAAATGCAATAATATTTTTAAGATATATTGCAAAGTTTTACGTTAACGAATTAAAACGGCAATGACAATTTGTCATTCGATTTACTATGACAGAGTTTGAAGATATAAGTTTAGAAGAAATGATAAGCGACGGATTTGATATCGTAGCCGAAGAGATCAATCTTTCCGATCTTTCCGAAACAGAGAAAAATTCCGAACAGAAGATATTCCCTATTCTTCCGGTAAGAAATATGGTGATGTTCCCGAACGTGGTCATCCCTATTACTGCAGGAAGAAAGACCTCTATACAGCTTCTTGAGGAAGCACAAAAAAACGGCGATTTTATTGGGATTGTAAGCCAGAAAAATTCTGATCTCGAACAGCCTTCGGAAAAAGATATTTTCCAGGTAGGTACACTCGCTAAGATCATCAAAATCATAAAACTGCCAGAAGGCAACATTACTGCCATCACAAAAGGATTTCACCGGTTTAAGGTTAAAAAAATCGTTGAAACACAGCCTTATTTTAAAGCGGAGATTTCAAAACTGAAAGATTCGAAACCTAAGAATAAGGAGGAATATGAAGCATTGCTTGAAAATGTGAAAGATCTTGCGTTAAAGATAATTGAGCTCGATCCGAACATTCCGAATGCTGCAAATTTTGCTATTAAAAACATCAATAATAACGACGATCTTCTGAATTTTATCTGCACGAATGCTAACTTTCCGTCTTCTGAAAAGCAAAAACTGCTTGAGGAAAAAAACCTGATGGAAAGAGCTAACAAGTGCTACGAGATGATGCATGAAGATTTCAGGAAACTTGAACTGAGAAATCAGATTCATCAGAAAACTTCCAAAGATCTTGATAAGCAGCAACGGGAATATTTCCTGAATCAGCAGATAAGAACTATCCAGGAAGAACTTGGAGGAGGCCCGGAAAGTGATGTGGAAGAACTTATTGCCAAGGCAAGAAAGAAAACATGGAGCAAGGAGGTCGAAGAGCATTTCCAAAAAGAAATCAACCGTCTGCAAAGACAAAATCCCAATTCTCCGGATTATAATGTACAGAGAAATTACCTTGATTTCTTTACCGATCTTCCCTGGGATACGTACACCAAAGATACTTTTGACATTGAAAAAGCCCAGAAAATTTTAGATAAAGCACATTTCGGACTGGAAGACATTAAGAAAAGAATCCTGGAACACATGGCTGTTTTAAAACTTAAAAACAACATGAAATCCCCTATTCTTCTTTTGGTGGGGCCTCCGGGTGTAGGAAAAACATCACTCGGAAAATCCGTTGCCGATGCATTGGGAAGAAAGTATGTACGGGTTTCCCTCGGTGGTCTGCATGATGAAAGCGAAATCCGCGGACACAGAAAAACCTACATCGGGGCGATGGCTGGAAGAATTCTTCAATCCATTAAAAAATCGGGAACATCCAATCCGGTAATTGTTCTGGACGAGATTGATAAAGTAGGAAAGGGAATGCACGGCGATCCAAGCTCTGCACTTCTGGAAGTTCTTGATCCTGAACAGAACAAATCATTCTACGACAACTTCCTCGAAATGGGTTACGATTTGTCTAAAGTTATGTTTATTGCAACGGCAAACTCACTTTCTACCATTCAGACGCCTTTGCTGGACAGAATGGAAATTATTCAGATCGCAGGGTATACGCTGGAAGAGAAAATTGAAATCGCCAAAAGGCATTTAATTAAAAAACAGCAGGAAGAAAACGGGCTCGATTCCAAGTCATTCAAGCTTGGAAACAGTGAGCTGAAACATATTATTGAAGCCCACACTTCGGAAAGCGGTGTAAGAACTCTGGAAAAAAGGCTTGCCGCAATAGCACGCTGGGCAGCACTTCAGACGGCCCTGGTAAAAGAATATGATTCCAAGATTTCTATTGAAAAGATTGATGAAATTTTAGGTGTTCCAAGACCGAAAAGTCTCTCCGAACTGACCGATGTACCGGGTGTTGTGACAGGTTTAGCTTGGACAAGCGTAGGTGGTGATATTCTTTTTATTGAGAGCATCATCAGCAACGGAAAAGGATTGTTGACCATGACAGGTAACCTGGGAACGGTAATGAAAGAATCTGCTACCATCGCATTAGAATATATCAAAGCGAAACACGATGATCTGGGAATTTCTCAGGATGATATTGAAAAGAAAAATATCCACGTTCACGTTCCGGAAGGAGCAACACCAAAAGACGGACCTTCTGCAGGTATTGCGATGCTGACGTCCATGGTTTCTTCATTCAAGAATAAAAAAGTACAACCTCATCTTGCCATGACCGGTGAGATCACGCTGAGAGGAAAAGTACTTCCCGTAGGCGGAATCAAAGAAAAGCTTCTTGCCGCAACACGAGCAGGAATTAAAGACGTAATCCTCTGTGAAGCCAACAGAAAAGATGTGGAGGAAATCAAGAAAGATTATCTGAAAAATCTTAAAGTTCATTATGTCAACTGGATGAATGAAGTTCTGGAGCTGGCTCTTGAAAAATAAAACAGATTACCTTCAATATATAAACACATCTCAATCGGGATGTGTTTTTATATAAAAAATGGGCATGGAATTCTCTTATCCTAAATCATTAAAATAAAATTGTTAAGTAGAATTCTTCAATTCGGAGTGTTTTATTATTTTTATACAACAGAAAAAAAATTATGAATTTACTTCGGCTTCCTTTTCTCGTAAAGCTCATGCTTGTTATTGTTTCCATCATCGGGCTCGGTTACCTTCTGGCATTAGGACAGAGCATTCTGGCTCCGTTTTTTTTAGCGTTTCTTATGGCTATGATATTTTTGCCCTTTGCTAATTTTCTGGAGCAGAAATTAAAATTTCCAAGATCATTCTCTACCCTATTTTCCGTGATGATTTTGCTGATTGTCATTACAGGTCTTATTCTTTTCTTTGGTTCACAAGTTTCCAGTTTCAGCAAAGACATTCCCCAGCTTACCGAGCAGGCGACACGTGTTTTTAACGATCTGCAAAAATGGGTTTCCAGGACATTTAATGTGAATATTGATGAGCAGTTTGCCTATCTGGATGAAGGCTTAAAAAAACTGTTATCTTCTACAGGAATTATCTTAGGGTTTACCCTCGGAATTTTTTCTACCAGTTTAGGTTTTTTGGCATTCTTTATTCTATTTTTTATATTTATTTTAAATTACAGAAGAATATTAAATACTTTCATCGTTAATGTTTTTACCGAGAAGCATAAAGCCAGTGTTCAGGAAGTGGTTTCAGAAGTAAGAATAATGACAAAAAGATACATTATAGGTCTTTGTCTTCAGGTGATCATTGTTTCGATTCTCACAACAACAGTGCTTACCATTTTAGGGGTAAAATATGCTATACTTCTTGGAGTTCTTACCGGTTTGCTTAATGTAATTCCTTACATAGGTATTTTTATTTCACTCCTGATTTCCTGTTTTATTGCGTTTGCGACTAATACTCCGTCCACATGTATTTATGTTGCTATAGGATATGTAATTGTTCATGCCATAGACGGAAATATCGTTCTTCCTTTTGTAGTAGGATCAAAAGTAAAAATAAACGCCTTGTTCTCTTTCATTGGAATTCTTGTTGGGGAGCATCTTTGGGGAATTGCGGGTATGTTCCTATGTATTCCGGCCATTGCCATTATTAAAATTATTTTTGAAAGGGTTGAAGGACTTCAGCCCTGGGGAAAACTACTTGGTGAAGATGAAAAGCCGAATAAGAAGAAGAAAAAATATAAAATTTCTAAAAATATTACCCTTGAGGAGATGGATTAATGACAAACAGAATAATTATTACAAATCTTACAATAAGCGATCAGCGAATTATAATTTTATTTAACTTTAATAAAAATTAATATTTATGAAAGCCGTAAAATTTATTCTGTCACTTCTTTTCGGATTAATGTTTATTAATGCCGGATTAAACAAATTCTTCAATTACATGCCAATGGAAAAACCCACACCGGAGCAGATGAAGGTCTTCAGTGCTTTTGGAGAGCTTGCATGGCTGATGCCTCTTGTGGGAGCCGTTGAAATCATTGGCGGACTGCTGTTTATTTTTCCAAAAACAAGAGCATTGGGAGCTATTGTTATTTTACCAATTATGGTAGGGATCGTAGCACATGTTTTTACTTTGGATAAATCTGAACAAGGAATGGCCATTGCCGGAGTGATGTTCCTTATCAATCTATGGATGATAATTGACAATAGGGAAAAATATAAGCACCTGGTGAGCTGATGAAAAGATGAATGGTCAATTGTGAGTTTTGCTCCGCATGTGAATTTAAAAAATTGACAAACAAAGCAAATTGATAATTGACCATTCACTTATATTAGACAAATGCACTGAAGCCCGTAATCGATCTTCCTACAATGAGTGAATTGATTTCTTTGGTACCTTCGTAAGAATAAATTGCTTCTGCATCTGCGACAAATCTTGCGACATCATATTCCAGAAGAATTCCGTTTCCGCCCATAACTTCTCTGGCTCTTGATACAATATCTCTTGTTCTCATGGTACAGAAAACCTTGGCGAGAGATGCATGCTCATCTTTTAAAATACCTTCATCCTGCATTTCCGAAAGCCTGAACACCATTGTCTGCATTGCCGTAAGGTTAGATAGCATTTCTACAAGATGCCCCTGAATCATCTGGAAAGAGGCAATCGGCTTCCCGAACTGTTCTCTTTTTCGGGTATAATCCAGAGCGCTTTCATAAGCTCCTCTGGCGCAACCGGTAGCCATCCAGGCAACTCCTGCTCTCGTCATCTGCAACACTTTCGCGGTATCTTTAAAAGAATTGGCATTTTGCAGTCGGTTTTCTTCTGTGATGAGACAATCTTTTAGAGTAATCAATCCATTCTGAACGATTCTCAAAGCCATTTTCCCTTTTATTTTTTCTACGGAATATCCTGGATTGTCTTTTTCAACAATAAATCCTTTTACTTCGCCATCATCAAGATCTCTGGCCCAGATAATGATAACATCGGCAAACGTTGCATTCCCGATCCACTTTTTCTGTCCGTTCAGAATCCAGCCTTCCGGTGTTTTTTTACAGGTTACCGTTAAGCCGCCCGCCGCTCCGGAACCTACTTCAGGTTCTGTTAAACCAAATGCCCCTATTTTTTCAAATTTCTGCATTTGCGGAAGCCATTTTTGCTTCTGCTCTTCGGAACCGCATATGTAAATAGATCCCATGGATAGACCCGACTGCACTCCGAAGAAAGTCGCAATGGAAGCATCTACTCTCGCCATTTCCATAGCTAATACGCCTTCCATCAGAAAAGGCAATCCCGGACAGCCATATCCTTCGTAAGTAACGCCGCAGATATTCAGTTTCTGGAATTTAGGTATCAATTCATGAGGAAATTCATCTCTCAGCCAGTAATGATTAACCAAAGGTTTGACTTCTTTTTCCATAAAGGCCCTTACTTTAAGCTGAATTTCCCTCTGCTCCGGACTTAATGTATGATAGATATCGTAAAAATCGCCATCAATGGGCGGAAGCTCTTTTTTCTTTTTATGAGGATCAAGCATTTTCATCATTCCATTAAGCTGTTTATCATCCAGTTTGGAGAAGTTTTCCATCAGCTTGGGAAGGTTTACCTTTCGAGAAATGGTACTCAGCTGGTCAAAGTCTATGGATCTGAATAATTCTATTGCGTTTCTGATTTTGGAAAAAGTATTTGACATAATAATTCTTTGTGTGTTCGACTTGTAAAAGATAAGCAAAAATTAATCCGAAAATGAGGTACCTAAAACCAATTCATTTTACAAAATACTGATCTTTAAATCATTAAAAAATAATTTCTGTTTACAAATTGTTTACGCCTGATTTCCAATTATTACAAAAGATTCAGCCAGAACTTTGGGATAAGAAAACATTAAAAATCAATATTATGAAAACAACGTACCTCAGATTATCATTGGCAGCTGCACTGTTATTAGGAATATATTCCTGTAAAAAAGGAGAAGTTTCATCAAGCGATCTGGAAGCATACGCTACCGCCGATTCGGCAGCAGTGGTTTCGGACAGTATTTCTTCTGCAGCATCCATGAAAGTAAAAGATAAGCAGTTTATTAAAACCGCCGATGTAAACATGGAAGTAAAAGATGTTTACGAAACAACGATCTCCATTGAAAAATCGGTACAGGAACTCGGAGGATTTGTAACACAAAGCAATCTTCAGAGTAATATCATTTCGGAGGATACCTATAATACGTCAGATGAAAATGCCGTATTGGTAAAAAAATACCAGACCGAAAACAGGATGCAGCTTAGAGTACCTTCTGAAAAGCTGGGCCAACTACTAACCTTAATTAATGACAAAAAATTATTTCTCAACTCAAGGCAGATCAATGCAGAAGATGTAACGGCAAATATCAAATATTCGGCTCTGGAAGCTCAGCGCAATAAGAAAACAACGGACAATATTGCTCAGATGAAAGCAAATAAAGACAAAGTAACCATGAGCGATGAAAATATGATGGAAGGAAACAGTCAACAACTGGAAAGCATGAATATGGCCGATATGCTGAAATACAGCACTGTTGATTTTTACGTCAAAGAACCAAAAATCAGGGTCGCTGAAATTGGCATTACCAATACAAATAGCATCGATGATAAATATAAGTTTGATTTTCTCTACAGCGCCAAGTCCGCTTTTGTGGAAGGTTACTACTTAATTCAGAAAATTTTTGTAGGGTTAATCACAATCTGGCCGATATTATTAATCGGAGCCGTAGTTTTCTATTTTGCAAGAAAAAGAAAGTTTGTGAAAAAGCATCCGAATACAGAAGCATAAGCTATCCTAACCTCACGGTTATCTACATATTTTGAAATTTTACAATAAACCTTCGGTAATCCGGAGGTTTTTTATGTTTAAAGCTTTCTTTTCAGGATTTCAGGTTTTGTTTTATGGAGATGAAGAATAAGTTCACCAAATAAAGTATTGGCCCAGGCAAACCACGACCTTGTAAAATCTTTAGGATTATCTACATCAAAGGATTCATGAATAAATCCGGTTCCGGCATGAGTAGCTTTCAGCATTTTTAAGCAGGAAACAATTTCTTCGGTATCATCCGTTGTTAAAGCCTGCATAATCAAACCAAGAGGCCATATTTTATGCTCTCCGATGTGCGGTCCGCCAATTCCTTTGGCAAATTTACCTTCACTGAACCATGGATTAGCTTTGCTTAAAGAAAACTTCCTTGTATTCTGATAGATCTCGTCGTCCTTTGAAGCATATCCCAAATACGGAATCGATAGTAAATTCGGGACATTGGCATCATCCATAAATAGAGCATTTCCGAAACCGTCGATTTCCAAGGCATAAATTTTTCCGGCTTCCGGATGATTTAAAACAGCATATTTTTGGATCGCACCATCCACTTCGTTGGCTAAATTTCTAAATTGCTCCGAAGATTTTTCATCTTTTAAAATTTTAGAAAAAATTTCTGCCGTTTCCCGTAAAGAAACTACCGCAAACATATTGGAAGAAACCAAAAACGGGTAAAAAGTAGCATCATCCGAAGGCCGGAACATAGAATGAATAAGCCCAACTTTCCTGGTTGGATTTCCGTATCCTCCCGCAAACTGCGTATCCAAAGGATTACCATTCGATCGCTGGAATCTGTACGGACCTTTTGAATCCTTTCTCTGCTGTTCTTTAAAAGTCTGCAAAATTAAAAGCATTGCTTTTTTCCAGTCTGCATCAAATATTGAATAATCGCCTGTCTTTTTCCAATAGTTATAAGACAAACGCATAACATAGCATAAAGAATCAATTTCCCATTTTCTTTCGTGAATTCCGGGTTTCATCTGGGTGGAATCATCTTTCCATTCGCTTATTTTAGCTGCATTATCAAAAAAAGCATTGGCATAGGGATCGAGAAGCACACATTCAACCTGTTTATTGATGACACCTTTTAAGAGATTTTTCAGTTTTTCATCCTGATTGGCTAAACTTAAATACGGATACACCTGCGCCGACGAATCCCGAAGCCACATCGCATCAATGTCTCCCGTGATCACATAGGTGTAAGGCTTATTATTTTTATGATAAAATTTCACTGTTGTGTCTAACGTATTAGGGAAACAGTTTTCAAACATCCACGCCAGTTCTTTATCAGCTATTGACTTTTTAACAGCTTGAATGGTTTTCTCAACAGCTTCTGAAGTAAATCTTCTTTGTGAAATTACCGGTCTTTTAGAAATATATTCTTCCGTATAAATAAATTTTGCAGAAGCCGGCAGAGCAAAAAAGCCTAACCCTAATGATGATTTTTTGATAAAATTGCGTCTGGTGATCATTTATGAAAATTTGAACTAAAAATACTGATTTTAAGCGTAAGCCGAATCTAACACCTGATTTTTAATCATCCATTAACATCATTGCATTAAAATTCCGTAAATTTGCAAATCAATAATTTTGCATGAGGATGTGGCATTCATATCCTTAATCACAAAATCACAAAACCTTAATTCTAATTATATGCTATCAAAAATAAATCCTACTCAAACCAACAGCTGGAAAGTTTTAAATGAACGATTTGCCAACAATGACTTTGATCTGAGAACCCTTTTTCAGTACAATCCGAATCGTTTTAATGAGTTTTCAATTAAGAGACCAAATTTTCTGTTTGATTATTCTAAAAATTTAATTGATTCCGAAACGAAAAGCCTTCTTTTAGATCTTGCAGAGGAATGTGAATTGAAAGACGCAATTTCCAAAATGTTTTCGGGTGATAAAATTAATGAAACGGAAGGAAGGGCAGTATTGCACACTGCTTTGAGAGATTTTTCGGATAAAGAAATTTTGGTAGACGGAGAAAATATTAAACCTCAGATCAGAAGAGTTCTGGATCATATGAAATCTTTTTCCGAAAGTATCATTTCAGGCGAGCATAAAGGTTTCACAGGAAAAGAAATTACAGATGTTGTTAACATCGGAATCGGCGGTTCAGATTTAGGCCCTGTAATGGTGGTTTCGGCTTTAAAACATTTTAAAACAAGGTTAAACGTTCATTTTGTTTCTAATGTAGATGGAAATCATATTGCAGAAGTGGTAAAAAATCTGGATCCTGAGACCACGTTGTTCATTATTGCCTCTAAAACATTTACCACACAGGAAACCATGACGAATGCCCATTCGGCAAAAGACTGGTTCTTAAAAGCAGGAAAACAGGAGGATGTAGCCAAACATTTTGTTGCTTTATCAACTAATGTTCAAGCTGTTAAAGACTTCGGAATTGCAGAAGAAAATATCTTCGAATTCTGGGACTGGGTTGGCGGAAGATACTCCCTTTGGAGCGCTATCGGTTTAAGCATTGTTCTTGCCGTTGGCTATGAAAATTTTGAACAATTATTAAGAGGGGCATACGATACGGATCAGCATTTCCAGACGGCAGATTTTAGCGAAAATATTCCAGTTTTAATGGGATTGATCGGAATCTGGTACCGTAATTTTTATGCAGCGACAACGGTTGCGATTCTTCCTTACTCACAATATTTAGATAGATTTCCGGCATATTTCCAGCAGGGAGATATGGAAAGTAACGGAAAATGTGTTGACAGAAACGGAGAGTTCGTAGAATATGAAACAGGACCCATCATTTGGGGTGAACCGGGAACAAACGGACAGCATGCTTTCTATCAATTAATTCACCAGGGAACAGAACTGATTCCTGCTGATTTTATTGCATATGCAAAAAGCCCGAACAAAGTTTCTGATCATCAGGATAAATTATTGGCTAACTTTTTCGCTCAGACTGAGGCACTTGCCTTTGGAAAAACAGAGGAAGAAGCAGAAGCAGAATTAAAGGCCTCAGGAAAATCTGACGAAGAAATTGATTTCCTTTTAAATTATAAAGTTTTCCACGGAAATACACCTACCAACTCCATACTGTTCAATGAATTAACTCCTTTTTCATTAGGACAGTTAATTGCATTGTATGAGCATAAAATTTTCGTTCAGGGCGTGATCTGGAATATTTTCAGCTTTGATCAGTTTGGGGTAGAACTAGGAAAAGTATTAGCCAATAAAATACTACCGGAACTTGAAAGTAATGAAAAGGTTAGCGCTCATGATTCTTCGACGAATGGGTTAATTAATTATTATAAAGCAAACAAATAAATTGTTGCTGATTTTCATTAATTTTGATTTAAAATAAAACAAATGAGTACCATTACCATACATCTTAAAGATAAGGAAGAAGAAACTTTAATGGAAAATCTTTTGAAAAAGATGAAAATCAGCTTTGAAAAAAATGAGGATGATTTTGAGCTGACGGATGAAATGAAAAGGGTGATTGATGAAGCTTTAAAACAAGACAGATCACAATCGGTAGATGCATTCGAATCGCTAAAGAGAATTTCCGAAAAGTATGGCATATAAAATTTTAGTTTCTCCTATTGCAAACAATAATATTGATGACGCCATTAAATATTATAAACTGCAATCTCAATCTGCAGCTAAAAGTTTTAAGAAAAAATTATTAGATGCTTATAAATCTTTGCAGATAAATCCTTTTTTCGCAGTTAAATATAAAAATGTAAGAGCAATTCCTTTAAAGAAACTGCCTTATTTAGTTTTATTTGATGTAGACGAAAAAGAAAAAATCGTAAATATCCTCTCCGTTTTCTGCACACATCAGAATCCGGAAAAATATCCTTAAAATCTATAATAAAAAGTAATAAAAGTAAAAATGGCAGAAATTCTTGACGGACTAAAAGTATCCAAAGAAATCAAGCAGGAAATCAAAGCTGAAGTTGAAAAAATCGTTGCCGGAAAAAGAAGAGCGCCACACCTGGTAGCAATTCTTGTAGGAAACAACGGAGCGAGCAAGGCTTATGTGAATGCTAAAGTAAAAGACTGTGAGGAAGTTGGCTTTCAATCAAGCCTGGTAAAATTTCCGAGCACGGTTTCCGAGTCCGAATTACTGGAAAAAATTGATGAGCTAAACAAATCCAAAGCGGTTGACGGATTTATCGTACAGCTGCCGTTGCCGGATCAGATCGATCAGGAAAAAATCATCAATGCAATTGATCCACGAAAAGATGTAGATGGTTTCCACCCGGAAAACTTCGGGAAAATGGCATTGGAAA
The DNA here is from genome assembly GCA_913778275.1 of uncultured Chryseobacterium sp. The sequence goes on from CAJYWN010000019.1 coordinate 36,032, forward strand.
TGGATACGTTCTTACCTGCGACACCGTTCGGGATTTTAACCTTACTGGAAAGGTACAATATTGAAACAAAAGGCAAAGACTGTGTTATTATCGGAAGAAGTAAAATCGTAGGAAGACCCATGAGTATCCTAATGGGAAGAAAAGATTTCCCCGGAAACTCTACCGTTACCTTAACGCATTCTTACACAAAAGACATCGAAGAATATACTAAAAAAGCAGACATCGTAATTACCGCACTTGGAGATCCCCATTTCTTGAAAGGAGACATGATCAAAGAAGGGGCAGTAATTGTTGACGTAGGAATTACGAGAGTAGACAATGATTCTCCGAAAGGATACTATCTTGCCGGAGATGTGGACTTCGACAGCTGTGCTGCAAAAGCAAGCTGGATTACTCCTGTTCCGGGGGGAGTCGGACCTATGACAAGAGCGATGCTGATGAAAAACACCATCATTGCATACAAAACTTCGGTCTACAACGATTAATTTAAAATGAATTTAGTAGAAGACATATTATTAAAAGAAGGTAAAATGCTCCCTGTGATGGAGCATTTTTACACTCTTCAGGGAGAGGGAGCATATACCGGTAAAGCAGCCTATTTCATAAGATTGGGTGGGTGCGACGTCGGTTGTCATTGGTGTGATGTAAAAGAGAGCTGGGATCCGAATTTACATCCCTTGATGAATGCAGAAAAAATTGCAGAAATTGCAGCACAACACTGTAAAACTATTGTTTTAACCGGGGGAGAGCCTTTGATGTGGAATCTTGATATTTTAACATCTAAATTAAAAGAATTAGGCTGCTCCATTCATATTGAAACTTCCGGAGCTTACCCTCTGAGCGGACAGATCGACTGGATCACGTTATCTCCTAAAAAAACAGGACTTCCAAAAGAAGAAATCTATCAGAAAGCACATGAGCTGAAAGTTATTGTGTTTAATAATAATGATTTTAAATTTGCCCAGGAACAGGCGGCAAAAGTTTCGGAAAACTGTACGCTGTACCTGCAGAGTGAATGGAGCAAACGTGATGAAATGTACCCTAAAATTACCGATTTCATTTTACAGCATCCGGAATGGAGAGCTTCGGTACAGACCCATAAGTATCTGAATATTCCGTAAAAAATATGTAAATTAGCTTTTCGTATCCGTTAATCCCGATAGATGCAGAGAATTCGATATTCCAGATACCTGAAATCGATCATTGTTTTGCTTGACCTTGTGGTTATTGCATCTATTTTCATATTCTTTTTTTTAACGAGAAACCAGAATCTGAAATATAATCAGGAAACCTGGTACCAAAATGCATTTTCCTTAGCGTTGCTGTTTTTGTTCTGGATGCTCCTGAGCGGCAGAACAAAAATCTACAACATTCCCAGGAACCTTACCTATACCCTTTTTCTGGAAAGAATACTTATCCATTTTTTATTATTCATTCTCGGGGTTCTGCTTATTGGGAAGGTAAGCTATAATGTTTTTTTCAATTCAGATATTTACTGGCTTTCTTTTTATCTTTTCTTTTTTATCTTTTTAGTTAGGTCGCTGATCTTTTTTGGGATCAAATATATCCGGAGTCTTGGAATCAACCATCGGAATATTATGTTTATCCATGAAAACAGCTCTACGGAAGTTTTAAAAAATATATTGAAAGAAAGAAAGGATTACGGGTATAAGATTTTCGAATACCAAAAGGATGAAATAAAAACGAATGAACTGATAGAGTTCTGGAAAAAAAACGGAATCCATACACTGTTTATCCCTTTGGAAAATACATACACCCCCAATACGGAAAAAGAAATCTTCAAACTGGCAGAAGCTAACAAAGTACATATCTCACTGATTCCCAATATCACACAAAGCGATTTCTTTTTGTATGACATGGGATACATACAGACGCAGCCGGTACTTAATCAGGCAAAATATCCGCTGGAATTTTATTCCAATTATCTGCTTAAGAGAATTTTCGATATCGTATTTTCTATTGTTGTTATGGTCGGGATATGTTCCTGGCTATTTCCCATTATTGCCGTTTTAATCAAAATAACCTCGAAAGGACCCGTGTTCTTTATTCAGGAGCGATATGGTTTTCATGAGGAAGTTTTTAAATGCATAAAATTCCGTACGATGATCGTTAATGATGAATCGTCAACAAAAACTACGGAAGAAAATGACGCAAGAATAACATCTTTCGGAAAGTTTCTAAGAAAAACCAGCCTTGATGAAATGCCTCAGTTTCTAAATGTTTTAAAGGGCGATATGTCAATTGTTGGGCCCCGGCCTCATATGTTGGCGGTGGACAATTATTACAAACCGAAAATAGGCCGTTACAGCCTGCGAAGCATGGTAGCTCCCGGAATTACGGGACTTGCTCAGGTAAACGGGCTGCGCGGAGATGCCGGAGATGTTGAGGTGGAAATGAATAAAAGAGTTCTGGCAGACGCTTTCTACGTTCGAAACTGGAGTTTTATGCTGGATCTTGTCATTATTCTCAAAACGGTTTTACTTGTGATTGGCGGAGATAAAAATGCAAAATAAAGATTTTGGTCTACATTATGATATACTGAATACTGATAAAGCCTGGTCTTACTCTTTGTGTAATTAATTAAATAAAAAAAGTCTAATTTAGCAGCATGTTAAAAAAGTTTTTTACAGCAGTCGGAGAATACATCATCCTTCTCGGTAAATCTATGCAGAAGCCACAGAAAATGAAAGTTTTCTGGAAGCTGCTCATGAGAGAAATCAATGATCTGGGGGTCAATTCGTTTGGGCTTGTCATCTTCACTTCTATATTCGTAGGAGCGGTTGTGGCCATCCAGATGTTCAACAACTTTGATGCCTCATCGTTCCCTATCCCACCGTCATTTGTAGGATATGCTACTAAAGCAGTTCTTGTTCTGGAGTTTTCCCCAACCATTATCAGTCTTATCCTGGCCGGTAAAGTAGGTTCTTATATTGCCTCCAGCATCGGAACCATGAGGGTGTCCGAACAGATTGACGCATTAGATATTATGGGCGTAAATTCTCCAAACTTTCTTATTTTCCCTAAAATTGTAGCGTGCGTTATCTTCAATCCGCTGCTGATTGCCATTAGTATCGTTTTTGGTATCGCAGGAGGGTATATAGCCGGAATTTTAACAGGAAACTGGACGACTAATGACTATATTGTCGGAATCCAGATGTATATGCCGAACCTGTTTATTTATTATGCATTCACCAAAACAATTGTTTTTGCCTTTATTATAGCAACAGTACCTTCATATTTCGGATATAATGTAAAAGGAGGATCTTTGGAAGTAGGTAGAGCAAGTACACAGGCAGTAGTTTGGACAATGGTATTCATTATCCTTTCAGAATTACTATTAACCCAATTAATATTAAGCTAAATGATTGAGGTAAAAGATCTTAAGAAAAGTTTTGATGAAGTTGAAGTACTTAAAGGGATTTCAACAACTTTCGATAAAGGGAAGGTAAATCTGATCATCGGACAGAGTGGATCCGGAAAGACGGTTTTCCTTAAAAGTCTGCTTAACGTTTATCAGCCTACTTCAGGAGAAATTCTTTTTGACGGCAAAGACATTAACGTGATGTCCAGAGAGGAAAAGCAGCATCTTCGCTCTGAAATCGGAACGGTTTTCCAGGGAAGCGCCTTATTTGACTCATTGACCGTTGAAGAAAATATTATGTTCCCGTTGGATATGTTTACGAATTTAACATTCAGGGAAAAGAAAAGACGTGTTTTTGAGGTTATCGGAAGAGTACATCTTGATAAGGCCAACAAAAAGTTCCCTTCCGAAATTTCAGGTGGGATGCAGAAACGTGTAGCGATTGCCCGGGCGATTGTGAACAATCCGAAATACCTTTTCTGTGACGAGCCGAATTCCGGTCTGGATCCTTACACTTCTAATGTAATCGACGATCTGCTGCTGGAAATTACGAAGGAATATAACACCACTACCATCATCAATACACACGATATGAATTCCGTAATGACGATTGGCGAGAAAATTGTATATCTGAGATTAGGAATCAAGGAATGGGAAGGTAATAAAGACATCCTGATTACCGCAGGCAATAAAAATCTTATTGATTTTGTGTATTCATCAGAGTTATTTAAAGAGCTGAGAGAATACCTTCTTGAAAACAATAAAACGATCGATAATACAATTACAAAAATAGAAGACAATGAAAAAGATTCTTAGTATAGCATTTGTAGGTTTTTCCCTACTTGCTTCTGCGCAGATTTCTTTGGCAGGAAAAGCAAATTTGATTTTCCCTACGGGATCACCTTCCTGGCAGAATATTAAAGGAACGGTAAACCAGGCCATTGAAGGCGAGGGCAAAAACAATGCAGGTTTTAACGTAGGTCTTTCACTAAAAGTAGGATTGCCTACTTCATTTTTCCTGATGCCGGAATTGTACTACACCAACTTTAAAAACGAATTTACTGCTGCTAATACAACATTCGATATCAAAAGCAGCAGGCTTGACCTTCCTGTATTGTTAGGGTATAATATTTTAGGAAATACGGTGGGTGTTTTTGTAGGACCAGTAGCAAGCTATAATTTGGCTAAAGAAGATACCTTCAATGATTTCAGAGAAAATGCGAGAGATAATTTTACGGTAGGATACCAGTTTGGTGCCCAGGTGGAAATCTCAAAACTCATTTTGAATGCAAGATATGAAGGTGCTTTCAGCAAAGATTCCAGAAACTTCATCAACAGAGTTTCAGGGGAAGAGATACGATACGATAACAGACCTAATCTTTTTATGATAGGTTTAGGGTATAAGTTTTAAATTGATTACGTCGATATAAAATTAAATCCTCAGTTCATCAGACCTGAGGATTTTGATTTCTAAGATCCAGCTCAGCTTCACGTCTTGCTATATCTGCCGCTCTTCTTTCCAAATCTTCTTTTTCCTGCTGCAGCTGTTTGAGTTCTCTTCTTTTCTGCTCTGCTTTTATAGCGCTTCCTTTGCTTACATAACCCACCATTCCGCCGATAATCAGGCCAATTCCGATACCACCAAGAATTCCCATGATATGAGGCATTCCCAGATCATTCAGGGTAAAGTTGTTTGCTGTAAGATAAAATAGCAGTATGGATAACGCCAAAAGGATAAGTCCTGTAATTGTTAAATTTTTCATAGTGTTGTGCTTAAATAGTTTTAATAAAAATAGCCTTACCAAATTAATAAAAATTCAATAAGGCCTGTTCAAGATTAAATTTATTTTTGTAGTATTTACATTTTTCCACCTGCCGCTCTGTAATATTCCAGAGCTTTCGGTAAGTTTTTATTGATATCTGAAATTCTGGTTTCAGGATTCGGGTGGGTAGATAAGAATTCCGGCTGTCTTGCTCCTTTTGAAGCTGCCTCCATTCTTTCCCAGAAAGGTATTGCTTCCCTTGGATCATAACCTGCCATTGACATAATATAAAGTCCCATCTGATCTGCTTCCGATTCCTGGTTTCTTCCATATTTCAGCAGAGCAACCTGTGAGCCAATAGGATACACTGCTTCAAAAACATTAGCCCACTGAGCATTGGAAATACTTCCGCCTAAAATGGCTCCGCCATACTGGGCAACCATAGCCTGAGAAATTCTTTCATTGCCATGACCTGCCAAAGCGTGCGATACTTCGTGCCCCATCACTACAGCCAGTCCGTTTTCATTTTTTGTAACCGGAAGAATTCCTGTATAAACAGCTACTTTTCCACCTGGCATACACCAGGCATTAAGCTCATTGCTCTGGATAAGGTTAAATTCCCAATTATAGTTAGCAAGATCTCCGGAGCGGCCAATAGACTGATAATATCTTTCTGCTGCAGATTTTATTCTCGATCCTACATTTACCACTTTTTTAGCATCTGCTGTTCCTGTTATTACTTTGGATTTGCCTAATGTTGATCTGTATTCCTGAGCAGACATCGTCAGGATTTCTGAATTGTTTGCCAGCTGTAATGATGACCTTCCCGTGATTGGGTTGGTAGTACAAGCTGTAAAAATAAGAGCTGCCGCTCCCATTCCTAATAAATTTGTAAATTTCATAGTTCGAGTGTTATTAGTTCATCCTTAACAATTTTTATTCCAAAATACTTTCAAGGATTATATATTTGCATACAATTTGCTGTCTAATCTAGTAATTATACTGCTATGAAAAAATATATCTCGATCATTTGTATGTTCAGTTTTTTGTTTTTCTTTGAAAACTGTTCTTCGCAGAGCAATATGGATCCGCAGGCGGTAACAGCGTTGGTAAATTCTCAGGATTTTTCTTTCCATGCACAGAGAGCAAACCCTACTAATTACGATGTTATCAATGTTATGACTTCTATGCCTAATGCCACTGGGACAAGAATACTGAATCTATCAGGTGATAATTACAGCATTGACCTAAGACCCAATAATCTGGAAGTTACACTGCCTTATTTTGGAAGAGTCTTTAACCCTACTTATGGTGATGCTTCGCAAAACAGTTATAGATTTACATCAAAGGATTTTACTGTAAATAAAAGCCAGAATAAAAAAGGCGGATGGATTATAAGAATTAAAGCTAATGATGTAAAAACAGTAGATGAAATTATCATTGAAGTCTCCAAATACGGTAAAGCATTTACATCGATCAGCAGCAATGACAGACAGCCTATTTCCTACGACGGCTATATTACGAAAAATGAAGAACGGAAGGTTCAGCCTTAAGGCTAATCTTTAGACAGGAATCTTTCTACAAATAATTTTGCTTCGGTACTAGGATTGGAAATCAGTGCAGAAGCATTTTTTTTATGGTGATTATAAGCCTCTTCCAAGGTATTATTTTTTTTCATAGCCGACAAAATGTATTCCTGAACCCAATATTCAAAACGTTTTTCTGCCTGCTGATTTCTTACTTGTTCAAATCTGTGTGTTTTCTTTTTCAGAGTAATGAACGCATTAATTTTTTCAAAAACTTCGTTAAGGCCTTCATTGCTGAGGGCAGATCCTAATAACACCGGTACTTTCCAGTCTTTTTCTTTAGGCGGAATAAAGTCTAAAGCTCTTTTTAGTTCCAGTCTGGTATTTTTAGCTTTTTGAAGATTATCCTGATCCACTTTATTGATAAAGATCACATCTACCATTTCCATAATTCCTCTTTTAATGCCCTGAAGTTCGTCTCCACCACCAATTATTTTTAAAAACACGAAAACATCGGTAATATCAGCGACCAGCACTTCAGATTGTCCAACCCCAACGGTTTCTATCAATATATAATCGTAGCCTGCTGCTTCGCAGATCAGCATAGTTTCAAAAGTAGTATTGGCTACACCGCCCAGAAATCCTGAGCTTGGGGAAGGCCGTATAAATGCATTTTCTTCTTTTGCCAGCTCTTCCATTCTGGTTTTATCGCCCAGAATACTTCCTTTATTAATAGCGGAACTCGGATCAATAGCCAGAACCGCTACTCTCTTCCCGGTAGCAATCGCCAGTCTTCCGAAATTTTCGATAAAGGTTGATTTTCCGGCACCCGGAACTCCGGTCACACCTACTCTTATTGAATTTCCGGTAAAGGGCATCAGTTCTTTCAGTAATTCTTCCGCCTGCCGGCGATGTTCTGCTTTTTTACTTTCCACTAAGGTAATGGCTTTTGCAATCAGACGTTTGTTTCCTGACTGTATTCCTTCGACGAGCTCTTTTGTAGAAAATTTCATTAATTCAAAAATAAACAATTATAAGTCAGCGGTCAAGAGGCAGGTTTATTTCAGGCAGATTTTATTCTTTTACAGCATTCTGAAATAATAAATTTAGCGGATACTTTTTGTTACTTAAAATGCTTCCCGTATGACAGATGATGTGGAAATTTATAAAAACGACTGCAACCCTAGCCCCGATTGAAGCTTTGTCTGAGCTCATTTTTTGTTATCGGCTCGGCGGCTCCGCCGCCGAGCCGATAACAAAAAATAGCGAGTGCGGAAAGCGGGAAAAAGCTTCTAAAAATCTAAATATATCTTAATATAACTACCCCGTCAAAAATTTCTTAGAAATTTTCGCCACCAGTACCTCAATATTTTTATTTATTTGATTCGGCGAATCTCGTTCCTCGGTTTCCAGAGGAGGGAATTGAAACCGGGTACACTTCAACTTTTAAATTGACCATTTACAAGTGAAACGAATTGACCATTCACCCAATTACTATTTGTACTTCTTCTAAATTAAATCTCTGCTTCACCGATGCCAATGGGAAATTCTTACATTTGTTTTTATTCAAATAATTGACAACATGAAAAAAATCATTGCTGCAGCCTCCTTTACAGCTGTTTTATTGGCCTCTTGTACACCGAAAGCAACAACAGCATCGGCTCCTGCAGCTGCAACCTCTACAGCCGAACAGATCGCTCAGGGAAAAACCATCTTCGAAAACTCCTGCGGAAGATGTCACAAACTTCCGGACCCTGCCTCCCACACTTCTGTACAGTGGGTGGGAATCATGAATTCTATGGCTCCGAAAGCAAAACTTACGGATGAGCAGCATCAATGGGTATATGATTACATCGTTTCTGCGAAAAAATAATCACTTTAAAAATATTAATATGAAAAAACTGATATTGGGCATAATCGGCTTTTCTGCACTGCTGGTATCATGCGGACCGAAAAGCACTGCCGTAACGGGACCAAAATATACCTCATCCGAGCAGCTGGCCCAGGGAAAAACAATTTTTGAAAATTCCTGCAACAAATGCCACGGACTTCCCAATCCGGAAAAACATGACGACATGGGCTGGCTGAAAACATTAAGCAGAATGGCTCCGAAAGCGAAACTGAATGAAGAACAGCACCAAATGGTATACGATTATCTGATTTCCGTAAACAACAAATAAGCGGAGAGAAAGTTCTACCCCAAACTATTACAATAAAAGAGGAGACTTATTTTGTCTCCTTTTTAATGTTCTTTTTCTTACGCATTTTTGATTTAATGAATTTTCTGCGGTCTTTTACTACATCCAGACTGTATTTTGTAAAGCAGTACTTTGCAGTTTCATTTAGAAATTTCAGCGCATTTACAAAACTGCCTCGCTTTTCGGAAAGTAAAGATCTGTAAAACCATAAGGTTGCCTTATCAATTCCCTTGATTTTCAAAGAGTAATCGATCAGTTTTTCTGCTTCGTGATAATCTTCGTTATCAATAAGACAGCTGATGTAATACTGAGGAACATTCAGGTTTGTAACATCACACTGCATGGCTTCTTCAAAGTACAGTTTTGCCTTTTCATAATCGGATAACATTTCGCTGTAGATTCTGCCCATCAGACACAGGCTGTCTGCATCTTCAGGGTCATATGACAGCGCATAGTTCAATGCTTCCAGACAATTCGGGAGATTGTAAGGATAATTATCCAGCGCCTCGAAGTAATATTTATTTTTAGTTAAGGTCATTGTTGTAATTTTTTAATTCTTTTTTCAGTTGATTTCTCTGCTTTTTGAAAGATTTTTCCTGATAATTCTTTTTGAAATCCGTTCCAGAAAATGTTCGGATCGGATTTCCGCGCTGAACATTCAGATGATTATTCCATGTTTCCTGCATTCTTTTTTGAAGCTGAATGATATTCTGTTCCAAAACTTTTTCTTTCAGTCTCTCAATAGAGATCTTTTTATTCTCCAATTGCGAACGGGAATCCTGTACGAAAACACTTTGTCCGGTCGGAATATGAGTTGCCCGAACCGCCGTGTTTACTTTATTTACGTTTTGCCCTCCGCTTCCCTGGCTTCTCGTTGTCTGAAACTGAATATCTTTCTCATTAAAATTAATTTTCTCTGATCCTTCCAGTTCAAAAATTCCGATAAACCAGTTGCTTCTTTTATGCAGTTTTCGGAAAGAGCTTTTGCCAATCCAGCAAATGCTTCCGAGCCAACTTTTTAAAAATTCTTGTAAATTTTTCGATTGTAGAAGAATGGTCACCGACTTCAGCGTAAGGTTTTCATCTCCGTTTTCACGGTGAATGATCTCGTGATGTATGTTATTATTTTTAGCTTCTTCCAGAAAAACCTTCAGCACTTTTGCAACTACCCATTGGCATTCCAAAGGTCCTTTTCCGGAGGTTATTTGTATGAGCTTTTCCATTTTTGTAAAATTTTTAAAATTGCCTCTCTGTTTTTGGCTTCTTTAATAAATGTCGGTAACCTTTCTACCATTCGAATTCTGTAAGGTGATCTTGTTCTTAAATCTGATGAGACATAATTTTCCATTTCCAACAGATGTTCTATGTTTCTCGCCCAGAATAATTTCCCTTTAAAATCTGCCTGAAAATAATATGGGCAACCGAAAACAGGATCATGAATTAACCCTTCTTCTTTTGGGTATGAGTTCAAATATTTCTCAATTTTTGGCTGAATTTGAAATTGTGAGTCACATGCATTACATTTTACATTACTTATTTTAGGTTTCTCCTTTAAGTTGCCTTGCTCATAACGAATGGAATGTGCACAAATCGGGCAATAAAGATTAACAAAAGCTTTGTAAACCAAGAGATCTAATGCATTTTTGTGTAGTCCACAATGCCTGCATTTTAAAGTTGCCCGTTTATAATTGTTTTCATTTTCCACAACAGCATCTTCACCGCAATCCGGACAGACTACGAGAAGGGTTTCATAATATTTTAAATATTCCTGTTTGTATATTTTTTTCATTTCAATCTATTCGGTATTTCATTTAATTTTGGATGAACAATCGGATCAATTCCTTTTTCCAGTAAATCTTTTGCTGCCATAACCTTCCTGCTGAAGAATCATAACCGCTTCAGCAACATTTTCTTTCTTCACAAAAACATCAATATCTTTATGGTCGTGTGCGTGCTTGTATTCTGTATGTCCGATTTCAGACATAAAATGCCATGCCCATCCTCCTGAAATAATAATTATATGTTTTAATTTTTCTAAAATTTCAAGTCCGCTTTGAATTCTGAATTCCGGCCAGACTTCACCGTATCTTTTTATATTATGTGGTGCTCCCATTCTTTTGTTTTTTGTAAACCTTCAAGGTTTTCATTTCAATTAATTTGTTTATTGATTTTATAAACCTCACAGGTTTTGAAAACCTGTGAGGTTTGAAGTCGGTCAAAAACCATCAACCAACAATTAAAACCAGTTTATTTATCCATTCTCACTATCCGCGGTTGGAACGTTCCAAGAATATCAACTAATTCACTTTGTGCATTCATCACTTCGTGGATATCTTTGTATGCCATTGGTGCTTCTTCGGCATTACCACCCATCAACGTGACATTCTTTAGTTTCAATTCTTTTTTTATGTCATTTTGAGTAAAAAGATTCCTGCATTCTCCGCGGGAATATGCGCGTCCCGCTCCGTGAGAAGCAGAATGTAAAGAATCAGGATTTCCTTTTCCGCGAACGATAAAGCCTTTGGCTGTCATGGAACCGGGAATCATTCCCAATTCATTTTCGTTTGCCGGAGTTGCCCCCTTTCTGTGAACAATTACTTCTTTTCCATTGTGAACTTCTTTCCATGCGAAGTTGTGATGGTTTTCAATTCTGGCTTTTACCCGCCCTCCGACCGCTTTAATTAGCCTTCTGTGAATATCATCGTGACAGGCCGAAGCATAATCTCCGGCTAAACTCATCGCGGTCCAATATTCTATTCCGAGATGCGTATTCAGATCCAGCCATGCGAACTGCTGTGCTTCTTTCGGCAGCGGACATTGTTCTGTTGCCACCCTGGAATAATATTGGGCGATTTCTGCTCCCAACCCACGAGAACCACTATGTGAAAGAATACCGAGATATTTCCCTTTCGGAAGTCCTATTTGTTTATCTTCTTCCGTAATTTCAACTTCACCGAATTCCACAAAGTGATTTCCGCCGCCGGAAGTTCCCATCTGTTTGACGGCCTTTCCTTTCAATCTTCTTAAAACCGGGATCATATCAAATGTATCTCTGTCGAAAATTTCATGTTCAACATGAGATTTATGATTTTCATACATCCCGAATTTTGTATGCTCGGCAAGTGCTTTTTCATATTTGTCTTTTGCACCGTCCAGATAGGAAACCGGCGTATCCAAAATACTCAGACTCATCCTGCATCCGATATCCATCCCTACTCCGTAAGGAATCACTGCATTTTCTACAGCAAGGACGCCGCCGATCGGAAGACCATAACCGCTGTGCGCATCCGGCATTAAAGCCCCGCTTATTGAAACCGGAAGCTTCAAAGCAGTGTACAGCTGGTTTTTTGCCTCTTCTGAAATATTGTATCCGAAAATCTGAAATGCCGCCCGGTTTGTGTTGAGCATTCTTTTTTCTGTTTTCTTTGACAAAAGCAGTGCTTCAGCAATTTGTCCGAACGTGAGATCTTTTTCGAATTGTTCAGGATTTTGCAGTATTTCTTTTAAAAGAGATTTGACATGATGTAGATTCTTGGTTGCAAAATTTCTTTTCATGACTTCCAAAGCAATGTTGATACTCTGATTGTTGGGATAGCCTATTTTTAATATATCTTTTCCTTTAAGTTTTAAATTTCCCATTGTATAGATTTTATAATAGACACGAGAACATAAACGCTCGTGCATCGTGTATTTTCCAGCTAAAACTGAGCTGGCTGTTTTTGATACTGACCGCAAAGGCATTACATCTTAAGATTCTTCAATGGCTTTGCTGCTTTCATTATGACAGAGCTTTATCATAGCCCGATTGCAACGGCATCCTTTTTTGTCTGGTGAAGGCTTATCGGCCGGAAAACAAAAAAGATACAGTGGAAAGCGGGAAGAAGCTCCTAAAAAAATTTCGGGAAAACTTGTAAGTTTACAATATTGCGCAATAAAAAACCCGAAATCTCAACGACTTCGGGTTTTGGTATTTCATTATACTGTTGTTCTAAGAATGTACCAAGCCACGAAGCCTTACCACCAATAGTGGCAATCCAACTATAGAATTCTGATTAAATCTGATCATTGCTTCGTTTTTTAAAGGGTTAAACTTGATTTTATGGTGCAAATATAGGAAAAAATTTATGCTGTAAAAAGATTTAAGTATATAATCCCATCATACTCCAAAATTTTTAAAAAAGTTAATTTTTATTAAAAAGTATATTTATATCCCAACCTGTGAAAAAAAAGTATATATTTGAACGATTTAAAAAATAAACATTATGAAAAAAATTATTAAGACATCCTTCTTATTAGGATTAGGACTAACATTGCTTAGCATTTTTTCTTGTCAACCTGACAATGATCCGCCTCCATCACCTTACACCATTTATGAGACGATTTCATTCGATAGTAACTATCGTAACCTTAAAGCAGCAGTTGACAAGGCGGGTCTAGCAACGCTACTTAATCAGAACGGAAACCTAACTTTGTTTGCACCGGGTAATAATGCATTTATTGCATTTTTACAGGCTAATGGATATGCAAGCTTAAGTGATGTTCCTCCGGCAGCCCTTAAAACCCTATTGTTGAATCATATTTTAGGTACTAGATTAAAAAGTTCAGCAATGTCTACCGGATATGTATCTACTTTAGCATTTGGCGCAGCTTCGGCAACGCGACCTATAAGTATGTTTATTAAAACTGGCAACGAGATAAAAATTAACGGAACTTCTACTGTATATATAGCAGATATTAATGCAAGTAACGGACTTATTCATGAAGTAAGTGCTGTAATAGGGTTGCCAACTATCGTAACGCATGCTACTGCAAACCCGCAGTTCAGTTCTCTTGTTTCTGCGCTTACAAGAAATGATATGCCAAACTTTGTAGGAATACTTGGGGGAACTGCAAACTCTCCATTTACAGTATTTGCTCCGACCAACCAAGCTTTTTCATCATTACTAACGGAGTTAAACCTTCCTAATCTTGCAGCTGTTCCAAAAGCCACACTTGAAAATACATTAAAGTATCATGTAGTAACCGGAGCAAACGTGGCATCCAACAACCTTACCAATAATATGACGGTAAACACTTTTCAAGGCAGCACATTTAAAATTACAACAATCGGAGGACCGAAGATTACGGATAAAAACAATAGAGTATCCAATATAATTGCGACAGACGTACAGTGCAATAATGGAATAATTCATGTAATAAACAAAGTTCTTTTACCATAGACGATTATTATTAAGTAAGTATGCCGGAATTTCCGGCATACTTTATAATTATAATTCTTTATTCCTTGTACATTGCTATCTAGTGTATGAGCTGTAAGAAAAATTTTTCAGGGTAAAATGATAACAAGAGTAGCATCAGTTTAAATAGTTATTAAAACGAATATGAGTTTCATGGATAAAAATTCCATAATCCCAACTGTTATTTATAATTATTCTAAATTAACGTCATTGTTATGTTATTTTACTAAAAAATAAAAAAAGGTATAATTTTTGTCTATTCATTTCACACATTAACATAAACATTATGAAAAATTTTTTTAAACCTTTACTTTTATCAGGAATTGCAATCTTATCAATTTACTCTTGTGATGACGATAATGATAACATGACAACTACACAAACTACAGTCTATCAAAAAATTTCATCAGACAGTGATCTAAGCAATTTAAAAGCTGCCGTGGATAAAGCTGGATTATCTGCTACTCTTAACCAGGCTGGGACATATACTTTATTTGCACCTACCAATGCGGCCTTTGCAACATTTTTACAAGCTAACGGATACGCCAGTTTAAATGATGTTCCTACTGCCGCCTTGAAGACCTTATTGCTAAATCACGTTTTGGGAACGGAGGTAAAAAGTTCGGGAATATCTACGGGATATGTTTCTACCCTTGCCATAGGGGCGGCTTCTTCCACGCGACCACTCAGCATGTATATCAACACGAGCAGCGGTGTAAAAATCAATGGCGTTTCTACTGTTGTCGCGACAGATATTGATGTAAATAACGGTGTGATCCATAAGGTAAATGCAGTGATTGGATTACCTACGATTGTAACCCATGCCACGGCTAATCCACAATTCAGCTCTCTTGTTTCCGCACTCACAAGGAGTGATATGCCTAATTTTGTGGGTATTCTCAGCGGAGCAGCCAATTCACCTTTCACAGTATTCGCTCCGACCAATACTGCTTTTTCTTCTCTTTTAACCGAACTGAACCTGGCAAATCTTGCTGCAATCCCAAAAACAACATTAGAAAATACATTAAAATATCATGTTGTAACGGGAGCTAATGTCGCTTCTACGAACCTTACCAACAATATGACGGTAACTACTTTCCTGGGCAGTACCTTTAAAATCAATACTACCAGTGGTGCAAAAATAACGGATAACAATAATAGAGTTTCGAATATCATTGCTACGGATGTACAATGCAATAATGGAATTATCCATGCTATAGATAAAGTATTATTACCCTAACCATACTATTAATTACACAGTAAAGCCTGCCGGGATCCGACAGGCTTTTATTTATTTTTAATCTGCATCAGTCTTTTGAACCGAGGCTGTCCATTTCATCATCCATTCCCCTTACTTCATTGGAGTGATAAACGCGTTCCGATCCCAAAAAGTAAATATTATGTCTTGCTTTGGCAATGATTCCGTCATACTCCTGTTCGGTCATTCCTTCAGGAATATCTTTTTGGTTATCTGAAGGTTTCTTAAAGACTTCAAGCGCACCTTTTCTGTTTAGAATAGATTTAGCGGTAGCTGCCTCTTCAGGATTTTCTGCGTACACAACAATATTGTTTCGGCCTATGCTGTGTTTGCGATAGGCATCCAGCATTTCTGCATCATGAGCGAACGTGTATTCGAAAAATCCTTTGGTCTGCTCATCTTCCTGATAATGATCTGCAGACAGCCCGCTCTCCACCCTTGATTTCGAAACAATAATATTGGCTTCACTGAAGCCGTTTTCTTTTAGATCTTTTTTGATTTCCTCCGTGTCTACAGTCACCGGAAATACTGAAACTACTGTATAAGCCATAATGAAAATTTTCATTAAACTATACAAAAGCTGTGCAACTTATACTTTATAATCGTTAATTTAATTTAAAAATTTCTCCAGAATATCCACCGCACATTTCGGAAGATTGGTTCCGGGACCAAAGATAAAATCGGCTCCGTTGGCATATAAAAATTCGTAATCCTGTTGCGGAATAACGCCTCCCACCACAATCGTAATATCGTCGGCGCCCAGCTTTTTTAATTCTTCAACAACCTGAGGAACCAATGTTTTATGTCCGGCAGCCAATGAAGATACTCCTAAAATATGAATATCATTTTCAACGGCTTGCTTTGCTACTTCTTCGGGAGTTTGGAACAACGGTGCAACGTCTACATCAAATCCCATATCGGCAAATGCTGTAGCTACTACTTTTGCTCCCCTGTCGTGCCCGTCCTGTCCCATTTTTGCGACCATTAATCTTGGGCGGCGACCTTCTTCTTCCTCAAATTTTTGGGTAAGCTGAAGCGCTTTTTCAAAGTATTCGTTTTTTCCTGCATTCATGGCATACACTCCTGATATTGTTCTGATGTTGGCTTTGTATCTTCCGAAACTTTCTTCCATCGCATCACTCATTTCTCCCAGTGTCACTCTTCTTCGTGCAGCTTCTATACACAATGCCAGAAGATTTCCTTTTCCGGTTTTGGCACATTCCCTGATTTTGTTTAAAATCTCTTCAACAGCCTGCGGATTTCTTAGTGATTTTATGGTGTTTAATCTTTCGATCTGTTTTCTGCGAACTTCCGTATTGTCGATATCTAAGATTTCAATCTGATCCTGTTTTAAAGCTGAGCGGAAAGAGTTTACCCCGATAATGAATTCTTCGCCACTGTCAATTTTAGCCTGTTTTCTCGCGGCTGCTTCTTCAATTCTCATTTTCGGAATTCCAGCTTCAATGGCTTTCGTCATTCCTCCTTCCTGCTCCACCTCATCAATATATTTCATGGCTTCTTCGATCATCTGCTGGGTAAGACTTTCGACCAGATTGCTTCCACCCATAGGATCTACTACATCACAGATTCCGCTTTCCTGCTGAAGGATAATCTGGGTATTTCTTGCGATTTTTGCTGAATAATCTGTGGGTAATGCAATTGCCTCGTCTAACGCATTGGTGTGAAGCGACTGGGTTCCGCCTAATGCCGAAGACAATGCTTCGATTGCGGTTCTGGTGATATTATTAAACGGTTCCTGTTCGGTAAGCGACCATCCTGACGTCTGAGAGTGGGTTCTTAAGGCTAAAGATTTCGGATTTTGAGGATTGAATTGCTTTAACAATGTTGCCCAGATATATCTTGCCGCACGCATTTTTGCAATTTCCATGAAGTGATTCATCCCAATCGCCCAGAAAAAGGATAATCTGGGAGCAAAATCATCAATATTCATCCCGGCTTTTATTCCTGTCCTGACATATTCTAATCCGTCTGCTAAGGTATAGGCCATTTCCAGAACCGGTGTTGCCCCCGCTTCCTGCATATGGTATCCTGAAATTGAAATGGAGTTGAATTTTGGAATATTCTGAGAAGTGTATTCAAAGATATCTGCAATAATTTTCATGGAAGGCGCCGGCGGATAGATGTAGGTATTTCTTACCATGAATTCTTTCAAAATATCATTCTGAATGGTACCTGAAAGCAATTCCTGAGAAACGCCCTGTTCTTCTGCCGCTACAATATAGAATGACAAGATCGGAAGAACGGCTCCGTTCATGGTCATGGAAACAGAAATTTGATCTAATGGAATTTCATTGAATAAGATCTTCATATCCTCCACAGAATCAATGGCAACTCCGGCTTTTCCTACATCACCGACCACCCTTGCATGGTCTGAATCGTATCCTCTGTGCGTTGCCAGATCGAATGCCACGGAAAGTCCTTTTTGCCCCGCCGCCAGATTTCTTCTGTAAAAAGCATTGGATTCTTCCGCAGTTGAAAAGCCTGCATACTGACGGATGGTCCATGGTTTCTGAACATACATGGTAGAATATGGGCCCCTTAAATAAGGTTCTATTCCGGGAGCGGTGTGAAGCAATTCGCTATTCCGGATATCTTCTGCTTTGTAGGAAGATTTTAACTGCAACCCGTCTTTTTCGAAACTGTAGATTTCCGTATACTTTCCGGATATATTAAATTGAGGAGTTTTATTCTGAACTTCCCTTCTCATACTTTTCAGGTTTATTGACGGTTAAAATTAAGCATTTTTGAGATAATAAATTTGTGTTAATTTTTTATTGAAAATAATTTAAGAAAGATCTGATTTAATTTGAAATGATGAATACAATCTTTTTTGTTCCCGCAGATTTCGCGGATTTCGGAGAGAATTGTTAAATATTCTTTACAGAGAATACTGTTAATTTTCATTTATGCATTTAACCTAAAGCCTGGATGAACTTATATTAAAAAACGGGCTTCCTGCGATATGTTCAGGATAAGCCCGTTTGTAATAATATTGCTTGTTTAAATTAGTTCAGATAAACAAAATTATTGTCTTAATTTTTTAATTCCCATTTCATACAGAGCAAAAGAAATCAAATCTGCATTTTCTCCAATAACCTGGTCTGTGGATCTTCCGGCTCCGTGTCCCGCATTTTTCTCAATTCTCAACAAAATAGGATGATCACATGCCTGCTTTTCCTGCAGCTCTGCTCCGAATTTGAAAGAATGTGCAGGAACGACTCTGTCGTCATGATCGCTTGTGATGATCATTGTTGAAGGATAACATGTTCCTGATTTTACATTATGGACAGGGGAATAAGAATTTAAATATTCAAACATTTCTTTGCTGTCTTCAGCTGTTCCGTAATCGTAAGACCAGCCCGCCCCGGCTGTGAACTTATTATACCTCAGCATATCAAGCACGCCAACTCCGGGGAAAGCTACTCTTGCAAGATCAGGACGCATCGTCATGGTTGCTCCAACGAGAAGTCCTCCGTTTGAACGTCCTGAAAGAGCCATAAACTGTTTTGAGGTATATCCTTTTTGCTGTAAGTATTCTCCGGCCGCAATAAAATCTTCAAATACATTTTTTTTCTGCATTTTCGTTCCGGCATCATGCCATTTCTTTCCGTATTCACCACCACCACGGATGTTCGGAACGGCGTAGATTCCTCCGTTTTCCATCCAGATGGCATTAACCACAGAAAAAGCAGGCTGCAAGCTAATGTTAAAACCACCATAAGAATATAAAATCGTAGGATTTTTACCATCCAGCTTCGTTCCTTTTTTATAATTAATCATCATCGGAATTTTGGTACCGTCTTTTGAAGTGTAGAATACCTGCTCCGAAATATAATCTTCAGGATTAAATTTGACCTTCGGCTTCTGATACACTTCCGATTTTCCTGTATCCGCATTGAATTTATAGGTTGTTCCGGGAGTGATGTAATTGGTAAATGAATAATAGAGTTCTTTCTCTTTTTCTTTTCCTCCGAATCCTGATACATTTCCTTTTCCGGGAAGTGTGATTTCACGGACTACTTTACCATTTCTGTCGTATTGTGTAACCTTATCAATCGCATCAATCATGTAGGTTGCAAAGAAATATCCTCCTCCCGTGGTAATTCCCAGCACATTTTCCGTTTGCGGAATTACATCTGTCCATGTTTCAGGAGCAGGATTTTTAATGGTTGTTTTTACCAGACGCATATTCGGGGCATCTTTATCGGTAAAGATATATAGATCGTCTCCCTGCGTATCGACAATGCTTGCATTGATATCAAAACCTTTATTAATCTGTACAAAATCGCCTCCGTTTTTGAGATCTTTTATATACAATTCATTTCCGTTGGTGGCATTAGCTGCTGAAATAATGAGATATCTCTGATCTTCGGAAACACCGCCCCCAATATATCTCCTTGGTGTTTTATCTCCCCCGAAAATTAATTTGTCTTCAGATTGTTTAGTTCCTAATTTATGAAAATAGACTTTGTGCTTGTCGGTCATACCGGAAAGCACGGTTCCTTCTTTCGGCTTATCATAGCTGGAATAGTAAAAGCCTTGATCACCCTGCCATGAAATTCCGCTGAACTTTACGTCTACGAGCGTGTCGTCGATTTGTTTTTTTGAAATGGCATCGATGATAATGATTTTATTCCAGTCGCTTCCTCCTTCTGAAATGGAGTATGCCGCAAGATTTCCTTTTTTGTTAAAAGATAACTGGGAAAGTGACGTTGTCCCTTTATCCGAAAACCTATTCGGGTCTAAAAATACTTCTGTTGCTTTTGTTTTATTGTGCGTTCTGTATAAAACGGATTGTGCCTGTAAGCCATTATTTTTGTAATAATAGGTATACTCGCCCTCCTGAAAAGGCGCTGAAATTTTCTCATAGTTCCAGATATCTGTCAGTTGCTTTCTGATCTCTTCTCTGAAAGGGATTTTTGAAAGGTAATCCTGACTGTGTTTTACTTCTTCGTCGACCCATTTTCTGGTAGCTTCAGAATCGTTTTCAAGGTCTCTGAAAGGGTCTGCAATGGCAGTTCCGAAATAATTATCGGTCTGTTTTCCTTTTAATGCTTTTGGATACATCATTTTTTGTGAATACAATGTTGCCGAAAACAAGACTCCGGCGGTTAGTAAGAGTGGTCTGAATTTCATAGTAGCTATTTTCCCAAAAGTAAGGAAAGTCGGTAGAATAGATAGGAAATTTTTAATTAAAATTTTGACTTTTTGAGTCAAATCATTTTAAATGTATTTCGTAATCTGTTAGTAAAATGAATTTTGTATTTACCTGCTAATTATTTAAATTTGATTAAAAGTATTTAATGAGCGATTGGATAGAAACAGCAAAACAAACTTTGATAAGTAGTCTTAAGCCTGTTCCACAGGAGCTTAATGAATTAGACTGGAAAAGTGACTTATCTGACAAAAGTGAACGTATAGCGCAACACATATCAGCATTTGCTAATAATCCAAATGGAGGATACTTGGTATTTGGCATTGATGATGATGGCAATCCTCATGGTTTAGATAAACAAAATATTGATGCTATTGTTAAAAAGCTGGGCAATATTGCTCGAAATAATTTAGCGCAACCCATATCTATTGAACATGCTGTAATTGACTTCGAGAATGTTCCAATACTTATTGTTCATATTCCTGAGCATATTGAAAAACCTGTATACTTAAGAGGTAAAGATATGTTTCATAGCTATAAAAGAAGCGCTGGTCAAACTGTCAAAATTTCTAATGTTGAAGTAAGACATTTGTTAGCTATTTCAACAGGAATTGATTTCGAATTACAAATTGCTATGAATAATATTGGCGATGATGATGTCCTTAGATATATTGATTTTGATAGTTATTTTTCATTACAAGAAAAAAGACTCCCCGACACTAAGCAAGGATTACTGCAAACATTATCTGGCGAAGACCTAATTAAGCCGAATAAAAATAGTAATTGGGATATTCTTAATTTAGGAGCAATACTCTTTTCAAAAGACATTCGTGAATTTAAAACATTACAACGTAAAGCAATTCGAGTTATTATATATAAAGGAATAAGTAGAATAAATGCAATTAAAGAACAAGAAGGAATAAAAGGCTATGCTTCCGGTTTTGAAGGATTAGTAAATTATATAATGGATCAACTTCCTACAAATGAAATTATTGAAGATGCACTTCGAAGAAAGGTGAAAGTCTATCCTGATGTTGCTATTAGAGAATTTGTTGCTAATGCTCTTATACATCAAGATTTATCTATAACCGGAACAGGTATAATGATAGAGATATTTGATGATCGCTTGGAAATTACTAATCCAGGAGTACCTTTAGTTGATATAAATAGGTTTATTGATACTGCACCAAAGTCACGAAATGAAAAGCTTGCTTCTCTAATGAGACGCCTCAATATCTGTGAAGAACGAGGAAGCGGTGTTGATAGAGCAATAAACGCTATAGAAGTATTTCAATTACCTGCTCCGAAATTTATAAAAGGTGATGATTACACAAGAGTGATTATTTACGCACCTACTCCATTAACAAAAATGAGTTCTGAGGATAGAATTAGAGCTTGTTATCAACACACCTGCCTAAACTATGTTAATAACCAACCTGTTAACAATCAATCAGTAAGAAAAAGATTCAATATATCTAAAAATAATGTCTCATTTGCTTCTAAAATAATAGCGGAAACGATTGAAAGAGGACTTATAAAATCCAGCGACCCAGACAGCGCATCAAAGAAATTCGCTTCTTATGTTCCATATTGGGCATAATTTATTTCATTGGGAAATCCCAGAAAGAAAAAAATCTAATATATTTGTCTGATTTACAGGTGCTTATTTATTTCATTAGAAAATCCATTAAATGATTTGTCAAAAAAAAAGCCTCTGTTACCAGAGACTTTACAAAGATTCTATAATAAAGATTTTATAAATTTTCTTCTTCGCCTTTCATTTTTTCGGCATTTTCTGCCATGATAACGGCGTCAATCATTTCAGAGATATCTCCGTTCATGTAAGCATCCAGGTTATACATGGATTTGTTGATTCTATGATCTGTCACCCTTCCCTGAGGATAATTGTAGGTTTTGATCTTCGCCGAACGGTCACCGGTGGAAACCATTGTTTTTCTTTGCGCCGCAATATCTCCCTGAACTTCCTGTAGTTTGATATCATACAATTTCGCACGAAGCATTTCCATTGCCAGTTCACGGTTAGCCAACTGTGAACGAGCCTGCTGACAAACTACAACAATTCCCGAAGGTTTGTGGGTAAGCTGAACTTTTGTTTCAACCTTGTTTACGTTCTGCCCTCCGGCTCCTCCTGAACGTGACGTCTGCATTTCGATATCGGCGGGATTGATCTCTACATCCACTTCTTCAGCTTCCGGTAAAACAGCTATGGTAATTGCCGAAGTATGAACTCTTCCCTGAGATTCGGTTTCGGGAACACGCTGCACGCGGTGTACTCCGGATTCAAATTTCATAATTCCGTATACACCCTCTCCTTCCACTTTCATGATGAGTTCTTTGTATCCTTTTGCCGCTTCATTAGAATCTGTCACTTCATGTCTCCAGCCTTTTGTTTTGAAGTACATTGAATACATCCTATAAATATCTTCAACGAAAATCGCTGCTTCGTCACCTCCTGTTCCGGCGCGAAGTTCCACAATTACGTTTTTGTCATCCGCTGGATCTTTAGGAATCAACAATACTTTCAATTCTTCTTCAAGACCCGGAATTTTTGACTGGGCTTCCAGCTTTTCTTCTTTAGCAAGATCCACCAGGTCCCTGTCTGAACCGTCTGCAATGATTTCTTCCGATTCTGCAATGGAATCCAAAGCGCCTTTATATTGATCGTAAACTCTTACAATTTTCCCCAAATCACTATATTCTTTGTTCAGAGAAGAATATCTTTTCTGATCTGAAATAACATCAGGCTGAATAATAAGGTCTGCCACCTCATTATATCTTTGTTTTATAGCTTCTAATTTTGGAATTAAACTCTTAGACATAGTAAAAATTTAGTTGGCAAAGATACGGATTGATTTGTAGATGTGCTAATTTCAGGATGAAATGACTGACAGATATATACACGCACCTTGTTACAACCATATTTTCACATAAAAAGACCGCTGAAAAGCGGTCTCCGTTTATTTTATAATCATTTTCTGAATAGCAATTCCTGAATCTGATTTTAAATGAACCAGATAAGTACCCGGTGCATAATTCGCTTTTAATTCATAGGTTCCGTCTTCATTTTTCAGTTTAAACTGATCAACTTTTTTACCACTCATATCGTAGATTACGATTTCTCCGTTCTTGGCTTTATGATAAATTAATTTTGCCAACCCACTTTTCACAGGATTATCTGCAATCTGGAGCGATAATTTGTAAGCAGCCGTTTCATCAATGGTTGACAGCGTTCCTACATAATTTCCGAAAATCCTGAACTCTCCCGGCTGGAGTGTAATGGCTGCCGTTGTAGAAGTAATATTTGAAATCGAATTATCCATAAGATTCTGCCACTGCCCCGTATAAGGGAAATACGGAACTACATTCTGTGCTGTTGTGTTGTAGTTGGCAATTACTACGATATTTTTTACACCATTTGTGATCGCATTATCATAAACATAGATTCTCGTAATAAGACCATTCGGGTCATTGGCCAAATTGTTAGATTCTACAGTGTATGTTTTTGATCTGAAAACAGGGTAAACATTTCTGATGTCGATAATTT
The DNA here is from genome assembly GCA_913778275.1 of uncultured Chryseobacterium sp. Next base: position 60,137 of record CAJYWN010000019.1, read on the forward strand.
TAGCCCAGGTATCATAAACAGCTTTTCTGTTAACATTAGTATCATAACCAAGTGTAAATGCGATTGGTTTTTCGTCTGTTCTACATCCTGGGTTAATAGAACCGTCTCCGCATCGGTTAATACTGAATTCGTAACCCAGCTCACCAAACTGCCATATCATTTTAGGACCTGGAATCGTAAAGAATGTTGCTCCAAAAGTTTTCATTCTTTCTAAAGCGGTATTAAGGTCTTTAACGTTATAGCCTCCATTTACTGCACCGAAAGATAAATTCTTAAACATTAGTCTTTCCTCATCATGACTTTCGCCAAAACCTACTGCATGCATATTTGTAAATCCACGAAGAGCATGGTTCATTCTGTCGTAATTGCTGTTTTCCTTATAGCCCATTGTATTTTGGTTGTAAGGATCTGTCTGCTTATTCCAAAGCATAACCCCTTTTCCTTCGGCAATTCTGTAATTGGCCCATTGCTGTTCTTCGGCATCCGTTCCTAAATGTTCAAAAATCATATAAGAATTCGGATCGATTGCCCATTGCCTGTCTGCGTAGTCTTTCAAGATATCTACTCTGTCCTGCTGATATGCATTGGTACAGGTTTCATCATTTGCAGAGCAGTTCTGGGTAAATCCTTTGGTAAGATCCCACCGGAAACCATCTATTTTATATTCAGTAAGCCATTGTTGGAGACATCTTTCAACGTAATATTTAGTTGAAGCACTTGAATGATTGAAATCTTCAAAGACATTATAAGAATGTTTAGGAACCGTATTGAAATACGGGTTATTGGCTGCAACATTACCATACCCGTCACCATCCGGATCTACGTTCCAGAGTCTAACCAGTGGAGAACGTCCGGTAGCGTGGTTGAAAGCAATATCTAAAATTACAGCAATACCGTTCTGGTGGCAGATATCCACAAATTCTTTGAATTTTTCCGGTGTTCCGTAAGCTTTGTCTAAGGCATAATGGAAAGAGGTATTATATCCCCATGAAAGATTTCCTTCAAATTCCATAATAGGCATTAGCTCAATCGCATTAATCTTTAAATTTTTTAAATAAGTAATTTTATTGATTAAGGACTGCCATGTTTTCTCCTGCGTGAAGTCTCTCAATAACAACTCATAGATCACGAGATTATCTTTAGCCGGACGCTGGAAGTTGGTAACCTGCCAGTTGTAAGGAGTTTGACCTGTTTTAAACATCGAAACTTCAAAATCTTGTCCTGCAGGGAACGCTGGTAAATTGGGATAAGTAGATGCGGAAATCCACTGATCGTCATAAGAAGATAAAATCTGTGGAGAATACGGGTCTGCTACTTTTCTAAGATCGTTGGTTCTGTATTGGAATGTATACAGCTGCTGTGGAGTAAGACCGCTCAATTCAATCCAGTACAAATCGGGATTTGTGGTGTCCCTTTTCATTAAGTAGGTGTCGTTTACGGTCCAGCTATTAAAACTTCCGATCACATGTACAAAGTTTTTAGATGGTGCATATAATGCCAGTCCAACTTTTGTCTGATCGGTAGGATGATAATTGATTCCTTGCTTAATCCAGCCCGGAATAGCCTCCGAAACTACGTTTCTCGGAACCTGAAGAATGAATGTTTTATTTTTTGTGTTGGAATTGGCATCGGTAGCGATCAGTTCCATATTAGCGTCTCCTGTTACGGTATAGCTGTAGGAATACGAAGTTGAAGGTGTTGAGGTGGAATGTACTACACTCCCGTTAGCCTTAAGCTGAAAGGTCGCATTCACATTCGTTGTTGCGGTAATATTTATTGAATTACCAGAAGGAACCGAAGTGAGGCTGTTCGCAGCCGGATTGGTCAGGTTTAAATTCAGAACCCCTACATTTACAAAAATATCGGGAGTGGTCTGGCTTGTTCCTGTTTTATTTTTTAATAAAAATCCGAATCTTCCGATTCCTGTTCTTGCAAAAAACGTTGTTGGGGTAAATGTTAAAGAATAGGTGTCTGTTGCCGAATTGTAATTCAGTCTGTTCAGTTCATTAGAGTTGGTCCAACTGCCGTTCGTAGGACAATCCTGGCTGTTCTGATAGTTTGCGTCCAGTGACCAGGACCAAATATAAACAGCATTGTTGGCAACTCCCCAGGCGGCTTCATCGATTTGATTTCCGGGAACCGATAAAGTGATAGCATCTGTCTCATTAAAAGGGTTCGGAGTAATGGTATAGCTTATTTGGCCAAAGACCAGTGTGATCATAAGCAGTAAAATACCAGAATAAAATTTCTTCATAACGTTTCTTTAGTTACCACGAAAGTAATTTCTTTTTTCGAAAACTAATTATGTATTATGAAAAAAATTATAAATTTTAACATATTGCTATTTAGGCATTCTGCAAAATGGCTTTATAAGCAAACAGAATTGTCAACTAATTTCAGGCTTTAATATGATCATAAATATTTATCCTTGTTTAATAAGAATTTTTTTTATTTTATTTTTCAGGAAAACGCATTTCGTTAGATTTAATTTTAAAGAAACCTTGTAGCCGGAATTTCTTAAAAAAACTTAATCAGAATGAACTTAACAACAAAATGTCAATGATGAAAAAGACCCTTAAACAATCATCCCCGGCCGCTGAAAAAGTTCAATAAAAGAAAAACCACTTACCGAAATAAGTGGTTTTAGTATATGTTGTTTTGCTTTGATATTGCTTTCCCGGAATTCATGTGGGAAAACAATGACAGTCAATTAATGATGTCCGTGGCTGTCGTGGCTGTGGTCATGAATAAAAGGACCATGCCCTTTTGGCTCGTTGTAGATTACTTCTACTCCTTCCTGCTCGTAAACCATTTTGCTTCTGATATCTTCAGGATCGAAAGGTTTTACTTTTCCGAAGTATTCTTTCAGCCCCTCAGTTAACCATAAAGGAATTACAAATCCGAAGAACATAAAGATACACCAGAATCCTACAAGGAACATAATTATGAAAAATACAGTCCAAAGGAACTGGTAAAACGGCCAAAATGCTGATAAAATCGTTATCATTTTTCTTAAAGATTTTAGGCAAAAATAGGACATTTTATTTTTTTACACAAAAGATAGACGCCCTATTTTGTTATTTATTTTGATTTTAATTTAAAAGGATCAAAAGATAATAGTCCAATAGACGATAGATTACGGCTTTTTAGACCGATTTATCGATTTCCTATTTGTCCTTTATCTATCTGTCTCCTATATTCTAATGTGCCAGATCTGCAAAGAAATCGTTTCCTTTATCATCGGTAATGATGAACGCAGGGAAGTCTTTCACTTCGATCTTTCTCACGGCTTCCATTCCCAATTCCGGAAAATCTACGACCTCAACGGAAAGAATATTGTCTTTAGCCAAAATAGCAGCCGGGCCACCGATAGAACCCAGGTAAAAACCACCATATTTCCCACAAGCATTGGTTACATCTTTCGTTCTGTTTCCTTTAGCAAGCATAATCATGCTTCCTCCATGGCTTTGGAATTCGTCTACGTAAACATCCATCCTTCCTGCTGTCGTTGGCCCGAAACTTCCTGAAGCCATTCCCTCCGGAGTTTTTGCAGGTCCTGCATAATAGATCGGGTGATTTTTGAAATATTCAGGCATTGGCTGTCCCGCATCCAATAATTCTTTGATTTTTGCATGGGCAATATCTCTTGCAACGATCAATGTTCCGTTTAATTTCAATCTTGTTTTAATAGGATATTTTGAAAGTTCTGCAAGAATTTCAGGCATCGGTCTGTTTAGATCAATTTCTACCGCTTCTTCAAGATGTGGCGGAGTATCCGGTAAAAATCTCTTCGGATTTTCTTCCAGCTGCTCCAGGAAAATCCCTTCCCTTGTAATTTTACCTTTGATATTTCGGTCTGCCGAACAGGAAACTCCCATTCCAACCGGACAGGAAGCTGCATGACGAGGAAGTCTGATCACTCTTACATCGTGCGTTAAATATTTTCCGCCAAACTGTGCTCCGATAGCGCTTTCCTGGCATATTTTCTGAACTTTTGCTTCCCATTCCATATCTCTGAAAGCCTGTCCCGCTTCATTACCTTCCGTTGGGAGATTATCATAATATTTTGCGGATGCTTTTTTTACGGCAGCAAGGTTGGCCTCTGCCGAAGTTCCTCCGATAACCAAAGCTAAGTGATAAGGCGGACAAGCTGCCGTTCCCAGATCCGAAATTTTTTCTCTGATGAATTCTTCCAAAGATTTTTCGTTGAGTAGAGACTTGGTTTTTTGATACAGGAATGTTTTGTTAGCAGATCCTCCTCCTTTTGTTAAAAAAAGAAATTCATAATAATCTCCTTTTTTTGCATAGATATCAATCTGCGCCGGAAGGTTGGAACCTGAATTTTTCTCATCAAACATGGTTAAAGGCACTACCTGAGAATACCTTAAGTTTCTTTTCTGATACGTATTATAGATCCCTTTGCTTAAATATTCTCCGTCATCAACGCCTGTATAGACGTTCTCCCCTTTTTTACCCATCACAATTGCTGTTCCCGTATCCTGACATGAAGGCAAAGCTCCTTCCGCTGCCACGGCTGCATTTTGCAATAGATTATAAGCAACAAATCTGTCATTATCAGTTGCTTCAGGATCATCAATGATTCTTCTCAGGCTTTCCAGATGTGAAGAACGGAGCATAAAAGAAACGTCTGCCATGGCTTCTTCTGCAAGTAGCTCCAATCCTTTCGGATCTATGGTTAAAATTTCCCTTTCTCCTAATTGTTCAACTTTTACATAATCTGAGGTAAGCTTCTTGTACACCGTATCATCTTTCTGAATAGGATACGGATCCTGATATCTAAATTCCATTCTTCTTTTTCTTTGGGTGCAAAAATAAAACATCGTGAAAAAACATGAGTAAAATCAGAGACCTGGATCGATATTTATAATGATTATAAATTGTGTGTTTTTTTATTTATATGTAATTTTATAGAATCAGGTTAAGGCTAAGATTTTTTAACCTAGCTTTTTGCACAACCTGAATAATAAAAAATTCCATCACAATGAATTACAGAATAGAAAAAGACACTATGGGCGAAGTGCAGGTTCCTGCAGATAAGTTCTGGGGTGCACAAACCGAAAGATCCAGAAACAACTTCAAAATCGGTCCGGAAGGATCTATGCCTCATGAGATTATCGAAGCTTTTGCTTATCTGAAGAAAGCAGCTGCATTTACCAACGCTGATCTGGGAGTACTTCCCGCCGAGAAAAGAGATATGATCGCAAACGTTTGTGACGAAATTCTTGAAGGAAAACTCAATGACCAATTTCCCTTAGTAATATGGCAAACCGGTTCTGGAACCCAGTCTAATATGAATGTGAACGAAGTGATCTCCAACAGAGCACACGTCAATAACGGCGGAACATTAGGTGAAAAATCGGAAATCCACCCGAATGATGATGTTAACAAATCGCAGTCTTCCAATGATACCTATCCTACTGCCATGCACATTGCAGCCTACCGCAAAGTGGTGGAGGTAACGATTCCTGCGGTTGAAAAATTAAGAGATACCTTAGCCGAAAAGTCAGAAGCATTTAAAGATATTGTAAAAATCGGGAGAACGCATTTAATGGATGCTACTCCGTTAACATTGGGACAGGAATTTTCGGGTTATGTTGCCCAACTGAATTTCGGTCTGAAAGCTTTAAAAAACACGCTTCCGCATCTTTCCGAACTGGCTTTGGGAGGAACTGCCGTAGGAACCGGACTGAATACTCCGACAGGTTATGATGTAAAAGTGGCTGAATATATCGCAAAATTTACCAACCATCCTTTTGTAACCGCTGAAAATAAATTTGAAGCTCTGGCTTCCCATGATGCGATTGTGGAATCTCACGGTGCTTTAAAACAACTGGCAGTTTCATTATTCAAAATAGCCCAGGATATCAGATTATTGGCTTCTGGACCGCGTTCGGGAATCGGGGAAATTCATATTCCTGAAAACGAACCGGGATCTTCGATTATGCCCGGAAAAGTAAATCCTACCCAAAACGAGGCGATGACTATGGTTTGTGCCCAGGTTTTAGGAAACGATACCACCATTTCTTTTGCGGGAACGCAGGGAAATTATGAGCTGAATGTTTTTAAGCCGGTCATGGCTTTCAATTTTTTACAGTCGGCCCAGCTGATTGCTGATGCCTGTATCTCCTTTAACGATCATTGTGCGGTGGGAATTGAGCCTAATCATGAAAGAATTAAAGAACTTGTAGACAAGTCATTGATGCTTGTTACCGCTCTGAATACCCATATCGGTTATGAAAATGCTGCAAAAATTGCTAAAACAGCCCATAAAAACGGAACAACTCTAAAAGAAGAGGCCGTAAATCTTGGACTGCTTACTGCTGAACAGTTTGACGAATGGGTAAAGCCTGAAGATATGGTGGGAAGTTTAAAATAAAAATTAAATTTAAACAGTTAATATTCTAAGAAAAACGCCCGGAAATTTCCGGGCGTTTTTTGTTATATATGAAGGTGTGCATTACCACCAAAGTGCTACTCCGAAAGTTAAAGCTTTATCGTTTTCAAAGGTTCCGCTTTTAAAGAAATTTCCGAAATCTTTTTTAACAAAGATGCTGAAATCATCATAAGAGACTGTAAACTGCCCTCCGTAAATAAAAGGACTTACCCTATAGTCACTTCTGTCTCTGTCACTTATTCCGTCACCTTTGATAATATTATTGGTAGACATTTTTACTCCTCCGTAAATATTGGCACCTACTTTAAATCCATGTGAATAATCTCTGTACTGGACATCCAGGCCTGCATTTTTAAGCTTTGAAAAATTATACTGCAATCCCAGCGGAACGATAATATAGCCTGTTCTGAGCTTACTTTTACTCAATCCTTTTTCATAATTTGCCAGATATACATTGGAATTGGCATCTTTTGCCACAAACATATTGTTATCAATACTCAATGTTCTCCATGAAAACCCGATTCCGGAAATTAATCCCCATGGACTTGTTCTGCTGAACTGGTAATTGAACTTAAGCCCAAATTCAAAATTTCCGGCATAGCGCAGATTGTTATCCAAAATATTATCCGACTTATCGTTTGTAAGATTCATAATAGAATAAGAGATATACGGAGAAAGCTCTTTTGTCGGTCTGAATTTTTTCAACAGCTTTTCCTTCAATTCCTCATTAGAAGTCACATCAGAATTAAGGAGAGAATACCGCACCTGTTTTTGAATAACGGCATCCATGTCAAAGCCTAATTCTTCTATTCTCTGATCTATCTTCTCAGAATACTTACTGGCAATCAAAGATTTTTGTTCATTGAATTCTGCTTTAGAAAGATTTTTAGACTGAAGCTCAGTTAACTCGATTTCCATCAGTTTTTTTTCCTCCTTAATGATCGTGTCGATCTTTTTTGCATATTCGTCCACCTTTTCTTTTACAATTGGACTTACTTCGGTGTCTTCTTTTTGCTGAAGATTAAATACCGGCTTTTTTTGAGCGAATACCGCTGTAGATAATAGGCATAGCCCTCCCATCATGATAAATTTCCTGATCATATTATAATAGTTTTTATTGTTTAAAAATTGATTTTATTTTTCGTTCAGATCAATGCTTGCCACATTGCTTTTTCCTTTTGTTTTTTCAATAACATCTTTGTGTTCTACGGAGAAAAGCAGGGTTGAAGGATCCACATACCGTTTCTTTTTCACTTGTATTTTAGCAGAATCTGTTTGTACGATAATTTGGGCCGATTCAACAGGTGTAATTTCAGCTATGAAATGCGGCGAATTTTGTTGTATTAAAGGCAGTTCATCATGTATAACAGCCAGTGATTCCTTCAGATCTTTTTTATGATCTGTTGAAGTCTTTTCCACTGTAATTTTTTGTTCATTATTTTTAGCGATTAATTCCGTTGATTTATTCTGAACCTTATTCTGTGCAGGAAGCTGAGCTTCAGTCTTACCGACATTAGCAATATTTTCATACCTCTCAGTCACCGGATTATCCTGATTAAAAAAGAGTACTATTCCTAAACTTAACGTTAAAACCAGACACGCTGCCACTAAAAACCAGTTGATTTTAGTTTTTGCAGAATCAACAGGTTTATGAGCCTGGATTTCAGACCACAAATCCCTGGAAGGCTTAATTTCCCTGTCTGCGATTTGCTTTTTAATCTGATACTCTATACCATTTTTAGACTCGTTCATTTTTTAAGGCTTTTTGTTGTTGAAAGTAAATTTTTCTCATTTTCTCTTTGGCTCTGAACAGTTGTGTTTTGCTTACTGCCGTTGAAATCTGCAGCATATCGGCAATCTCCTGGTGCGAATAATCTTCAAAAACATACAGGTTAAAAACCATTCTGTAAGCATCCGGAAGCTGATCAAGAAGTTCCTGGGCGTTAAAATCAAAAACAATTTCCTCATCCTGTATTTCTTCCAGATATGATTCGCTGATATCGTCAAGATAGAAAACCGTTTTGTTACTTTTGATGAAATTGAGGCATTCATTCACAACGATTCTTCTTGCCCATCCATCGAAACTCCCCTCACTGCGAAAGCTTTCAATACTTTTAAAAATTTTGCAGAATGCTTTAATGACACAATCTTCTGCCTGGTACAGATCATTGATATAGCTTCTGCCGATACTCAGGTATTTTTTTACATTCTGATCATAAAAGATTTTCTGCGCAGCCGGATCCTGTTTTTTAAGCCGGCTAAGCAAATCATCTTTTTTATTGCTGAACAAAATCTTCATAATTATTTGTTTCTACTGGTAAGACAAGAAAAAACCAAAAAGGTTACAGGCTTCGATATTTTTTTTAATAAATATATAATTTCCGGCAAAAGCCAAGAATTTTTAATTTCACTTTCACCATATTATTTTTTTTCATAACTTAGTGAAATAATTACAAATCATTATAAAATACCATATTATCGATAACACACCGTATAGGTTACTGAAATTATGGTTTATAGGCATTCTAGCATACGGTCTTAATTAAAATTGCTGATAATTAAAACAGGCCCGGGCGGAAAAATTTCCGCCCGGGTTTTTTATTAGAAGAAAAATGTAAAAAAAATTAACTGAGCATTCTCTGCGCTTTTTTTACACCTTCCACAAGAAGATCGATCTCATTAAAATCATTATACACGGCAAAACTCGCCCTTACGGTCCCCGCGATATTAAAAAAGTTCATAATAGGCTGGGTACAGTGATGTCCGGTTCTTACGGCAACTCCTAATTTATCCAGAATCATTCCTACATCAGAAGCAATGCCTACGCCTTCCAGATTAAAGGAGACCACTCCGGTTCTATTGGCTTTCTCGCCATAAATTTTTATTCCGTCAAGCTCCAACAGTTGCCTTTGAGCATATTCCAGCAAGGCATTTTCATGTCTCTGAATATTTTCCTGCCCTACGTTCAGCATAAAATCTACCGCCGCTCCCAACGCAATATTTCCTCCTACATTAGGTGTTCCCGCTTCGTATTTGAAAGGTAGCGGGGCATAAGTAGTTCCATCAAATGAGCATGTGGCAATCATCTCTCCTCCACCATGAAAAGGCGGCAGATCTTCAAGAATATTCTGTTTTCCGTACAAAATTCCGGTACCCATAGGTGCGTACATTTTATGTCCCGAAAAAACGTAAAAGTCACAGTCCAATTTCTGCACATCAATTATGAAATGTGGAGCAGACTGTGCCCCGTCGATTACAATATAAGCATCTGTATTTTTTCTTGTCTTTGCTATAATTTCCTCGACAGGATTTACAATGCCCAGAGCATTGGAAACATGATTTACCGAAACTAATTTTGTTTTTTCACTTAAAAATTCATCAAGCTTATCGAGCTGGAGAATTCCGTTCTCATCAATAGGAATTACCTTTAGTTTCGCACCGGTTCTTTCACAAAGCAATTGCCACGGAACAATATTGGAATGGTGCTCCAGGTAAGATATAATAATCTCATCGTCTTTTTTAAGCTTCTGTGTTAAAATATACGAGATAAGATTGAGTCCCTCTGTTGTTCCTTTGGTAAAAATTATTTCAAAATCATGCTTCGCATTAATGAATTTCTGAATCTTTCTTCTTGAAAGTTCCATTTCTTCGGTTGCCAGCTGGCTCAGGGTATGAATACCTCTGTGTACATTGGCATTAATTTCTGTATAATATTGATTCCAGACATTTAGAACGGAATCCGGCTTTTGTGATGTCGCTGCATTGTCCAGATAAACCAGCGGTTTACCGTTCACCTTCTGGCCTAATATAGAAAACTGACTTCTGATTTCCTGAATGTCAAACATTTATTAAAAATTTAAATTAAAATGTCCTTATTTAGAACCCTTCAAATTTACGGCTTTTTTTCGGATTGTTGTAGATGATAGATGTCTGTAAATTGATAGAAAGATTCGATGAATCTAATTATTTGTAAAGATGCATCTTCTCCCTTAACGCTAAAGATCACAGGGAGTGAATAATTTATTGTAGATATTTTTTTTCGCAAGGCGTTACACTCAGCAAATGATAGCGATACCATCTAATTGAAAAAAATTTAAAATAGTAAGCCAATGATCACCATGTTTTTTTGACAACTGAATATTTTACTGCGTTCAAAAAGCCGCTTCACCTATTAAAACACAAGATTTTATTCACTATGAATACTATTTAAACATAAAAAACCTGCCAAAAGTTGACAGGTTTTTATATAATCTGGATAAGTAATTCTTATTCTGCTGCTGTTTCTTCTGCTGCCGGAGCTGCTCCTTCTTCAGTTGCAACTTCTTCTTCATCATCGTCATCCATTGCTGCAGCACCACCTTTCATTGCATTTCTAGACATCTTAACAGCTACAACAACTGCATTGTCCGGGTGCATGAAAGAGTATCCTTCAGTTTTGATTCCACCGATGTAAAGTTTGTTACCGATTCTTAATGGAGTAACATCTACAACGATTTCATCTGGTAAGTTAGCTGGAATAGCTTTTACTTTCAGCTTTCTGAAAGACTGACGTAAAACACCACCCGCAACAACACCTTTAGAACGACCTGTGATTCTTACAGGAACTTCCATGATAACAGGCTTATCGTCTGCCAGCTGATAGAAATCTGCGTGAAGAATTTTGTCTGTAATCGGGTGAAACTGAATATCCTGAAGAACAGCCGGAATTGTTTGACCATCAACCTCAATAGATACCGTGTGTGCTTCAGGAGTATACACCAAACCTTTGAACGCTTTCTCTTCTGCAGAGAAGTTCAATGGCTCGCCACCTCCGTAAACAACACAAGGAACTAATTCAGCATCACGTAAAGCTTTTGTAGACTTTTTGCCCACGCTTTCTCTTTTTGTACCTTGAATTGTAATAGATTTCATTTATAAAAATTTAAAAAATT
>CAJYWN010000020.1 GCA_913778275.1 uncultured Chryseobacterium sp.
GACCATTTGAAAACTTTGCTTAAGAATAGAAAGAAAGACGTCATTATTTTCCTTTTTTAAATTAACTTTGTACAAATTTATAAAAAATGTTTAAATTACTTTCAAAAGAAAGCAATATTTTTTCAATCCCGGTTTATATTGGGTTTCTTCTTTTAATAGTAATAACTTTTAATTTCCTGAATTTCAACACCTACGAAGCCATCATTGCCGGAATTACATTTCTGGGGATTGCGCTGGGGTATTTTTGTTTTCACAGCATCGCCCTGAACTATCAGACGCACCTGCCATTATTTTTATATACATTTTTTATATTCGGATTATATCCCGGTAAACTCGACATCGGACTGGCCGTTGCACTGCTTACCAATTCTTTTCTGCTATTGCTTCTTACCAGCACCAATGAAGATATCAGAAAAAAGTCTTATGTTCTGGTAGGCTCCATTGTAGCGCTGAATTTTATCTTTCTTCCCACTACCTGGCCTATGGCAGCTTTTGTGATCATCCATCTTATTGCTACTTCAGAAAGGATTGGACTAAATATTTTCAGGTTTCTACTGGGAATTATTCTGATTGTCCTGAGTTATTTTTCCGTAATGTTTTTCCTGGATTACACGTCATGGAATCCGGATTATTTTCCTTTCGGAAAAATGAAGCTGGTAACAGATTACGAAGGATTGCTGCCCTTAATTCCCATCGTACTGATGCTGGTGTATGCGGTATATGATCATTTCAGGAATTACAACAAGAAAAGTCCTGTGAGCAGGTACAAATATACTTTTTTACTGGTTTTTTCGTTTGCCCAACTCATCACCATTATATTGTATATGAATACAACGTATGAATATCTGCTGCTGCTTGCCTTTCCTTCCACCATTATTATCAGCAGGATGCTGAGGTTTCTCCCGAAATACTGGATGCAGGAAGTGAGCCTGTGGCTGATTATTTTTAGTTTAATCGGTTTTAAAGCCGGAAATTATTTTGATTTATTTTAAAAGATTATGATTCAGATTGACGATAAATTGATCTCCGAAGAAATTTTTTCCGAAGAGTTTGTTTGCAACCTTACGAAATGTAAGGGTGCCTGTTGTGTGGAAGGGGATGTCGGTGCTCCTCTGGATAAGGATGAACTGGAAATTTTAGATGGTATTTTTGATAAAATAAAACCTTATCTCACTGCGGAAGGCATCAAAGCCCTGGAAGAGCAGGGAACGTGGACCACAGATCCAATGGACGGCATGTATGTAACTCCCATGGTGGAAGGCCGTGAATGCGCGTATGTAACCTTCGATGAAAAAGGCATTACCAAATGCGGCATCGAAAAAGCGTATGAAGATGGTGCCGTAGACTGGCAAAAACCTATTTCCTGTCACCTTTACCCGATCCGGGTTACGGAATATTCTTCTTTTACCGCTTTAAATTACCATGAATGGAGCGTTTGCAGTGATGCGTGCACTTTAGGGAGAGAACTTCAGGTTCCCGTATATAAATTTTTGAAAACACCCTTAATCCGAAAATATGGTGAAGAGTTTTATGAAGTATTGAGCGGTGCAGCCGAGGAATGGAAAAAAGAGTACGGCTCGTGATTTTAAGTTTGAGAGTATATGGGTTTGAGAGTTTGAGGGTTGATTTATGAATTTTCAAATAACCTTAAAATTCAACATTAACCTTAATTAATTACATAAAAAAGCCCGTCCGGTAAATTTATGGGACGGGCTTTGTTTGGAATATAGATTGATTATTGCGCTGCTCCGGCTTTCATTACAGCTGTTTCAGGTTTTGCTTCTTCTTTTTTGGCATTTTCCCAGCCGTCTTCCGGCATTAAGGTAGCCACTACTCTTCCTTTTGTAAGGTATTTTTTACCTACCTCCTGAAGATCTTTAGCCGTTAAAGCTTTTACTTTTTCTTCATAGTTCAGGATTTCGTATTTGTCGCTTCCGCTCATCTGATTTTTGGTAAGCGCATTCATCCAGTACATATTATCTTTCAGGCTGGTCTTATGATCGTTGTATTCTCCTTCTTTGTACTTATCAAGATCTTTCTGCTCCGGACCTTTATCAATAAGCTTCTGAAGTTCTGTCATCGCACTTTTGGTGAGTTTTTCCGCATTTTCAGGTCCGCAAGGGAAACTGATGCTGAAATAGTAATTTCCATATGGGACCTTTACCATTCCGCCTCTGGCTCCGCCTCCGTAGATTCCGCTCTCATCTTCACGCAGCTTTTCAATAACCTTAATGGTTGCAACCTCTCCCAGTGCCTCCAGAGCCAACGCATCTTTTTCATTATAAGGTGCTTCACCTGCATAAGAGATCGTCACCATACTTTTAGGATCTTTTCCTTTTTTATATACTTTGGTGAAATCTCCCGTCATTTGCCTGTAGCCTGTATCTTTAAAGTTGGCGGATTTTCCTGTAGACGGAAGGCTTGCAATATACTGCAGCACTTCATTTTTAAATGTAGCTTCATCAATATTTCCTACGAAATAGAAATGGAAGTTTCCTGCATTGCTGAACTTCTCTTTATAAATATCGTATGCCTTTTTGTAATCCGTATTGGCCCATTCTTTTTCCAAAGGAACAATGCCTATGAATCTCGGATTTTTCTGATTCATGAATTTCGCATGCTCACTCGAGAAATAAAACTGCGGATTCGACAATAAATTATCCAGCATGGCAGACTGCTTGGTTTTGTAGGCGTTAAATGCATCCGGATTGTAATTTAATCCTGTGAAATAAGCATATATGAGTTCCATTGCCGTTCCCAGATCCTTTTGGGTAGTACGCCCGGAGATTCCTTCAAATAAAGAGCTTACCATAGGATTTACACTTACCTGTTTTCCTGCAAGATAATTCGTAAGATCAGATTTCGAGAAACCGTTTACTCCGGCTTCAGAAAGCGCGGGAAAAGCAAACTGCGTTTTGTTGTAATCCGTATCGTTGATCAGCGAGCTTCCGCCCAGGCTTCTCGCAGAGAACACAATTTCATCGTCTTTAAAATCGGTTTTTTTGAATGTTACTTTTGCTCCGTTGCTTAAGGTCCAGGTTGTCGTTCCCAGTTTAGCATCGGTTTCCGTTTTAGCAATTTTGCCTTCGGATTTAAATGGCTTTACCAGATTTTTAATGGTTTCTTTTTCCTCATAAGGCTTAAGATCTGCCATTTTCACGCTTTCAAACATGTTTAAAACCATTGCCTGCGTCGGCATCGGTACGTTTTCTTTTTTAGGTCCGGTAATTACGACTACCCTGCTGTCGTCTTTCACAAACTTTTTAATAACTTCATTGGTCTGAGCTAAGCTTACGGAAGGTAAAAATTTCTTTGTGTCTTCATATTCCCATGCAATTCCGGGGATTGGTTCTTTTTCGAGGAAGTTTCTTACATATTCATCAACCAACATATCACTTTCCGTTTTGTCTCGGTTGTTATATGATCTTTCGAGATTGGATAAAATCTGTGCTTTTGCCCTGTCCAGCTCCGTTTGTGTAAAGCCGAATCTTTTTGCCCTTTCCGTTTCTTCCAGAAGAACTTTAAGCGCGTAAAGCTGGCCGCCGTCTTTTACCATTGCAAACCCCTGAAACCCTTCCTTGCTTCTTGCATACGTACCTCCGTGGTAAACAGATCCATAAGTAAAGGGAGGGTTGGTAGAATTCACAAGCTCTCTTAATCTGTTATTCAGCATTGTTGATGTAAGATTTTCGATGATGCTCTGGTTGTATTGCTCAACAGTAACATCCGGCTGATACGCTTCGGAATCCTTCATGATAAACTGAACCATTGAGCTTGTCGCGTCAGGATCCGTTTCAACAGCCACCAGGGTTTCTTTGTGATTCGGTAAATCAAATGTTTTTCTTTCCTTCGGCTTTGCAGGATTTTTATATTTGCTGAAATTATCTTTAATTTTCTTTTCAACTTCATCTACATTGATGTCTCCTACCACAACAATAGCCATAAGATCCGGTCTGTACCAATCTTTATGAAATTGTCTGATCACTTCAGGCTTAAAGTTTTCAAGCACTTCTTTTTTTCCTATCGGAAGGCGTTCTGCATATTGAGAATTATAGAGCAACTTAGGCAGATATTTATCCGACATTCTTTTATCGGCACCGAGACCTAATCTTAATTCTTCCAGTACTACGCCTCTTTCTTTATTGATCTGCTCATCAGAAAGCGTAGCGTTGAAAGCCCAGTCTTCCATTACTTTCAAACCGGCATCCAGATTTCCGGGCTTATCCAAAGGAACAGGAAGCATATAAACCGTCTCATCGAAGCTTGTATAGGCATTAAGGTGCTGCCCGAATTTTACCCCGATCGACTGCAGGAAGTCTACCAGCTTATTGTCCGGAAAATTTTTGGTCCCGTTGAAGTTCATGTGCTCCATGAAATGCGCCAGACCTCTCTGGTTTTCGTCTTCAAGAATAGATCCCGCATTGATGGCCAACCTGAAATCTACTTTCTTTTCCGGTAAGGTATTTTTTTTGATGTAGTACTTCATTCCGTTTGAAAGAGTACCGATTCTTACAGAAGGGTCTGTAGGAATATTCTGTGCGAATACATTTGCAGATAATAGAAAAACTACTGCAAATGAAGATAGCATTTTCTTCATATGTTGATTATTAATTTTTATGGTTCAAAAGTATCATTTATTCACAAAACGAAGAAATAATAAAAATATTATTTAAAGTTAAATAGCGTTAAATACAGTTAAATTTTTCAGGATTTTTCCGTGATTGATTCGGGATAGGGAATAATTTGACCTTAGGTGTCTTGTTTCAAGCAGAAACAATAATGAAAATCAACGTTAATTAAGTTTTAGTTAAACTTAAGTTAAATATCAATTCAATAAAAAAACCGGGTTAAGCCCGGTTTAATTATGTTAAATAAAATGTTTTTATTTAAAGTCTGTGTCCGATACTCCGGAGTTAAGTGTGATTTTTGTAGTTTTAATTACCACTTTCTGTCCGTTTCCTTCGGCTTCAATTTCCTGCGGGAACTTGATTCCATCTACAGTCGTATAGCTTTTTATGGTAGCTGTTCCTTCCGCCGCAGAAGATTTGTACAATAATCCGGTAGAAGCATCGAAGTAAAATTTACCTTTGTCAGAGGTCAACACATTATAGTCTTTTCCATCAATTTTTTCAACGGTAACGGTTGAGAAAGTAGCAGGATCGTAAGACAATGCATCAATGACTTTACTTTTCTTTAAATCTGCAATTTTATCAGCCGGGATATCCATTTTCTGGCCCGCCTGCTCAAAATATCCTTTTTCACCATCAAAGAACTGAACCATTTTCTGTCCCATCACAGATTGCTCGGACTTGAATTTGTTTCCCATTTTCTTTGTGGTCATCATAATATCCATTCCCTGAACGGTAAGGGTATTATCAATCAGTGTTGTTTTGATACCTTCCAGTTTATCTTTTCCTCCCAAAGCTTTCAGATAGTTGTCGATAACTTCTTTGGAGGTTAATTTCGATTTTACGGCTTCCGTTTTAGCGGGAGCGGTTGTTGTCTGGGCAGCCACCGGAGCAGCATAAAGCACGGCGCAAAAAAACGGAATGATGATCTTTTTCATATGTTAAGTTTAGGCAGTAAAGATATGAATATTGAATGAAAAATTTTCAGGATATTTCCACAAAAAAAACCACCAAAATGGTGGTTTTAAAATATTTATAGTAAAATAATTACTTTTTAAGCTCTTCTAAAAACTCATCGTGAGAGATTGCTGTTTCTTTTTTCGTTGCCTTTTCAAGAATGATATCTTTTAATTTTGTCATAGCAACTTCAGAAGAGATCTGTCTTACCTGCTCCTGATCTTTCAGCATTTCTACAGCATACTTCTGAATCTCTTCGTCTCCTAAATGGTGAATTCCATAGATCGCCAGCTGGTTTCTTACCAACTGTTCTGCCTGAGCCAATATATCCGCGTAATCTAACTGAATCTCATTATCCGTCATTAGTTTACCTTCGATGATCTGGTATTTTAACTGGTTTTTCTCAGATTCAAGGATTTGCTTCGCCTGCTCTTCAGACTGGATGTTCTGATTAGAGAATATTAACCATTTTACAAGGAATTCTTCAGGAAGCTTTACTTCTTCTTTTTCAGAAACCTGCTCCAATACTTTATTTACAAAGTGTACGTCCGCATTCTGCTGGAAGTATTCATCCAGTTCAGCTTTCACTTTTTCTTTCAGTTCTTCTTCAGACTTGATGTTTCCTTCACCATATACTTTATCGAAAAGATCCTGGTTAAGTTCAGCAAGGTTCAAAGAATAGAAATCTTTTACTTTCACTTCCACTTCATTGTGGTGTAAGTGCTCAACTTCTTCCTTAGAGAATCCTAATTCTTTTGCCAATTCTTCGCTTTCAGCAAGCGTTTCTTTGGAAACTTTTACAGATCCGTCCATTTTAAGACCTTTTACCAATTTGAAAGCTTCTTTGTTTTCAGCAGTAATGGTAACGTTTTTCGGATGGTGGTGGTGCTCTCCTTCCGCATCTTCTTCTACAACCTGAGAAATTTCTAAGGCGATGTAAGAATCTTTAGTGATTTTATCCTGAGGAACCTGCTCAGCGAAACGCTTCTGCATGTTTTCGATACTCTTGTTGATTTCTTTTTCAGAGGCTTCTACTTTGTAGTGAGGTGCTTCATACTTAGAAAGGTCTATGGTAAATTCAGGCTCGAAACCTACTTCAAAAGCCACTTCCAACTGATCAGCGTTGTAATCGAATTCGTTTACAGGCTGAGGAACAGGCTGACCAACTAATCTTAATTTGTTTTCGTTAACGTAGTTGTTTAAAGCATCAGAAACCTGCTTGTTGATTTCTTCGAAAGCAATACCTGCTTCGTATTGTCTTCTAACCATACTTAAAGGCACTTTTCCTTTTCTGAAACCAGGAACTTGCGCATTTTTAGCATAATTAATCAATTGCTTTTCAACTCTTTCTTTATAGTCAGATTTTTCCAATGTCACTGTAAGCAATGCACTTACATCATCATGGTTTTGTGCGGTAACCTTCATTATTGATTAAAATTTTAGGTTGCAAAAATAGGAAAATTTTATGAAAATCACCCATTTAAAATCAACATAAAAGCTAAATAATGTTAAATATAATTTTCTTTAAGAAGGAGCATGGAAGATATAGGAGGATACCTGGGTAAACAGCAGGAATTTAGACATCTGAGACATTATTCAAGTATTTGTAAAAATAAAACCACCGGAAAATCCCGATGGTTTTGGTAACAAGATTAAAGATATTAAAAAATAATTTTAATTCGTAATAGTATAGTTTGCCTGGGCATCTGTTTCCCCTCCTACCTGCGTTCCGTACACTACTCCGTTTCCGCTCGCCTGAGCGTCTTCGGTTACGCTGGCCGGCTCATGGTACAATGTAAAGATCAACTGGCTGGTTGCGGAAGCATTTTTAACGGCTTTATTAACCACCCATTCTGTTTTTAAGCCCACACGCTTTCCGTCTGCTCTTGTGGAAGAAGCATCGTCTGTACGCGTTAAGGTAATATCTGAATTCGGGAAATTAAAAATTAAAAAGTGTTCGTCTTTTGCATCTCTGATTTCCTGGGTGGCATCTTCGTTTCCGTTTTTAAATTCTGCAGTTACCTGGTATGTTTTCCCATCCGTAAGCTGAATCGCCTGCGCTCCTCCGGCTCCCATGCTGTAATTATAGGTTTTGGTTGTTCCTGCCGCAACGTCCTTTACATTCAGTATAATGTTGGTAAGGTCTTCCTGCGGTAAATCGTCTTCCGCAGCAGATCCGTCTCTCTGACAGGATACTACCGTAATAGCAATGAATAAGACCGCTAATAATCTGATGATATTTTTTGTATTGAATAATTTCATTTTTCTAAATTTTAAAGTTGTTGATTGATTTGATTTTGTTTAAATCTTTAGAATCGGTATCTAAAGTTTACGATAAAGTTTCTTCCTGCTTCATCGGAGAAAAACCTCATCCTGTTCAGGTAATCCCTGTACGAAACATTGAAAAGATTATTCACGATAAGCCCTGCAGAAAGATTTTTGCTGATATTGATGCCGGTCTGGATGTTCCACAAAGAATATCCATTGGGCGGCGTGCTGAGATCCACTGTTTTGTCAACCTCTTCCCCATCAATATAAATAGGAATGGTTGCATTGTATACCGGAAACCTGTTTTGCTTCAAAAATGTATGATTCTCTACGGTAAAATAGAAATGGCTCCAGTTTTCCTTAGTGAACTGCAAAGCATTGGAAAAATTCGGAGGCATCATTAAAATCAAAGGAACATTGTGGGTATCGTCCTGTCCGTACACATAGCTTCCTCTTCCTACATAAGCAAGGTGGTTGGTAAGCTTAAAGTTTACATCCAGATCCAAGCCATACATTTTGGCGTCAATCTGCTGATAAGACCATACCGGAAACACACCCCTGATCGTATTCTGGACTCCCGTAGGAACCTGGTTGATGAAGTTTTCAGTAATGAAAAAGTAAGGATTAACAGAAATATTCAGTCCTTTTAAAACATTAAATCTTGAATCAACCGTCAGATTGAATTGGTGTCCCTGTTCATTCTTCAGCCCCATATCTCCGATTTCAATTACCGAAGCCGAGTGATGCAATCCGTCTGAAAACAATTCTGCAATATTCGGTGTTCTGCCTACTTTCGCATAGTTGAATTTCAGATCGAAATTTGAATTCGGGCGATATTCCAGTCCGGCGTTGAAAGAAACATTGTTATAATTCAACTGAGGACGCGTCAGGATTCTGTTCTGATCCGTTTTCACATAAAACTGAGGGTACCTGTCCGCATACAATTTTTCCCAGTCGCTTTTGTCGTACCATTTGGTAACATCATACCGGGTAAAATCATATCGCACACCGGCTTCCACATTAAAATTGCCCGAAATTTTATATTTAAAAATAGAATACATTCCTGCAGCATATTTATCATAATTCGGAATCAGACGTCTTGCTTTGGTAGCAGGATCCGAATAATTGTTCTGAAAGCTTGCATCAATCCCGGTTTCCAAAGAAAACTTCTCTCTTTCCAGCAAATCATTAAGATTAAACTGGTGGGTCATCAGCTCCAGATCAAGAGACGGCGTATCTTTGAGATCTCCCCTTCTGATGTCATATTCCTGTCTGTGATTGTACTGATAGCTGTATGTTGCGGAAACTTTCCCGATATTTTCAAATCTTTTGAAAGCAGATACTTTCGCAATATGATGCTCGATTACCTGTCTCGGATTATCAATATCGTAACTGAAATTACCTGTATATACTGGAATTTTTGCTGTTGTCGCATTGTAGAAATCTTCGTTGTTTCCTACGTGAGAACCTCTGTAAATCCCTATATTCTGGTTGGTTAAATAATAATCGAATGAAATTCCCTTTTCATACGTATTATGCTGAACGGTAAAATTGAATGAAGAAAAATCCATTCCCGTATTCATCAGGTTGTAATCCGGAGCACTTTGATCTCCTAATTTTTTGATGCTTCCCCCGGTTTTTACCGCCCATCCGTTTTTCCAGATTTTAGCAACATCGGCTTCTAAAGCCATTCCTCTTCCGTTGGAAATTCCGGTAAGGCCTACTGATCCTTTGATGGTATCCTTTTTAGGGAAAACTTCAGGCTCCAAGATTACGACACCGCCAACGGCATCGCTTCCGTACTTTAGAGCAGAAGCACCTTTGATCACGTCGATATGCTGAAAATTATTAATATCGACATTCGGTGCATGCTCCACTCCCCATTCCTGTTCGGCAAGCTTTACTCCGTTGTTCAGAATGGAAATCCTGCTTCCGTAAAGCCCGTGAATAATAGGTTTTGAAATATTATTCCCCGTTTTTAATGCACTGACTCCAGAAATTTTCGACAGTAAATTCCCCAGGTTTTCTGAAGAATTTCTTTCAATTTCAGATTTATCAAGTGTTCTAATAACCAGAGATCCATTGCTTTTATGGCTTCCGTGAATGGTCACCGTTTCGATATCCTGAATATGATGTTCCAGGGTAATCGTTAAATGCATATCCTGTGTAACTCCTACATTTTCAGTATAATCATTACAATCAGGATGTTCAGCAATGAGTATATATTTCCCTGCGGGAATTTTATTGAATGAAAACTTACCGTTTTTATCGGTTTTCGTGGAAAATTCACCGATTTTCACTACCGCATTTTCCAGCATGGTTTTGTCGTGAAAATCCTGAACAGTTCCCTCTACCGCGTAAGTCTGCTGGGCGTTTGTAAATGCAAATCCACACAGGATAAGCATAAAACTATAGATCAATTTCATTGTTAAATAGATTGATTGCGTACTTTTTAGGGTACTTTTTCGTAAAAATTTGATGAGTGGATCTTTTAGAAATGCAATTGCCCTAATAATGATAGTGTATTAATAATGAATGCATTATACCTACTATTCTTAATAATTTATTCTCCCTTAATGGTTTTATTTTCACCAAGAAATATTTAAATTCTAAAAATTTAAGCCAAAAAATCCAAAAAGAATCTATGAATTATGAAATTGCGGGCGGACCGCGAAGCTGAAAGGTAAATTTGGTCTGAGACCAGATTTTCTCCTGAACCGCAATGATCTGCTTTACTTCATGCGTATAGTTTTCAAAAGAAAAACTGAATTCTTCAGGAACTAAAGTATGTCCCGTAGCTAAGAAATGACAGGCAAGACAGTCTGCCGCCTTTTCTTTTGCTATATTTTTTGTCAATGTATTTTCCGACTTTTTAAAGCTGAAATTTTTAAAGACGTCTTCAGAACTGTGACTGTGAAAGTTTTGGGAAAACAGCGCAAGAAAATAGATCCCAAACAATAGCTTGGAAATAAAATTTCTCAGATTTCTGCTTTCTTTAAAAATCATTCGCCAAAATTATAAAAATAAATTAAAAACTCAGATTAAAGTTTTCTTAAAATATTTTGATTAATGTGTAGAAGTTATTGAGATTTTGTTACAACTTCCATTAAAATTTATTGAGATCCTTCGACTTCGCTCAGGATGACAACTCTAATACTAACCGCTTCATTTATCGGTAAATTTGTAGCATTGTCATGCTGAGCTTGTCGAAGCATCTTTATATCATAATTAATCCAGCTGAGTTCCCAAATACTCCCATTCCTGCAAAGCAAGATCCAGTTCTTCTTTGGTTTTGTTGTATTTTTCCAACGTTTCTTCTGAAGGATTTTCTTTGGTAAATGAAGCTTCAAATTCCTCAACTTTTGTTTCCAGTTCGGTAATTTTTTCTTCTACTTTTTTCAGTTTATTCTGAATATTTTTCTGCTCCTTGCTTACAATAGTGGATTGTTGCTGGCTGTCTGCTGATGGTATTTCTTCCTTCTTAGCCTTCACCTCTACCTTAGCATCTTCTCCGTGAAGTTTTGCTTTTTCAGCAGAAATCTCTCTGATCGATTCTTTTTGTCGGAATTCAAGATATTCATTGATATCTCCTAAGAATTCTTTCATTTTACCGTCACGGAATTCGTAAATTTTATCACAAAGCCCCTGGAGGAATTCTCTGTCGTGCGAGATTACAATCAGCGTTCCTTCAAATTTCTGAAGCGCCAGCTTAATAATTTCTTTAGACTGAATATCAAGGTGGTTCGTAGGTTCGTCCATAATCAGCGTGTTGAATGGACGGAGCAACAGTTTACAAAGCGCCAGACGGTTTCTTTCCCCTCCGGAAAGCACTTTTGTCTTTTTGTTCACGGCTTCACCCTGGAAAAGGAAAGATCCTAACAGATCACGGACTCTTGGTCTCGTTTCTTCGGTGGCAGCATCTTCCGCTTCTTCCTGTACTGTTTTATTTGGCGTTAATACTTCTTCCTGATTCTGTGCGAAGTATCCAATGTTTACATTATGTCCCAGATTCCAGGTTCCAGAATAATCTTTGATGTCGCCTGCAAGAATTTTAGCAAGTGTTGTTTTTCCCTGTCCGTTCTGACCGAGCAGTGCAATCCGGTCTCCCCGCTGCACGATAAAATCCACATCATCAAAAATCTGTTTTTCGCCGTAAGCCTTTCCTAAATTTTCAGCTTCGAAAATAATTTTTCCGGGAACTTGCGATTGTACGAAACGGATATTGAATTTTGAAACATCTTCATTATCCACTTCAATACGCTCGATTTTATCTAATTTTTTAATCAAAGACTGTGCGAAAGACGCTTTCGTAGCACTGGCGCGGAACTTGTTGATGTTGTCTTCCATCTGCTTGATTTCCGCATCCTGATTTTTTTTAGCCTGAATCAGCTTTTCACGGCGGTCTTCGCGCATCACAAGATATTTGGAATAATTGGCTTTATAGTCGTCAACTTTTTTATTGTTGATATCGAAAGTACGGTTGCAGACCGCGGTCATGAACTGTTTATCGTGACTTACCAGAACGATTGCTCCCGGATAATCTTTTAAGAAATTTTCCAGCCACATGATGGATTCCATATCCAGGTGGTTGGTAGGCTCATCGAGAAGCATGATATCGTTCTTTTGGAGAAGCAGTTTTGCCAGTTCGATTCTCATTCTCCATCCTCCGGAAAATTCATCGGTAATCTTTTGAAAATCATCCGCTTTAAAACCCAATCCGAACAATACTTTTTCCATGTCGCCTTCCAGATTGTAAGCATCATGGTTCATTAAAAGATCATTCAGTTCGGTCATTTTATTAATCAGGTCGGTGTAAGAATCGCTTTCATAATCGGTTCTTGTTGCCATCTGGTGATTTACTTCTTCAAGCTCGTTTTTCCACGCATTGATCTGCTCAAAAGCCTGCATGGTTTCCGCCCACACCGTTCTTCCTTTCACGAAGTCAAGATCCTGCTTCAGAAAACCGATGGTAATATTTCCTTCCGGAACTACGTTTCCTTCATAAAAATTAATTTCGCCGGAAAGCATTTTTAATAAAGTGGATTTCCCCGCTCCATTTTTACCAACCAAACCAATTTTATCATCCTTTTTAATCGTGAAATTCACGTTTTGAAACAAATATGTTCCTGAATGATGTAATCCTAAACCTTGAACCGAAAGCATGCTAAATAATGATTAATAGTGAATAATGAATTTTCGGGTGCAAAAATACGGAAAATAAAAGAACTTGCTGTAAGAAAAATAAGTTCTTATGAATGTGGTTGTTAAACATTTCTTTCAGGAACAGAAATAAAAAAGAGCTGTCTTACCAGGACAGCTCCACACCTAAATTTAAAACTGAAAAAGTACTAACATTTATTGTATAAATTTTCCTTAATCAATATTGTACGGCTCCAATTATCATTGTTCGGAATGTTTGTTCCGTATGCGTAATCTACGATAGAATCTTCAATATGATGTATTTCCACCTGCAGTCTTGCCGGGTTGGCGGTAAACTGGTCGTCGGAATTTCCCGGCACATTCAGTCCGTTGTTAATAATTTCCGTGAGATTTCCTGCCGCCGAATGTTTCGGAATTGCAGGATGATACAATCCGAAGTTGGCGGAGATATGGGTGTAATGTGCCAGTTCTTTATAATTGTAAACAGGTTTTAATTCCGGAGAAAGCTTTTCCGTATATTGTTTCAGTACTTTTGAGAGCTGTATCAGGTAGGGATGTTTTTCGCCAACAACTAAAAAGTTGGAATCGTCAAAATCCGTGTTAAAAATTTTCTTTTCAGCATTTGATTCTTCCAGCATGAGTTTTCCGTACACCTTAGAAAGTTGGTTGTATACAAACTCTCTTGCCACGTAAGCCTGAAAAAAAACTTCTCCCTGATCCACTTTATAATTTTCCAGAAGATGATCCCATATTTTATTGCCTTCCGCATCGGCTGTTCTTCTGATATGATGTATATAAGTCTCCAGTTCGCTATGCAGCAGAAAATTCGGAGATATATAAACGGATTGGGGGCCTTCCAGATATCCTCCTCCAATGTCTGCGTGAGCACCGGGAACAAAAATTTTTTTCCAGACGGCATTTCCTGTATCAGCTATTTTATCTTCCATCAAAGCGGAGTCTTCAAAAAGTCCGGTTAAAGGAAAGAAAAAGCGGCATTCGTTTGCGGCACAAATATGAAATGCCTTTTCCGTTGAGGGATGCACCATAACATTGTAATCATTAAAAGGTGCAGACTCTACAGTATCAAAAACTCCGAGAAATTTCACGGTGATATTTTGAGCAGAAGTATGGTTATTCAGCAGCTCATAGCAAAAATTTCTGGCAAGCATAGCTCCTCTGCTGAATCCGTAAATGTAGAATTCATATCGTTTGCTATAATCAGATAGGATCTGCTCAATAAAAGAGAATGCTTTCTTCAGTTTATCATCTGAAGAATACCCTTGCTGTCCCGCAGGATTTTTACAGGTAGCCATGGCAAAATCACTGTCTTCCTTTTGGGTAACGGTTCCAATGCCTTCTATATAAATTTTCTCCTCGCCATTAAACAGTTGAAATAATTTATAAATATTGGTGCTATTTCCGTAATAGCTTTCATTATTTTTCGGAGGTTTTTCGGGAGAGGCTGCGTTGATCCCGTTGTTTCCGGTTCCGTCAAAAAAAATTCCGACGGAGATTATATTGCTTTCCATGTCACCTTTTGCTTTATCAGGGCTTCACTTTCAATAATGAAGCACTTATTTTTAAGAACTTTTCAAAGTAACGATGAAAAAGACCGGAATAATAGAGTAAAAAGTACCAAATAAAAAATTCCGTATTTCTACGGAATCATATTCTTTCTAAAGGATGGATATTATTAATAATAGCATAGATCACGATTCCTACTGTATTTTTGGCTCCTATTTTTTCAACGATTCTCTGCCTGTGGCTTTCTACGGTCCTGGGGCTTATGAATAGCTTTTCTGCAATTTCATTATTTGTACATTCCTGACAGATGAGTCTTACCACGTCTTTTTCGCGCTCGGATAATTCGTCGTCCATTTCAAAGAGTGTTCTTTTTTTAGTAGGGCTGTTCATATAGGAAAAAATCATCTGATGATCTTCCGGCGTAAAGAAAATCCCGTTTTTATAGACCATGGTGATGGCTTCCATGAAGGCCTCCCGGTTGGAATTCTTTGGTAAAAAAGCAGAAACCCCAAGCTTAACCATATACCCCAGAATGGTTGTTTTATAGTGGGATGAGAGAATAATAATCTTGAGATTGGGATATTTTTCTTTAAGAATCTCCACGAGCTCAAAGCCATTCATGGGCTGCATCTGGACATCCACCAGAGCAATATCGGGAAAATCTTCTTCTGAAGTATTTTCCAGAACTTCGAGAAAATCCGGACCGTTGTTGGAGGTAAATCCTACTGAAATGTTCTGTTCTGATGAGAGCAGCATTTTCACCCCTTCCAGGATGAGCTGTTCGTCGTCAATTAATGCTATTTTAATTTGGGAATTCATGGGTGTATGGAATTTTAATGATTAGCCGGCTTCCTTTACCCAGCACATTTTTCCATTTGTGCGCTGCGTTCATGGATTTTATTCTGGACTCTATATTTTTGATCCCCATTCCTTTTTTCACTTCTTCGTATTCAAAACTTTCTCCGTTGTCTGATATTACAACACCCAGACTGTCCTGATTGTCTTTAATATAGATCCAGACTCTTGATGCTTCCGAATGCTTGAGAACATTGGTTGTAAACTCCTGAATAATCCTGTAGAGCTGAACTTCTATAAAAATATCTTTTTTCTGAAATTTCGGACTTACATTCAGGGAAATATTGATTCTTCCGGATAAGTTCGCGATGAGTTCTTCGATATACAAAACCAGTCCTACGGTTTCCAGATTCACCGGATATAGTGAATGCGAAATACTTCGTGCAGAGTCTATGAGGGAAGACATCTGGGTGGTAATA
Source organism: uncultured Chryseobacterium sp. (assembly GCA_913778275.1). The sequence continues at coordinate 15,812 of CAJYWN010000020.1, forward strand.
TTTTTTTTGATGAGCTCATCTCCTTTTGTATCGAGATTATTCAGCCATAATGACAAAATATTAAGCCTGTTTCCGATATCATCGTGAATCATTACGGCAATTCTTTTTCTTTCGGATTCCTGGGCTTTTATATTTTCGAGGACCAGATTTTTCTGGTGCAGAACCTCAGCTTCGTGCTGTGCATTTTTTTCTTCAATTATTCTTTTAATAAAGCTTCTGTAGGCCAGCAAAATGAAAGACATGATAATTACCAGAACGACAATTAACGTGATAAAAAAGCTGATATTAAGCGTTATTTCTTTAATCTTAAAAAGGTATAAATGAGTGACACATATAAAAAACTGCACAGTATGTTATTGATACTCCAGATGATGTTCGCTTCTTCTTTTCCCAGATCCGAAAGCTGCCTGAGAAGAAAAAACACAAAAACCGACAGTCCGTAATAGAGAAAGATAAAGCTGTCTGCAAGCATAAAACGGTCGTTGATTTTACTGCTCTTAATCTCTGTAAGCAGTGCATATCCCGCAAAGCAGATTACCACTATATTGGAGATCACTTTTTTCACATCACCGGTGAACGTTTCCGAATCTGTAAAGAATAAAGCTGCGAGCAGCACTACGGGAATGTACCAGTAGATCGACATATTGAGCTTCCTTATATATAAAATTCCCAGCAACAGAAGTTCTCCTGCTACATAGAAAGGAAAGATAAAATTGACGTCTCTCAGATTAAAGACATAAAGACATAATTTAACAACAGCTTCTATTAAAAAAAGAAAAATGATATAATAGACATACCATTTTTCTGTGTTTTTAAAAAATTTGTACCGGATAAGTCCTATAACAGTACAAATGAAAAGTAAACTATTATTAAGATAAAGTATTACTTTGTAGGTATCCACAATATAGTTCAGATATTAATTAAACGGGCACAGAGGCGGGCAAGGCTGAGACCAGTCGTAGGTATTGGAAATCGTATCAATACTTCCTGAGCCTTGCAGATCATGGTAAAACGAAATAAAGATAAGAGTAGGCAAAACTCTTTGATACACTTCTGAAAACTTCAGTCCGAACGAGCATACGATTTTGTAAAGTCCCGGCTTTGAAGAAATAAGATCTTCGGAAGGCACATAAAACTTTCTGAAGATACGGCTTCCTTTAAATTCCGAACATTCTCTGTAGAACCACGTCATCGCATCGTTTCTCCATGATTCAATTGCAGTAAGTGCTACATCCTGTTCCAGCATAGGCTTGTTGGAAACCGGAAAATAGGTATCCGAATCGTAATCGATTCTCTGCAGGTCTTTTGAAAGCACAGCATTTTTAATAACTTTATACTGTTCTGTTTCTACCAGTCTCAAATCTCCATCAAGCTCGCTCAGTGCACTGTAAGGAAATTTGTCTACGATAAGTTTCTGCCCGTTAGCATCCATTGGACATAAAATAGCTACCAGCTGACCTTTGAAAACTCCTATCTCTGCACAAAATTCGTTGTACTTATTTTGGGACTTCAGCCAGTCTACCTGTTCCGAATCAAAGGTAAACACATAATTGGTTGGGATAAGGCTTTGGATTTTGTTATAATCTGCACAGCAGTTTGTCCATTCTGCAACGGCTACATCAAATTGATCTCTGTTGAATATATTCATATTTCACGGTTTTTTTAAAGTGCCATAAAATTATATAAACTAAATTATCTGTGCAAGTATATCACATATATTTGAAAACGATTTAATAATTCTTAACCGTAATGTGAAAACAACTTTGCTGCCTTTCTTTGATATAGTAAATGCGGCCTGCGTTATAATAATATTTCAATACCTTTTCCAACGCTGCTTCGAGCTTGGAATTAGTCCTTAAAATCCCATCAAAACGCACGTACGAAATATCGAAAGAGTTGCCGTAATTGTGCGAACTGATCCCGAGCGACGCATTAGTATTAATTTTTCTTAACCTGCACTGATCTTCGAGTGTCCGGGTTATCGAGGAGACGGTGAATGTATTTCCTTTGGTTTCTTTGCTAAACCTTGCTCCAATTTTTTCCAGCATCACTTTTCCTTTGGAAACCATCCACGCTCTGCTATAATCAAGCTTTTGAACGCGGTATCCCTTTCCGGATTTACTGATCTTGTGAAGTTTTCCATTTCTGATATATTTCTGAACAGTCTTTGAATCTTTGAGGATCTTGATACCAAAACCTTTAGAAGCATCCAGGTGAGGCTTATAGAGCAAAGTAGGTTCTACTTTTAAAACTTCCGTAAGGTCATAGCATGGTAATGCTTTTTTGGTTTCCTGAGAATGATAAGCTCCCAGAATAAGGAAGGCAAATGTCACACACAAAAACTTTTTCATTAAAGATGTTTTAATTATCCAACTAAAAATAATAAATTATCTATTATCATTCAAATACCATAATATTTTTATATTATAAATAATCCAAATAAAACCAAAATAAATTATAAATAAATTTAAAAAAGCAGGCGATAATACCAACTAATCATATTTATATTTACTTTTTATTTCGATATATAAATTATACATTTGATTACATTTAAAAAAATATAAATATGATGAAAAAGCTTTTTGCCGAATTTTTCGGTACCTTCTGGCTCGTATTCGGGGGCTGCGGAAGCGCTTTGTTTGCCTCGCAAATTACACCTTCTGCCAACGGACAATTAGGAATTTTACTGATTGGCGTATCTCTCGCATTCGGGCTTACCGTTCTTACGATGGCGTATGCTGTCGGACATATTTCAGGAGGCCATTTCAATCCTGCCGTAAGTTTCGGATTAATGGCGGGCGGAAGATTTCCTGCCCGGGTATTGGTTCCATACATTATCGCCCAATGTTCAGGAGCTATAGCGGCTGCCGGAGCTTTATACTATATTCTAAGCACTTCCGGAATCACCGATTTTTCAGCGCCGGGTTCTTTTGCCACGAATTTTTATGACGCTCCCGTTTATTTTGAAAAAAGCTATTCTATGGGAGCAGCGTTTCTTACCGAATTTTTATTGACGGCTTTTTTCCTGATTATCATTATGGGGACAACCGATAAACATTCGAACGGAAAGTTCGCGGGAATCGCCATCGGATTAGCTCTTACCTTAATCCATCTGATTTCCATCCCGATTACGAATACTTCGGTAAATCCTGCAAGATCACTTTCTCAGGCAATTTTTGTTGGAGGGAAAGCAGTTTCTCAGCTTTGGCTGTTCTGGGCTGCACCCATTTTAGGAGGGATTTCCGGAGGGCTGATTTACAAATTCCTGCTTCAGAAAGAATCTGAAATTTCCGAATAGATTTAATCATCAAAAAATCCTGCTTGTCAACAGGATTTTTTGTGGTAATCGAATATTTTACTTTAATTTTTTAATATCAAAAGGATTCTTAAAAATCAGTTCTTCATGCTTTCCTTTGATTTCCATTTTGCGATGCAGTAAATTGAGCGCCATTTTCCGGATGAACAAATCTTTATCATTCAGAGACCAATAAGAATCCTCATGAACTTTTCTTGGTTTTCTGATGGTATAAAATTCCGTATCCCAGGAATCTACATTATGGTAAAATTCAATAATACCACAGTGCTCCGGAATAAGAGTGTGATCTACCATCCCCATGGGAAGCAGGAAACTGAATGCATTGCAGACATAATCGCCACATGAAATTTTATCGTGCTTCAGGAACTTTTCGCCGGTATTGGAATTGGTATACGATTTTTTAAAATCATTTTTAAAGTCACTTTTTGAAAGCTTAATTTCTATCTCATGGCTAAAGCCTTCTGCATCCACGATCAGAATATCGGCTTCCCAATCTGCCTGAAAATGATTGGTTAATACAATTTCCTTCTCAAAATTACATTGAGAATAAATAAACGCATGAACCAATTCTTCTATTTTTAACATCTTTTTAATTTGACGGATTCCATTTACATGCCGTCTAAACTGTTTTAATTTACGTCGATTATTGTGTCTAAATTTATATTGATAGATTGCATCCTATCCTTGTATAGATCGTCCCCTTATGATTTAAACTTATACTGATAAGATTTCATCCTATCCTTGTATAGGTCGTCCCCTTATGATCTAAATTTATACTGATAGGATTTCATCCTATCCTCGTATAGGTCGTCCCTTCGGGACTCCAATGTTTTTATTTTAATAACCATTTTGAGGTTAAGCAGGATGAGCAGCTATATTTTTTAAAACTTTTACTCACTTATCTTTTTATACCTTACAACTCTCAAACCTAACTCACCAGCAGGCTGCATCCCCGAATATCCGAGTGGTCAATTCTCCCCAAAACCTGAAATTTATCTCCGACGGTTTTTCCTAAATCCTGAGTGGCAATGAATGCACAGGAATGAATATTTGCCAAATCGATAATATTGATCGCACCGGTTCTTCCTTCTTTTTCATAATTAAAAGGATCTTCCGCGTTTCGGATCATGATTCTCATCCAATTCGGGCACTGGTACTCATTCTCTCCTAAAGAATACGCTTGGGAAAGAAGTTCGGTCATGGAATATTCGGAATAGATTTTTTCTGTTTTAAAACCTTCCTGTAAAATTTTCAGCAATTCATCCTTAGTCATTTCCTCTTTTCTTCCTTTCATCCCGCCGGTTTCAATCACTGTTAGAGAGTCGGAGAATTTGAGAGTTTTAGCGTTTGAGTCGCAATAATCAAGAAAATCCAGTAATGCGAAGGAAACTCCAAAAAGAATGACTTTTTTATTTCCCAATTTATTTAAAAGTTTAAACAAATCTTCGTGGTTATAAAGAAAATAGCCATTTTCAGGTTTTGCCGATTTTTTCATCAGATAATCAACCATATAGATCAGGGAAGAATTCTGCCGTTCCAGATAGCTTGGCAACAATCCGAGGAATATGAAATCTTCCGGTTTTCCTATAAATTCATTAAAGCTTTTATAGATACTTTCCTGATAGAGGTTTTCGTCTGCTATAAAATGTTTCGAAAGATTCATCTGAGTGGTCCCGGAACTTTGAAAGAAAAGATCTGACCTCACATTTTTATCGATAATCTGATGGTTTTTAAACATCTCGATCGGAAGAAACGGAATTTTGCTCAGCTCATCTATATCATCAGGATTAATGTTGAGGTAATCTACAAAACGTCTGTAAATCTCAACATTTTCATATTGGTAACGGAAAGTTCTGAGTGATGCCGACAGAAAGTCCTGCTCGGTTTGTATGTTGAATATTGTATCCACTGCAAAAAAGTATTTCACTCTTATTGTCTCATTTTAAGTCAATTAATAAAACAAGTGAGTTTTTTAATATTTTTTTAATATAAATTTTAAATTTTTGGTCGGGTTATTGCAATTACAAAACCGGAATATGGATTAAAAACAAGAGTGAACTTTGGTTCGCTTGTGAATTACCTCTTTACGGGGTAATTTTTTTTGCATTTATATCAAATGCTTTGAGCTGAAACTCGCTTTCAAACACTCCGTATGTAAAGTAGGAGATCCAGTCGCCCAGATTAATGTATTTTGCTTTTCCTTCCAGCTCCATAATCATCGGAAGATGCCGGTGGCCGTAAATAAAGTAATCTATTTTCTGTGTTTTAAGCTTTTCTTTGGAATAAATAATCAGAAATTCTTTATCCTCACCCAAAAATTCTTTGTCTTCATCACCGGAAATCATTTTATTTTTCTGAGACATATACAGCGCTATTTTCATCGCTATATCAGGATGCAGCCACCTGAAAAACCATTGCGCGACAGGGTTGGTGAAGACTTTTTTCATTCTTTTATATCCCTTGTCGCCCGGTCCGAGGCCATCTCCGTGGGCTAGCAGAAACTGCTTTCCTCCCATCTCAAAATATTGCTTCGTATAAAAAACGGTACAGCCAATTTCTTCTTCGAGATAATCTTTCATCCACAGATCATGATTTCCTACAAAAAAATAAATATGAATTCCGTGGTCTTTCAGTTCGGCAATCTTACCTAAGACGCGTACATATCCTTTCGGGATTACGTGTTTCCATTCGTGCCAGAAATCAAAAAGGTCTCCCATTAAAAACAGCACCTGTGCATCATGCTTGATCTCATCCATCCAGCGGATAAAAAGTTCTTCCCGCACCTTGCTTTCCTTTGGATCCGGAGCACCGAAATGCTGGTCGGAAGCAAAATATACTTTTTTTCCAGGTTCTAAATTAATGGTTGTCTTTAACACTTCTGAATATTTATTGATCTAGATTACTGATTGTCCTCTGCAAACCATTCTCCATAAGAGTTTTCGGTTTCATGAAGTTTAAGATAAGCCAGGGAAATTCCTTCCGGAAGCTTAGATTTTATCTTCGCAGCGATAGCATACAGCATATTTTCGCAGGTCGGCTGAAACGTACAGTAAATTACTTTATGTCCTTTTCCTTCAAGATCTTCTCCAAGTTCCTTATGCGGGGAAAGTCCGTTGATCAGCACCGCATGATCCCAGACGTCTACAATTTCAGATTTTACGATACTTTTGATGTCTCCAAAATCTACCACCATCCCGTTTTTGGGATTTTCCAAATCATTAACAGGCTTTCCTTTTACCGTTACAAACAGCTTGTAGGAATGCCCATGCATATTTTTACATTTTCCGTCATAATTATACAGCACGTGCGCTGTTTCGAATGTAAAAATTTTTGTAATTCGTATCATGGTGCAAAGATAAGGAATTTGCTTTGAGTTTGGGTTGGGTAAATTCTGATCTAATAAGATCAACAGAGTAAGAAACTGATAAGGAAATAAATTTTAATATACCTCTTACAAAACATCCAGCCAGTCACTTTCCAGTCTTATAATTCGTTGCGTTTCCCTATCAATGAAAACCCAGAGTGTTAATGAATCTGCTACCAGCTGATCATTGCAGTAAAATTCTACTTTTCTGGGCTGTCTGATACCTTCAGGAGTTTTCGGATAGGTTTTTATGGTGATGGTTTCTCCAATATACACCTGCTTTTTGTATTGAATATGATGATCCAGAAGCATCCACACATCATCCGGATTGTTGGTTTTATGTTTCACAAAATCCCAGTGTTCACCGGCAATTTCTTCCACCCATTTGACGTACTGAACATTATTGACGTGATTATTCCTATCAATATGTTCTTCTGTTATTTCTACCTGTTTTTCATAAATCAAGCTCATCTTATTCAATATTTATTCAAAAATAAACATAAAATAAAAAATCTGTCTAAGCTTTTGGCATCATAAAAATTCTGCCAATTAAATAGATTTGTATATTCGCAGAAATTAAGCACAGATGATATTAGATATTTTGTTCCCGAACCGCTGCCTGGGTTGCAGTTCTATTATTGCAGCCGATTTTCTGGTATGTGAGCTTTGTTTCAGCCGTGTAGATTTTATTCATTCCGGTTATTTTGATGACAATTTCGTTAAAGAAAGATGCAGACTTCTTTTTCCTGTTGAAAATACCTTTGCTTTAATGCAGTTTGAAAAGGAAAATCTCAGCAGAAAGATCATTCATGAATTAAAATACAAAAGCAGGGAAAAAGTCGGAAAAATTCTCGCACAATGGACGACGGAACGACTTGATTTTAAAGACCGGAAGCCTGATTTACTGGTTTCCGTACCGCTTCATCCCAAAAAACTGAAAGAAAGAGGCTACAATCAGCTTCATGTCTTCACAGAAGAGCTTTCTGAATTCTACGGCATTCCCTTTGATCATAATTTAATCAAAAGAAATCAGTATTCAAAAGCACAGGCTCTAAAAAACAGACAGCATCGATTAAGGTCAGAAAATGTGTTTACTATTACCAGAAGTGTTACAGGAAAAAATATTCTCATCATTGATGACGTATTCACTACCGGGAACACGATTGCTTCTATTGCCTGGGAAATCCTCAAATCAGGTGACAATACAGTTAATGTGCTGGTAATGGCGATGGATGTGTAAAGGTTTAATAAAGATTCAGAGTTTAAGAGTTTAAGGGTTTGAGGTTTTTTAAATTAAGCTGTTTTTGTCATACTACAGGTAAATAAATTTTAGTAATTTTCCGGTAAATCAACTGCCATTATGCTGAATCTTATTTTACTTCACGGCGCTTTAGGGCACAGCCAAATCTTTGAACCCTTTAAAGCAGAGCTTTCAAAATATTTTACCATTCATACGCCTTTATTTTCGGGACATGGAACTTCCGTGCTTCCGGTAGACGGAATCAGCATAGAAAAATATACCGATGAGCTGAAAGATTTTATCGAAAAGAATGGTTTGAAAGATGTATATCTTTTCGGACACAGTATGGGCGGTTACGTAGCCCTCTGTTATGCGTCGGAATATCCTGAAAAGATTCATTCTGTCATGACTCTGGGAACCAAGTTCAACTGGACGGAAGAGCAGGCATTGAAAGAAAGTAAAATGCTCAATCCGGAAGTTATTGCGGAAAAAGTTCCCCAATATGCAGCGCTTCTGGAATCGCAGCACGGAGAAAAATGGAAGCAACTTTTGCATTCAATTGCGGATCTGATGATTTCTTTAGGGAAAAATCCTCCTTTAAAAGACAAACTTTCAACAATAAACACTCCTGTTCAGATTATGGTAGGAGACCATGATAATATGGTAACGCTTGAAGAAAGCATGGAAGTCTACAGAAGTCTTCCGAATGCAAGACTGGCAGTGTTGCCGAAAACCAAGCATCCGGTGGATAAAGTAAGAACTGACCTTTTGCTTCATCTTCTGAAAGATTTCTGGAGGCTCTCGGAATGATTTATTAAAAAAGCCGCTCCAAAAGAACAGCTTTATGATCAAATTCAAGATTATTTAAAGGGATTGCTCCATTTTTTATTGGTGTACACATCACTTCCCGAGAGCGTTTTTAAAAATGCAATCACGGCATCCGTTTCCTGAGCGGCTATATTAAGCTTCTGCCCAACTCCATTCGGAGTGAGACGCGGATCAAGGTTGGTATTTCCCGCGGCTATACTTATGGTTGCATAATGCCCGATAACCTGCTGCAGTGTTGTAAAACCTCCGGTGTGCATGAACCTTCCGTTTTCTAATCCGCTGCTGTTGGTAACATTTCTTAAACTCGGCGCTTTTGTATTGGTGATATCGATTCCTGTTCCGCTGATTTTTCCGATAATCCCGTTATTCCTGGAGTTAGGATTGATATCAAATTCCGGTGCTGCATGACAGGCCGCACATCCAAATCCTCCCCCGGTACGGTTTCCGGAGCCATCAAATACGGGAGCTGCCAAAAATAAATTCTTACCCTGATTTTCCTGTGCCGTAAAGTTGGCAAAAGGCTGCTGATCATTAGAAGCAGACGCTCTTCCCGTATCATATTTAGAATCAAAAGACTGAATACTTCTTATAAACTGTGCCAATGCATTCTGGATTCTGGCTTGTGTTACAGCAGCATCTCCATAAACAAACGTGAACATTTCCTGATAATATTTTATATTCTGAAGTTTGGTAATAAGATCCTGCAGCGTGCCATCACCATTGGTACCGCTGAACCCCATTTCCACATGATCCTGAATGGGAAAAGTGGTCTGCGCTTCCAGAGTTGCCGCTCTTTCATCCCAGAAAAATTTAGCTTCATTGCCGAATCTTGCATTTACAAGCCTCATGGAATGCCTTCCCGTTGTTCCGTTGACTCCCGGACTGGCAACAGCATTATCCCCGAAAGCCAGCTCCTGTTTGTGACAGCTCGAACAGGAAATCGTATTGTCTTTCGAAAGGCTTTTATCATAAAATAAAATTCTTCCTAACGTAGCGCCTTTGTCGGTTATAGAATTGCCTGCGGTATTATCTTTTGTAATATAGGCCGGTTTGGTCTGGTTCGCATAATTTTCCAGACTTTTCAAATTAATATTGGAACCGAAAGCAGCAGTAACATTCGGGTATTCGTCCTGTAAAACAGGAGTTCCTTCATACACATCGCCGCCGGAACAGGAATAAAAAATAGCTGCAATAAAAATTGACAGAATAGTGAGTGATGTTAAATTTTTTTTCATCATTGGGTTTTATATTTTACTTAATTATCAATATTTTATCCCGATTAAGGATAGCAAAATGTCTGATTATATAGTGTATACATTAGACGATTTATTTTCCCCAGTCCTTCTGTTTTTATTTATTTTTTTGATTGATTAAAAGTTGATCAGAATTTTGTATGCCACAATAAGAATAGTACATCTGATCCGACAGATAAAATTAAAGGGTGGCTCATTGCTGATACCACCCTTTTTGATATTTAGGTCAGGAATTATTTAGATAGAAATTATCCTGCTGTATTTTAAATTATCTCTGTAGTTTTTCTCCGTAGCTCAGATCTCCCGCATCACCCAGACCGGGCGTAATATATCCTTTCGAGGTAAGCTGCTCATCAATGGCACCCACCCATATTTTAGCTTCCGGATATGCTTTTTTTATGGTTTCAACACCCTGTTTGGAAGCGATTGCTGCTACAATATGAAGCTGGCTGGGTTTTCCATGGGTCAATAGATCCTTGATCGCTTCAATAAGGGAAGCTCCTGTCGCCAGCATAGGGTCGCCAACAATCAAAGGTCTTCCTTCAATGTCAGGGCATGTTAGATAATCCTGCTTGATAGAGAAATAATCGTTGGCATCGTGTTTTCGGTATGCTGCTACGAACCCACAGTCGGCTTTATCGAAATAATTCAGGATCCCCTGAAACAAAGGAACACCTGCTCTTAAGATGGTTGTAATAACCGGCTGAACAGCAATCTCTTTAACTCTGATCTTATCCAGCGGTGTCTGAATTTCAATTTCTTTTTGCTCGAGGCTTTTGCTGATTTCAAAAGCTGCGATTTCCCCGATTCTTTCCATATTTCTGCGGAACCTCAGCCTGTCGTGCTGAATTGCGACATTCCTGAGTTCGTTTATCCATGAATTGACCAAAGAAAACTGTTCTGATAATACAACTGTACTCATTGTTGTGAAAACTTTTATCTAAAATATGAAATTATTAAGAATAAAATCCCTTTCAGAAAACTGAAAGGGATGATTTTATTTTTGTCTGAAATACACTTCAATAGGAACTCCGGTAAATCCGAATTCTTTTCTCAGCTGGTTTTCAGTAAATCTTTTATAAGGCTCTTTTACGTACTGCGGCAGGTTGCAGAAGAATACAAACTGTGGTGACGGCGTAGGAAGCTGTACACAGTATTTGATCTTGATGTATTTTCCTTTGTTGGCCGGCGGAGGGGTTCCTTCAAAAATCGGAAGCATTACTTCGTTCAATTTTGAAGTTTTGATCTTTTTCTTACGGTCTTCATATACCTGCATAGCCACTTCAACCGCTTTTAGAATTCTCTGCTTGGTTAATGCTGAGATAAACAGAATCGGGATATCCTGGAACTGCCCGATCTTATCCTTAATCTGTTTTTCAAAATCACGCATGGTGTTGGTCTGCTTATCTTCAATAAGATCCCACTTATTCACCAAAATTACGATTCCTTTTCTGTTTTTCTGCGCAAGGCTGAAGATGTTCATATCCTGTGATTCCCATCCCTGGGTAGCATCTACCATAATGATCACCACATCGGAAAATTCTATGGAACGGATAGAGCGCATTACGGAATAGAATTCCAGGTCTTCATTTACCTTTGATTTTTTACGCATTCCTGCAGTATCAACCAGTACAAATTCATGCCCGAACTTATTATAAAGGGTCTGAATACTGTCCCTTGTGGTTCCTGCAATATCGGTAACGATATTTCTTTCGACATCCAATAAAGCATTAGTGAGAGTGGATTTTCCTACATTCGGACGTCCGGCTATGGTAATTTTCGGCAGCCCTTCAAAAGGATCTTTGTATTCTGTAGTCGGGAAATCTTTTACAATATCATCGAGCAAATCCCCTGTTCCGGATCCTGTTGCAGAAGATAAGGTATAATATTTATCGATTCCGAGCTGATAAAATTCCGTTGCGGGAAGTTCTTCTTTTGCAGAATCTACTTTATTGATGACAATATAGATTGGCTTGTTTGATCTTCTTAACAACCTGTAAATTTCATAATCTGTATCGGTAAGCCCTTCTTCTACATTCATCATGAAAATAATAGAAGTAGCTTCATCTACGGCGAGCTGTACCTGCTTGCGGATCTCTTCTTCAAAGATGTCATCTGTTCCCACATCGTATCCGCCGGTATCAATTACGGTAAAGTCTACCCCATTCCAGTCGGATTTTCCGTAATGACGGTCTCTGGTTACCCCTGCAGTAGAATCTACAATGGCCTCTCTTCTTTCCAGTAAACGATTAAATAAAGTGGATTTTCCTACGTTGGGACGCCCAACGATTGCGACTATATTCGACATAAAAAATGTTTAATAATCCTAAGGCAAGCTCAGGATGAGTTATTAATGGGTCTCTCCAACTTTTGGAGCCCAATTTTTTTGCAAAGATACGGTTTTTATTTAATTGAAGTTTACTGCCGCTGCATTCATCCCTATTTTAAGAAAAATAATTCTTTGAATATCAGGAAAAAACCGTTTATCATACACAAATATCATTATTTCATTTTTATTTTTAAAATAATTTATATAATTTCGCGACATAGAAATACAGACCCATGGTGTAGCGGTAACACTACTGATTTTGGTTCAGTCATCTGGGGTTCGAATCCCTGTGGGTCTACAAAAAGCCTTGAAAATCACTTTATTTTCAAGGCTTTTTATTGTATATAATTTTGATTCTAATTTGATATTGAAAATTCCGCGTGTAGAAACTGCTGCTATGCAGTTATATCTATTATTACAACAAAATCTTAATTTAATACCTTGAAATCACCACCCACGCAGAACCATTGCTTTGCACTACAATGCCTCTTCCCAAATCACTGTTATTAAGTCCGTAATTGGTAAAGTTACCTCCATTGATTCTGAAAGTTCCGCTTATGGTAATAGCACCTGTTGTATCATTAATGAGATTATAAATCCTTCCTGTATTTGCTGCATTAGGAACAGGGAGCGCTATATTTCCTGTAACAAGAATGGTAAAATCATCCGCCGCAACCGTACCTGTGCCTAATGTTCTTATTTTACGGTCATCAGAAGAAATAAGCTTCACCCAGCGGCTTCCGTTAAAGAAATAGTAACCTGGGGTAGTTACACCCGTCGTCTGCCCTGTTGGAGTAGAATCTGCTGAAGTTACATACACCAGGGCTCCTGTCTGAAGGCCAGAATACGTTTTTGCCCTAAGCTGGTCACCGGTAATATTGGGAGCAATAATACCATCCATAGAACCTGGTGTTGCCGGCTTTCCTACTACGTCAAGCGTTGCATTCGGGGTATTTGTATTAATTCCAACCTGTGCGTAATTTAGAATTCCGAAAAAAAAGAAAACGGGGAATAATTTTTTAATCATATCATCTAATTTTCACTAAAAATAGAAAAAATACAAAAGACAGTCAAAAAATTAACTGTCTTTTTATAAATTTTTAATTATGTTAATCAAACAAGATCAAACCGATCAAGATTCATTACTTTTACCCATGCGGAAATGAAGTCATTGACAAATTTTTCCTGAGCGTCAGAACTTGCGTAGACCTCAGCGATAGCTCTTAATTCGGAATTGGATCCGAAAACAAGATCTGCCCGTGTTGCAGTCCACTTTTTTTCTCCTGTTTTACGATCTGTACCTTCATATAATTCATTATCATCAGAAACTGATTTCCACTTTGTATTCATGTCCAGCAGATTCACAAAGAAATCATTGGTAAGAATTCCCGGTCTCTGGGTGAAAATTCCATGTTGCGAACCGTCAAAATTGATATTCAGGGCACGCAATCCTCCTATCAAGACGGTAAGTTCAGGAGCCGTAAGTGTTAACAGCTGGGCTCTGTCGATTAATAAAGATTCTGTGGAAACAGAGAATTTCTTTTTTAAATAATTTCGGAATCCGTCTGCCAGAGGTTCCAGATACTGCATAGATTCAACATCGGTTTGTTCCTGTGACGCATCCGTTCTTCCCGGTGAAAATGGAACAATAGTATTGTAGCCTGCATCATTTGCTGCTTTTTCAACCGCTGCACTTCCTGCAAGAACAATAAGGTCGGCTATTGATACTTTTTTCCCTCCCGTTTGATTTTCGTTAAATTCTTTCTGAATATTCTCCAGCGTACCTAAAACTTTTTGAAGCTGAGCCGGATTATTCACTTCCCAGTCCTTCTGAGGCGCAAGACGGATTCTTGCCCCATTCGCGCCTCCTCTTTTATCACTTCCCCTGAAGGTGGAAGCAGAAGCCCATGCCACAGAGACCAATTCAGAAATACTTAATCCGGAATCAAGAATTTTTGATTTAAGGGCTTCCATATCAGAATTATGAATAAGTACATGATCTGCTTCAGGGAGAGGATCCTGCCAGATCAGCTCCTCAGCCGGAACATCAGGTCCCAGATAACGCGCTTTCGGGCCCATATCTCTATGGGTAAGCTTAAACCAGGCTCTTGCAAAGGCATCCGCGAAGGCGTCCGGATTTTCATAAAATCTTCTTGAAATCTTCTCGTATTCAGGATCAAATTTCAGCGAAAGATCTGTTGTAAGCATCGTGGGCCTGTGCTTCTTATCTGGATCAAATGCATCCGGAATGGTTTCATTTCCGTTTTTAGCAACCCATTGATGAGCACCTGCCGGACTTTTGGTAAGTTCCCATTCGTTTTCGAAAAGATTTTTAAAAAAGTTATTGCTCCATTGAGTAGGCGTTTCCGTCCAGGTCACTTCAAGACCGCTGGAAATCGCATCTTTCCCTTTTCCTGAATTATAAGTACTGTTCCATCCGAATCCCTGTGCCTCAATGCTTTCTGCTTCCGGTTCTTTTCCTACATGATCGGCGGGTCCTGCACCGTGTGTTTTTCCGAATGTATGGCCTCCTGCAATAAGCGCTACTGTTTCTTCATCGTTCATCGCCATTCTTCCGAAGGTATCGCGGATATCTTTTGCCGCAGCTATAGGGTCCGGGTTTCCGTCCGGTCCTTCGGGATTCACATAAATTAGTCCCATTTGTACTGCAGCCAGAGGTTTTTCAAGGTTTCTTGTGTGGATATCTCCGTCTGCATCGTCGTCTGTAGGCAGCACACCGCGATTTTCAACCACTCCGTCTGAACCGTGGGCATAACGAAGATCTCCGCCTAACCATGTTTTCTCCGAACCCCAGTAGACATCCATATCCGGTTCCCAGACATCTTCACGTCCACCTGCAAAACCGAACGTTTTAAAGCCCATCGATTCCAGAGCTACATTTCCTGTAAGAATCATAAGGTCTGCCCAGGAGATTTTCTTACCGTATTTTTGTTTAATCGGCCAAAGCAGTCTTCTTGCTTTGTCTAAATTCACATTATCCGGCCAGCTGTTCAGCGGGGCAAAACGCTGCTGGCCTGCACCTGCTCCTCCTCTCCCGTCTCCTACACGATACGTTCCGGCACTGTGCCATGCCATTCGGATAAAGAGAGGGCCATAGTGTCCGAAATCAGCGGGCCACCAGTCTTGAGAATCGGTCATTAATGCATGAAGATCTTGTTTTACTGCTTCAAGGTCAAGGCTGTTAAATTCTGCTGCATAATGAAAATCTTTATCCATTGGATTCGATAGTGATGAATGCTGTCGGAGAATATCTACTCTCAGCTGATCCGGCCACCAGTCTGAATTTTTGGTACCGCCGCCGGCAACGTTCTCTTTTTTCATAGATCCGTTGTGAAACGGGCATTTACTGATGTCATTCAAATCTTTTTCCATTGTCGTTTAATTTTATGTTGATTTATTAATTATCTATTTCACAAACTTACATAAGTTTTATAATAAATATAATCTATTAAAAATATTTTTATAATAGTTAAAAGCAATTGAAAGCTATAAACGGTTATGATTGGTTATTTGTTAAATTTAAGAATTATTAAGTATATAAATTTTATATTGCATTCAAATTCAGTACAGATCACGCCAGACAACGGTTTCATATAATTTGATTTCCCTATTTCAGCATATTACCTGATATGATCACAATCATAAATCAAATTTTACTACATTTATGTAATTATTAAACATCGAAACATGAAAAAAGTTTTAACTGTTATTCTCGTAGCATTCATTATCATTCAGTTTTTTCCTATTGACAAAACCAATCCTGCACCTACTCCCGGAATGGATTTTTTAAAAATAAAGAATACACCGCCTGAAATTGCCCAACTGATAAAGGTTTCCTGTTACGATTGCCATTCGAACGAAACGCATTATCCATGGTATTCTAATATAGCACCAGCTTCCTGGATATTGAAAAATCATATTGATGAAGGAAGAAAAGAACTTAATTTTTCTACTTTCGCAATGTATGAGCAAAAGGATCAGGCACATAAATTGCAGGAATGTATTGAAATGGTTGAAAGCAAAGAAATGCCACTTGATTCTTATTTTTTAGGACATCAAAATGCAAAACTAAGTGATGAACAGAGAAAGATTCTGATAGATTATTTTAAAAGAGAGAAAACAGAAACGGAGCGAAAAATGCTTTATTAATCTTAAACATCATGGAAGAAAATTTGCAAAACAGACACATTGTATTTTTCGACGGCGATTGCGGCGTATGCAATTTCTGGGTGCAGTGGATTCTTGAGAGAGACAAAAAAGACCAGTTCATGTTTGCTTCCCTACAATCTGAATTTGGCCAGAAATTCTTATCTGAAAGAGGGCTCAACACCAAAGTTTTTAACACGATGTATCTCTGGAGACCCGGCCAATACTATCTTGAAAAATCCAAAGCGGTTTTAAAAATTGCCAATTTGCTGGGAGGCATTTATAAGCTTTCGTTTTTAGGAAAGATCGTTCCTTCTTTTTTAAGCGATAAGCTTTATGATATTGTTTCGAAAAACAGAATGAAGCTTGCCAACCAGAAATGTTACCTGCCAACTCCACATCAGCGGGCAAAATTTATTCAGGTTTAAATGATATTAAAGACTGCTTCAAAGGAAACAGTCTTTATTTTAACCATCTACTGATTCAAAGACCATATAGAATACGAATTCGGCGCACACTGGATTTTCACCCATTTATCAGATTGTGTCGTTGGATACCAGCCTGAACTGCCGGTAAAATCTTTAATCTGCTGGCTTGTCCAGTTGGTTTGAATCCATCGTTCCTGCCAGCTTGAAGAATTATTGATATACACTACCAGTCCCGGATTTCCGTTATATCCGTTTCTTCTTGCAATATACTCATCGTTGTCGGTATAAAGGATGGAAGTTGTTCCCGTCGCTTTATTATTGTGGATCCAGATGAGATTGTTTAATCTTTCTTTGTTCAGCCATTCTTCATAATCCCTGTAAAAGATTGTAGGATATCCTTCATGTGTCAAAATATAAGCATAGGCCAGCATTTTATTGTAGATAATATCCGTGTCATGATTAGCAACGAAAGTAACCGCTTTAAAAGGATTTCGCTTCCACATCATATCGTCATTCAAAACATTTAAGTTGCCGTTATCAAATGCTTCATCCATTTTGTAATAAGCCGCAAAATCAAACACCGAACTATTGGCATTATTGGCCCACAATTCCAGCGTATTGACGTTAGAGTCCCAAAGCTCACCAACGGAAAAGCCGCCGACGTTAGCATTCCAGCTGTTCACCACCCAAGGTCCGAAACCTTTCACGTAATCGAATCTCCAGCCATCGAATTTCATAACGTTTTTATAATATTTTCCTACAGAATCATCCCTTCCCCAAAGCCAGTCCTGCACATACGGATTGGCGTGGCATAAATCAGGAAAGCCCCCAAAAGAACCTTCATCATTATTTCCGTAAGAATTTTTATAAAAATCATTGTAATTTCTTGGAAATTTTCCTGACGCAACACCTGAAAAATTTGTCCAGGTATTTGAGCCTACATACGGATTGTATTCGCTTTGCCCACCACTATTATGGTTGATCACAATATCGGCGTACACCTGCATATTTTCTGTATGAGCTTTTGTGATCAATGCTTCCAGTTCTGCGCGTGATCCGAAACGCGTTTCAATGCTTCCGTTTTGATTGTAATTTCCGAAATCATAATAATCAGTAGGATCATATCCCATTGAATATGCTCCGTTCTGTGCCTTCGAAGCGGGTGGCAGCCATACGGCACCAATTCCTGCGTTTGACCAGTCGGCCAGTTTTCCCTTCACGGTATTCCACCAGTTTCCACCATCGGGCACATCCCAATAAAACCCCTGCATCAAAACACTTCCTCCGGGACCGGCAACAAATTTTGCATGTGAAGATGTTCCGGTACTGAAAGGACGTCCGTCGTGATGGGTAACGTCTACTGTTTTGCTATGAACTTCTTTCTGTTGGGAAGTGTCATCCATAATCATATCGTTTTCCCGGCATGCGTTGGTGAAACCTAAAGCCAGCAATACAAGTAAAAAGCGTGTTTTTTTCATATCTTATTTTTTGATTATTAAAGCATTAACTAAATTACACTTTTATTAAAATAATTTCAAATGATTGTGAAATATTTTTTACATTTCCTATAAAACTTTATTAAAATTCTATTTGAAACATCATTAAAAAATCATAAACTTTAAAGATTTTCGTACAAATTTTCTATTAATCCATATATTTGCATACTATGGAATATAACACCCAAAAAAACAAGCTTCATCTGCCGGAATATGGCAGAATTATACAACAGTTGGTTGAACGCTGCAAAGAGCTTCCTTCAAAAGAAGAGAGAAGCGAGATGGCAATGGGCATCATTGATTTTATGGGTCAGAGAAACCCGCAGCTTCGCGATGAAGAAAATTATAAGCATAAACTTTGGGATCATCTTTTCATTCTTGCCGACTACGATCTTGACGTAGATTCACCATATCCTTTTCCAACCAGAGAGCAGTTGGCAGAGCCACCTAAAAGAATGGAATACCCTAAGCTTCAGGGAGATTTCAAATTCTACGGAAAAAGTATTCTTCAACTAATAGAAAAAGCAATCGAACTGGAACAGGGAGATGAAAAAGAGGCCCTTATTGAAGTGATTGCCAATAATATGAAGAAATCTTACAACGTATATAATAAAGAACACGTTACCGACGATGTTATCTTCCGTCATCTGAAAGAACTTTCGGAAAACAGACTGGATCTTACAGGAATAGATACGCTGGAAAAAAGTAAAATCTATTATACCAGCAATAACAACAACCGTAACAATAATAACAGAAACCAGTCTAACAACAGAAACCAATCCAACAACAAAAGGAGACACAACAATAACAACAACAATCATAAAAACAGAAAGTAGACATGAGTGGAACATTTCAGATAAGAGGAGGAAAAAGACTGCAAGGTGAAATTACTCCACAAGGAGCAAAAAATGAAGCTCTACAGATTCTTTGTGCCGTTTTATTAACTGATGAGGAAGTAAGAATTAAAAATATTCCCGATATCCATGACGTTAATCGATTAATTGAAATTCTGGGCGACTTCGGTGTGAAGGTAACCAAGAACGGACACGGAGATTATACTTTCAAAGCAGATCAAGTTAATTTTGATTATATCAAGTCCGATGAGTTCAAAAAAGACGGTGCCAAACTAAGAGGTTCCATCATGCTTATGGGGCCTATGCTTGCAAGATACGGCGAAGCGTATATGCCGACTCCGGGAGGAGACAAAATCGGAAGAAGAAGATTAGACACCCACTTCCAGGGATTGGTAGAACTCGGTGCAGAATTTAATTATGATGAAGAAGAGTTTTTTTATTCATTAAAAGCTAAAGAACTTAGAGGAAAATTTATCCTATTGGAGGAAGCTTCAGTAACGGGTACTGCCAACATCGTGATGGCAGCAGCGCTAGCGAAAGGCAAAACCAGAATATACAATGCCGCATGCGAACCTTATCTGCAGCAGCTTTGCAAAATGCTGAACAGAATGGGCGCCAATATTACCGGAATCGGTTCCAATTTACTCACCATCGAAGGAGTTGAATATCTTCACGGAACGGAACACACCATGCTTCCGGATATGGTGGAAATTGGCTCATGGATTGGTCTTGCAGCCATGACAAAATCCGAAATCACCATTAAAAACGTCAACTGGAACCAGCTTGGTGTTATCCCGAATACATTCAGAAAATTGGGTATTCAGTTGGAGCAGAGTCATGATGATATTTTCATTCCGGCTCAGGAAAATTATAGAATTCAGAAATTTATTGACGGCTCTATCCTTACCATTTCAGATGCGCCATGGCCTGGATTTACACCGGATCTTCTTTCCATCATTCTTGTTGTGGCAACACAGGCAAAAGGAAGTCTTCTGGTGCATCAGAAAATGTTTGAATCAAGATTATTCTTCGTAGATAAATTGATCGATATGGGCGCACAGATTATTCTTTGTGATCCGCACAGGGCAACGGTAATAGGCCTCAACCATGAAACCCCTTTAAGAGGAACAACGATGGTTTCTCCAGATATCAGAGCTGGAAACGCGCTTTTGATTGCCGCTCTTTCTGCGGAAGGAAAATCAATCATTCACAATATCGAACAGATTGACAGAGGTTATGAAAATATCGATGGCAGATTGAAAGCTATTGGAGCAGATATCGAAAGAATTTAATACAGAATCAGATTGATCCATCTATAATAAAAGCGTCCGGTAAAACCGGACGCTTTTCTGTAATTAAAACTATATGAACCTATCTTATAAGTATTTCCTGCAGACATATTCTACAGTGGTACTCAGAAGTTTATTTTTATTCAGATAAATTTCAAGCGCATCAAAGTCTTCTGAGCTTACATTAATGTACAGCTGAACAGATCCGAAGCTTCTGCCGTTTACATATTCTACATTAGCTGATAACACCCTGTGACAGATCCCGAACTGATGGTATATGGTATTCATAAGCTGTTCAAACTTCATTTTACCGTTCAGTTCTATTTCAAGGATCAATTCTTTTTTAGGCAGATTTATTTTACTGTTTAAAACCTGCAGGCTTGGATTAGGTGTTATCATATCAAAAACTTTTGGTTTAAATACTAATGCTCATTTTTCCAATGGGTTAAGCTTAGACAAAAATATAAAAAAATATTAGTCTACCAAATTAGTAGGATAATAATTTTAAATTTATTTGAGTTTTATTTTTTTCTGTCTTAAAATGAGATCCAAATAAAAAAAACGGACTCTTCCGAATCCGTTAATTATTTATTTCTTTACAGCTATCTATTTAAGTTCTTTTATCCTTTGAAGCTTTTCTGAAGCAGCCAGTCCGTTGGGGTTGCATCCTGGTTCGCCTTCGGGAACTTTAAGGTTTTTCTTCCTGTAAAAATCTTCCCAGAAGGCATTGGTTTTTCCTGTTGCAGGATCAATAAAAGTCATGGGTTCCAGCTTAAAAATATGACTTTCTCTGAACGATCTTTCAATATAATCTGAGCAGTAATACGAGTTTTCATTCAGAATATAATTAAAATTGTAAGGCTTTCCCAACATAGAGTTTGCTTTTTCTATAGCTGAAGGTATTGCATGCTGATATTGAGGCTGTAAACGATACACCACAACTGCTTGTCCATCATCACTTTGATCTTTCAGAAAATCCTTTAGTTGTTGTTTTTGGGAGCCTCCTTGGGGAGCTGCATGCAGAACATACAACTTTCCATTGTTTTTTTCCAGAATTCCAATGTGATCGAACGAAGCATTTTTCTGCTTTTGGGTAACCTTATTGATTGCCCCTGAAAGTCCGGTACTTTTCGCCGTTACAAATAGCAGATCACCATTTTGCAGGCCGGAAGTACTGTAACTTCTACAACCTGTAATAGAAGTAAAAATGCATACTGCCGCCAAAAGCGTGCAGAGAAATTTACTTTTTAAAATTTGCTTCATAACAATCGATCCAGTCCTGAACCGTCATTTTTTTACTTACTTCAGCCAATAATTCAAAAGGAATATCATCCATTTTTTTGAAACGTACGCAGGATTTCCCCATATCCAGCTTTCTGTTGGAATATTTTGGGAATTCCTCCACAAACCAATCCAGCAGATCCGGTTTGGCATACATTCCCATATGGTAAAATGCGATAAAATTCTTCTGGGAAGCAATACTCATGAAAGGTAAAGGCGTTCCCGGAGCACAATGATACCCTGCCGGATATGTTTCAAGTGGCACTCCCCAACCGATCATTCCATAGCTGCTGCCCTGTGAAAAACCTTCCGGTAAATTATCGTTGATGGTGTCAAAAAGCTTTCTGAAAACCGCCTGTCTTTCTTCAGGGATCTTTGAAATATAATCATCTATTGAAACGGATTGTATCTGCATTTTTTCAGTTTTATAATTTTTCCAAAATAACGAAAATTTAATGGAACCGGATTTTAAATCAATAAAAAAATCAGCCTTAAAAATTTAAAGCTGATCTTATTAATATTTTCTGATGAAATTATTTCACAAAATTGTAAACGCTGAACATCTGAACGTCTTTCCCGCTTTTGTCCAGAAACAACAATTTATTGGTAGCCGGAACAAACTGAACCAAATTCCCGTCGGTAAATCCGTAATTCTGGAAAAAGTTTCTTCCTTTATAATCTAATGTAAGCTCTTTCGGAGCCAGACTGCCAAAATCGAAAGCTTTCATGGAGAAACCTGTATTTCCAAATGCTCCTTTTGGATAAAATGCTGAAACATACAGATTATCACCAGATTCAATCACCTGAATTCTTCTGCCTGAAGGATTGCTTCCCAGCGGCACAAACTGCTTTACCTCCCCTTCTTTATTGAGTTTCATTAGAACACCTACATCAAGCGTGTATACAGGATCCGGAAAACGGTTCATTGCCGTAGGCATCGGTCTTGAAACCGTTTCCTGCTGAACCGCCAATAAAACCTCATCGCCTTTTATGATGGTTTTAATTACTTTTACATCGCTCATATCTTTGGCTCCGGCAAGATTGGTATTGCTGATTACTGCTTTTCCGGATTTGATATCATAGAACATCACCGTTCCGAAAGTACTTCCGCCCATAGTTACGGCCTGGTTTTTTCTTCCGAAACTTACGAGATAATCATTATCATTTTTACTGATCGCGTATAGCTTTTCAGGAATATATTTATCATCAAAAGGTAAATCTTTATCTTCCGTATTGGAAACCATTTCCATTTTATAAGACTCTTTCCAGCCCGCAGCTTTACGCAGCAAAATGATCTTTCCTGAATTCGTTAAGGCTAAAGATTTTTCCACATAATCGCTGCTGAGAGTAATTTCTTTGTTCCAAAGCGGTGTTAATGTTCTTAAATCAATCACCAAAGCATCATTGATATTATCCGTTTTCTTCGTTGCATACCTGTCATTGAACACAGCTGCATATTTTCCGTTTTCAGAAAATACTACGTAAGTTGTTCCGGATTTGTTTGTGGATTCAATCGTGTATTTTGCAATGCTTTTTGTGGTAAAAGTTCCTGATTTTTTACTGAACACATGCTGAAAAACCTCTTTCCTGTTTTCCTTACCGAAATATTCTTCCGTAAATGCCACCAACCGGTCTTCGTCGATCTGCTGAGAGCCCAGGTAATTGTGAAGAACGCCGTTGGTTTTATTAGCATAATCCTGAATATATGTGTCTACAAGACTTCCGTTCTGATCCAGCTTTCTCATCAGCAGTTTTTTATGCGGAAATACATTTCGCATCAATCCGTCGATATTGATCGCACTGAACATATAAGAATTGTAATCGTCTGCCAGAACCAGCTTTTCATCCGTTTCAAGATTGTCGTCGGTTGTAAATTTTGTTCCTTCCACAACTTTTACCTGAGCAAATGCACATACCGAAGCCGTGATCATTACTGAGGCAATAATCTGTTTAATCATGTAATTTTCTTTAGTTATTATAAATTTTTTCTTCTAATTTTTTTAATTCAAGATTGGCATCGTAGGATAATTTGATGTCTACCAGATGTTCCTGAAGTTCATTTAAATACTTTTCCGCTTCTTTGGAATTTCCCAAAGCAAGATTCAGCCTTATCAAATTAAAATAAAGATATTCTCCTATTTTTTGGTTGTATAAAGCTTTTTTATCACTGTAATTCACTTTGGTAAGTGCAGCCCTCCACATATCGATTCCTTTCTGCATATTTTCCATGGCCACTTTATTGGGAGGATAATCGGATTTTGCCTGAAGCTTTTTCAGATTAGTCGTTACATAGATATACGCTTTTTCCAGATCATCATAATCTCCTTTGTTTTTTACCGTTTCTAATGTTACCGATGAATTAATTGTCTGGTAACCGAAATGATCATTAATGATATTTCTGGTACGGTCCATCGTTCTCTGGAGGTATGCTTTTTCGTGCGCATTCAGGTTGATCTCGTTGGTAGGCGCACTCGCAATTTCTGCAAAGTCGGAAAAATAGGTTTTGTCCAGTTTTACCACTCCGTTTTGCTTACCGATAATTCTTACCGGCTGATTGGCAAATGTTTTCCCCTGATTATCCTGAAAATTAGTCCTTTCCATTTCAATCTGCAGATCAAGATAAGTTCCGCCCTTTGAAAAGCCTGCAACATTCATCTGTGAAGCGAGAATTTTGTTGTCTACAATTAAAGCATCT
The DNA here is from genome assembly GCA_913778275.1 of uncultured Chryseobacterium sp. Next base: position 40,352 of record CAJYWN010000020.1, read on the forward strand.
CTCAGGTCGGGCTGTCTGTAAACCGGCATTGGCGGAATGTTAAGAACAGGCCTTGATGGAAGTCTTAAAACGGGAGCTCCGTTGGTGGTGGCAATTTTTTCGACAGCAGACAATTTGCTGTATTCTGCCGATTCAAGCTTGAATTTCTCCTGGAGCTTTTTTACTTCCGCTTCATAATCTTTCAGCCTTTCCTGATGTTCGATCTTCGCTGTTTCTACATTGGTCTGATAATTATTAACCTGATTTTGGTAATCTTCTTTAGAAATCCTCAAAACATCATCTTTTGTGATATTATAAGGAGATTTTACAGTAACTGTATAATTTCTGTTCGCAGCATCTGTTGCAAAAACAGGTTCTCTCAGCAATTGAAAGCTGATGATCTCTTTATCAATTCTCTGCCCTAAAACAGATTGAACCGAAAATAAAAAAATAGGAAAAAGTAAATGTATTTTTTTCATGGAAATAGTTAATTCCGAGCAAAAATAGAATAATTTATTAATAAAATACCTTTTGTACCTATATAATAACATTAATATGTAGTAAATCTTTAAGATTATCAGACAGATTCTTTCTTAAATGCTTATTGTATTATTGAGAAATTAAATCTTATTTTTGCGATACAAATTTTTTCAATAATGCCGAATATTTCAAACAGAGCACTGCACATGCCGCCTTCGCCGGTAAGAAAACTGGTTCCATTTGCCCTGAAAGCAAAGCAGAAAGGAATAAAAGTCTATCACCTGAATATCGGACAGCCCGATATTGAAACACCCGAAACGGCACTGAATGCTTTAAAGAATATCGATCTTAAAGTTTTGGAATATGCTCTTTCCGAGGGTAATATAGAGTACAGAAAAGCGTTAACAGAATACTATCATTCATTAGGTTTCAATGATCTTACAACGGATAATTTTATTGTGACCAACGGAGGATCGGAAGCATTGAATTTTGCCATTTCCACTTTGTGTGACGACGGCGACGAAGTAATTATCCCGGAACCGTATTATGCAAACTACAATGGCTTCACAAGCACTTTCAATGTAAATGTCGTAGCCGTACCTTCTACCATAGATACAGGATTTGCACTTCCTCCGATTGAAGAATTTGAGAAAAAAATTACAGAAAAAACGAGAGCGATCGTTATCTGCAATCCCGGAAACCCAACCGGTTATTTGTATACCCGTGAGGAACTTCAGAAACTGGCGGAAATTGCTCTTAAATATGATATCGTGGTTATTTCAGATGAGGTATACAGAGAATATGTATATGACGGGAAGCAGCAGTTTTCCATGCTGGCTTTTCCTGAACTTGCAGAAAACTGTATTATTATCGATTCAGAATCAAAACGTTATTCTATGTGCGGTGTAAGAATCGGATGCATGATTACCCGTTCTAAAAAAATCCACGATGCTGCTATGCTTTTTGCCCAGGCCAGACTAAGCCCTGTTTTATTAGGACAAATTGCAGCCACTGCAGCACACCAGAATGACGGTGCTTACATCAGAGCCGTAAGAGAAGAATATACCCACAGAAGAAATGTATTGGTTGATGCTTTAAACGCTATTCCGGGCGTAATCTGTCCAAAACCGAAAGGAGCTTTTTACTGTGTTGCAGAACTTCCTGTAGACGATACCGAGAAATTCGCACAATGGCTTCTTGAAAAATATTCCAACCAGAATGAAACAATTATGGTAGCCCCGGCCGGAGGCTTCTACAGCAATCCGGAACTGGGAAAAAAACAGGTAAGAATTGCTTACGTTTTAAAAGAAGAAGATCTGATAAGAAGTGCCGCTATTTTAAAAGATGCGCTTGATCAATATAAATTAGAATTCAGTCTTTAATCTCAACAAAATATGGTTATCAGCAATAAAAACCTGGATTAGAAATGTATTCCAAGCTTTTATTGCTGATATTTTTTTTTTAAGATCAACGAATTTGTTTAAATAATCCAAATGCAGGAAAATTTTTCACTCAAAGCCCATAACACATTTGGTGTAGATGCAAAGGCGAAGTATTTCACGGAAGTACATTCTACCGAAGAATTAATTGAAGCGTTGAACGATTCCAAAACAAGTACTTTACCTCTCCTCTTTTTAGGCGGAGGAAGTAATATTCTGCTGACTAAAGATTTTGAAGGATTAGCTATAAAGCTAAATCTTAAAGGCATTCACGAAGATTTCATCAACGATAATGAAGTTTTGGTGACGGCAAAAGCAGGTGAAAACTGGCATGAATTTGTGATGTTCTGCCTTGATAAAAATTATGGCGGATTGGAAAATCTTTCCCTGATTCCAGGAAATGTAGGGACTTCACCTATGCAGAATATCGGAGCGTACGGCACGGAAATCAAAGATACGTTTGTAAGCTGCACCGTTCTTAACCTGGAAAATCTGCAGCTGGAAACTTTCAACCTTGAACAATGCAGATTCGGGTACCGAGATTCTATCTTTAAGCAGGAAGGAAAAGGAAAGTACGTCATTTTAGATGTCGCCTTTAAGCTGATCCGAAAAAATCACCACATCAAAACGGAATACGGCGCCATACAATCTGAGCTGGAACATTTAGGAATGGAAAAACCAACGATCCAGGATGTTTCCAGAGCGGTCATCAACATCAGGAAAAGCAAATTGCCGGATCCTAAAGAGATTGGCAATGCCGGAAGCTTCTTTAAAAATCCCACGATTCCCTTACCGCAATTTGAAGAATTGAAGGAAAAATTCCCACAGATTCCGGGATATGCCAACGGAGATTTTGTAAAAGTTCCTGCAGGCTGGCTGATCGAGCAAACAGGCTGGAAAGGGAAGCAAATTGGAAATGTTGCTTCACACAAACTTCAGGCTTTGGTTATTATCAACGCTAACGGAAAAGCGACCGGAAAGGAAATTTTTGATTTTTCAACGAAAATCATTGATTCTGTGAAGGAAAAGTTCGGGATTGAATTGGAACGGGAAGTTAATATTATTTAAGATAAACTTTTAAAAACTTTGTCAAAGTTTAGAACTTTGACAAAGTTAACTATGTATAAACAAACACACAATATGAAAATAGCTATTCTCGGGGCCGGAAACATGGGTCTCTCCTTTTCAAAATCATTTCTGAAATACGAACTTATAAAACCGGAAAATCTGCATTTAATCACAAGAAATCAATCTAAATTTTCCAAGATAGCAGAAGAATTTCCAAAATCCAATATTTCAAATTTTGACGATATTGAGAACTTGGACGCAGATTTAATCATCATTGCCGTAAAACCGCAGGATTTCCAGTATGTTGCCGAAAACTTAAGATTTCAGCTAAAAGAAAACCAGATGGTTTTATCCATCATGGCAGGAATTAAAATCGAAAAAATTCAGCAATTACTAAATCACCCTCTGGTTGTAAGAGCCATGCCTAATTCTCCTACGCTTCTCGGGATGGGAATTACAGGGTATACTTCTGCAGCGGGAATTTCCTTCAGTCAGCTCATCAATATTGAAAGACTGCTCAACGCAACAGGAAGATCGGTTTATCTGGAAAATGAAGAATTGCTTGATGGAGTAACTGCCCTTTCAGGAAGCGGGCCGGCGTATTTTTATTATATTGTCGATGCTATGGTTAAAGCGGGAGTTGAAATGGGAATTGATGAAAACCTGTCAAAACTTTTCGTAACCCAAACCATGCTCGGCGCTTATCACCTGATTAACAATTCTGATAAGAATCTGGAAGAACTCATTAAAGACGTTGCCTCAAAAGGCGGGACAACAGAAGCTGCATTAAAAACTTTTAACGACAATAATTTGAAGGAAATCCTGAAAAACGGCATCCTGAGTGCGGAAAAACGAGCTAAGGAATTGAACGGATAGCTCGATGCTTCAGCTACGCTCAGCTTGTCGAAGTACTTATAATTTCAAATAATCCGGTTTTTAAATCTTTTTTCAATAATTTTTTTCATTAAAAATCCGCAAAAGACGCCAAAGGTATTCAGGAGAATATCATCCACTTCAAAAATCCCCATTCTGGAAAAATACTGAAGCGCTTCTATGATGACAATTGCTGATATAAATCTGAACAACAGCGTTTTAAGCTCATTCAGTTTCGGGAATATCCAGCCCAGAAAACCAAAAGGGATAAACATAATAATATTTCCTCCGACAATTACTATGATATCTTTCCACAAAATAGATCCTTTGATAAAGTTTATCGTAGAGAATACCGGCTCGATGGTTAGCAGATTATCATCATACTGTATTCTGCCCATTCCGAAAAACATCAGGTACAGCAAAAATATGGTATAGGGAACAATCGCTATTTTATAAGATTTCTTTAACATCGTTTGCAAATTTATTCATTTCAAAAACATTAAATTTGTGTAATAAATAAATTGAATGAAATACGTTTTACTTACGCTCATTTCAGCGATGCTATTATCCATTTCGTGGCCTACTTACGGAGTTCCGTTTTTTATATTTTTCGCACTGGTTCCGCTTCTGATGATGGAGCACGGTGTTTCTAAATTTTCAGATTATAAAAGAAAAAGCTGGGTCGTTTTCGGGCTGTCTTATTTGTGTTTTATAATTTGGAATGTGGTAACCACCGGCTGGCTGTACGGTGCAAAAAATCCGGATGGAAGCCACTCGATATTAGCCGTCGTATTCCCAGTACTGGTTAATTCCCTTCTTTATTCTTTGGTATTTCAATGCTATCACTGGTACAAAAATGCACAGGGAACCTATTGGGGACTGGCATTTATTGTTGCCATCTGGATGAGTTTCGAAAAGTTCCATCTGGGATGGGAATTCACCTGGCCGTGGCTGAATCTTGGAAACGTATTCTCAGACTATCCAAAATTAATTCAATGGTATGATACGCTGGGAGCTACCGGCGGAAGTTTCTGGATCCTGGTGGTAAATGTTCTGATCTTTTATACAGTAAGAATATGGCAGGCCGGAAGAAAAAGAAAAGATCTGATCAAAAACGCTTTAATTGTTGCAGTGCTGATTATCGTCCCAATGGTTATTTCAGTTGTGCAATACAATAATTTTAATGAAAAGCCGATTGGCAGTGTCAATGTGCTGATGCTTCAGCCAGATCTTGATCCTTATGCGGAAAAATATTCGAAAGACAGCCTGGTTATTGAAAATGATCTTCTTGATCTGGCAGAAAAAAATTCAAAAGGAAAAATAGATTATTATATAGCTCCGGAAACAGCACTTCCAGGCAGAGGCTCCATTTCCGAGCGTAATTTTGAAAAAAGCGTTATTCTGAATAACCTTAAAGCGTTTTTGTCTAAGCATCCAGGCTCTGTATTTGCCATGGGAATTTCTTCGCACAAATTTTATACTTCCAAAGAAAATCTTCCTAAAGAAGCCTATCAGCTAAATCCCGGACTTTGGGTTGAGAGTTTTAATTCTGCCGTTCAGGTTATTCCCAATCATAAAATTGAGGTCTATCACAAAGGCAAGCTGGTTCCGGGTGTTGAAATCTTCCCTTATATGAATTATTTAAAACCTCTTTTAGGCGATGCCATGCTTAATCTGGGAGGAACGGTTGCTTCTCTCGGAACCGATAAGGAAAGAGTAGCCTTTGCCAATCCTTTCAATAAGGGTAAAATAGCTCCTATCATCTGTTACGAAAGTATATACGGCGAATTTACCGGAGAATATGTAAAAAAAGGAGCGAATTTTTTAGGAATTATGACGAATGATTCCTGGTGGGGGGTATCGGAAGGACACCGACAGCTTTTATCTTATGCAAGACTGCGTGCTATAGAAACCAGAAGAGAGATTGCAAGAGCCGCCAACAGTGGGATTTCCGCTCATATCGATGCTAAGGGAGAAATTGCTGAAGATACTTTTTACGGAGATAAAACAGCCTTATTTGCAAAAATAAACCTGTATGATCAAATGACTTTCTATACGAGAGCAGGAGATCTGCTTTCAAGATTTTCAATTTTCGCTCTCGGTTTTTTGTTATTTTATTTTATAATCAAACGTTTTCAGGCAAAAACAAAGAAAAGCTAGAGAAGCAGTTAGTTATAAGACAAAAAGGGACACCGTTTTGAAGTTCATATTGATAAGTTATTTATAAATAATTTTCCAAAAGATTTGTCTATCTAAAAAATTCTTCGTTATTTTGCACTCTCAAATATTATAGTACAAATAAGAACATCGAGATATGTCAAGAATTTGCCAAATAACAGGAAAGCGTGCAATGGTTGGTAACAACGTTTCTCACGCTAATAA
>CAJYWN010000021.1 GCA_913778275.1 uncultured Chryseobacterium sp.
TAGATATTATGTCTTATACACCAGCTGCTGCAGACGTAGCAAAATTGAGAAACCAAACAGGTGCAGGTATGATGGACTGCAAAAAAGCTTTAGTAGAAGCTGAAGGAGATTTCGAAAAAGCAGTAGATATCCTTAGAAAAAAAGGACAGAAAGTGGCTGCAAACAGAGCAGACAGAGAATCTACTGAAGGAGCAGTAATCGCAAGAGTAAATGAAGACAATACTCTGGGTGCTGTTATTTCATTAAACTGCGAAACTGACTTTGTTGGTAAAAACGAAGCTTTCATTGAACTGGCTTACGAACTGGCTGAAATGGCGATCTTTGCTGCTACAAAAGAAGAGCTTTTAGCTACAGATTTCCACGGAATCACTGTTGCTGAAAAATTAGTTGAGCAGACCGGTGTAATCGGTGAAAAAATTGAAATCGGTGCATTCGAAAGAATTGAAGGGCCTTTCTTAGGAGCTTACATCCACGCTGGAAACAAAATTGCTGCGATCACTTCACTTTCTGCTAATGTAGAAGGAGCTTCTGAAGCTGCTAAAGCGGTTTCTATGCAGGTAGCTGCTATGAACCCTATCGCTCTTGACGAAACTTCCGTTTCTCAGGCAACGATTGATAAAGAATTAGAAATCGAAAGAGAACTTCTTATTAAAGAAGGAAAACCTGAAAACATTATCGAAAATATTCTTAAGGGTAAAATGCAGAGATTCTACAAAGACAACACATTGGTACACCAGTCTTTCATTAAAGACGGAGGAATCACTGTTGCTGATTATGTAAAATCTGTAAATGCAGATCTTAAAGTAACCGGATTTGTAAGAGTAAGCTTATAATCCTTTTCTGATTTAAAATATGATCCCGGTGATTTTCACCGGGATTTTTTATTCCCAATTGTGAGATTTTACGATACATTAAAAATATATTAAATATTTAATAATCTTAAATTTTATATATTTGATCTGTTAATTTAATATAATTAATTGATTTTTAATAATTACATTTGCATCCCTTATTAACAAGCATGAAAAAAATTCTACTAACCATTTGTACTTTTTTTTGTTTATTATTCAATGCTCAGCTGGACACAGACCATTGGTTTGCCCCCATGGCATCAAAAGTTGGGAACAGTGCATTGCAGGGATACCTGTATCTTTCCACAAACGAGATTACTCCTTTTAATGTGGAAATATTCAATAACAGCACATTATATACAACAGTACAGGTTAGTAAGGGCAACCCTACAGAAATAGCGATCCCGAATTATTTTCTTATCACAACCGATCAGCAGGATCTCTTTATTCCGAATACCATGGGAATGTATGTGAAAGGACCCAAAAAGTTTTTTGCCAACTACAGGTTTTCTCTTCAGAATCATGCCGAAATTATTACCTCAAAAGGTCTGGCCGGGCTTGGCACCACCTTCTATGCGGCAATGGCCCCGAATAACAGCAATTCTCCGAACATAAGCGCAGCAATCATCAATTCAACAATAGGCGTAACGGCTACCGAAGACAACACGGCGGTAGTTGTTTCCGGATACAATCCGAATGTTATTTTTTCGGACGGCTCATCGACACCTACAAAAAGTTTCATGCTGAATAAAGGCCAATCCTACATCATGGACGTTCGTGCAGCAGACAGTAATTTCAATCTCGACGGACTTATCGGTGCCAAGATCGTAGCTACAAAACCGGTTTCCGTAACCAATGGAAATTTTAACGGAATGCATTATCCTGCAAATGGTCTTACCAACAACGACATCCTTATGGATCAGGCGGTTCCCGTAGACAGACTCGGAAAAGATTTTGTGGTCGTAAAAGGCAACGGATCCGTATCATCACAAATGGAATCAGCATTGGTGGTAGCTACAGAAAACAACACTCAAATTACAATTAACGGAGTAAACTCAGGAATTACCCTGAATGAAGGACAATATTATATGATCCCAAGTGCCAATTATATCAATCAGGGAAACGGAATATATAATATGGGAATCTCCACCAACAAAAACGCTTACGTATATCAGTTTCTGGCCGGCGTTTCCAGTGGAAACGAATACCCCACGGGAGGAATGAACTTTATTCCGCCGCTCAGCTGTTTCCTTCCTAATAAAATTGATGAGATCGGTTTCATTAATCAAATCGGAAATCAGACATACAGCACAAGGCTAAATATTATCACCCAAACCGGCGCAACAGTTACTTTAAACGGAAATCCCATTGCTGCTGCCAACGGTCCGGTTCCGGTAACCGGCAATCCGAATTGGGTAACTTATTCTATTCCAAGCATCTCAGGAACAATTACTGTAAATTCCACCAAATCTGTTACAGCCGGAATTGCAGCCGGAAGCGGCGCCGTAGGATACGGCGGATATTTTGCCGGATTCTCATCAGTCCCTGTCATTTCAAAAACCGGAGACTGTTACCTGGGAATTCTCTTACAGGTGGACAATACTTATGATGCTTATCAATGGTACCTCAACGGAAATCCTATTCCGGGTGCAACCTCATATTCTATTAACCCTGAATTATACGGAGCGGGAACATACACCTGCCTTGTCACAAAAAACAACTGTGAATCAAAATTAACGACTGGCTACAATTACACACTGTGCCCGCCAATTACAACAACAACCTATAATATCGGTTCATGCAATACCAAAGTTATTTCTCCCGCTTTCACGACATCCACCCAGACAATAGTCCCTGTCAATACAAGCATTATTTTGGCTCCAACCTCCGGAACAGCAACTGTAAATCCAATAACAGGACAAATCACTTACACTCCCAACCCCGGACTTACAGCAGACACGACAGACACTTTTATTTATTATGCGGAAGGAAGCGGCAATCCTGCTGATTTTGAATATTTTAAAATCATTATTAATATAGATGTTTTACAAACTTCTGCCGGCACATTAACCTCATGCACAGATACAAACGGAAACGGAACATTCGATCTTAGTTCGGTAAATGTTACGCCGGACTCCGGAACGACGGTTCAGTATTTCACCAACCCCACCTTCACCGGAACTCCGATCGCCAATCCTGCAGCTTATAACGGACCAGCAGGAACAATTTATGCCAATGTCACCTCTCAATATGGATGTACGAAAGCCGCACAGATTACATTAACAACAATTAGCTCTCCATCTGTTAATACCGGAAATTTTAATGCCACTCTTTGTGATGATAATTTTGATGGAATTGTAAATGTCGATTTTTCAACTGTTACTTCCGCAATTGTACCCAACCCTGCGGCCGTAAACGTACGGTACTATCTTCTGCAGGCAGATGCCAATGCCGGAAATGCCAATACTTTACCAGCCACTTGGAGCTATACCGCCAACACAACAGTGTATGTTCGTGTAGATGGCCTTACAGGAAACTGCCCACCCGCTTTTGGACAGATAGATTTTAAAATAGGCAGCAGAATTACATTACTTACTACAGCAGCAAATGCAAGCATTTGCGACAATGACCTCAACGGCTCAGAAAGTATAAACTTAAATGATTATAAAAATTTGTTTACCGCAAATACCGGTGTAAACGTAACCTTCCACGGTACTCTAGCCAATGCACAGGCGGGAACTAATTCTATCACTCCTGCTCAAATCATTACAGCTGCTTCAACTACTTTTTATATAAGATTTACCAGCTCAGCAGAATGTCCAAGCACAGGTGTTTTAACAATTATTTTAAAAGCTCCGAAAAAATCTGATGTTTTGAAGGATCAGATTGTGTGTTCAGGTGAAAAAACCATATTAGACGCAGGGACTGGTTTTACATCTTATAAATGGAGCACCGGAGCTAGCACCCAAACCATCACTGCCGGGGAAGGAAGCTATTATGTAGATTTGGAATTCAACGGTTGTATATACCGCCAGACAGTAAATGTTACCACTTCCGCATCACCAACTATCACTAAGATTGAAGTTTCGGGATACAATGCTACCGTTTCTGTTTCCGGAGGGACTCCCCCTTATCAATACTCTTTAAATGGAATTGATTATCAGACTTCTAACATATTTACCGGCTTATCAAGAGGGCTGCATACAGTATATGTTTTAGGCGCAGATTTGTGCACTCCGGTTATTAAAGAATTTTTAGTATTAAACCTCATTAATGCAATCACGCCAAATGGAGACGGGCTTAATGATGTTCTTAATTATTCTGACCTCAGAATTAAACAAAATGTTTCTATAGAAGTGGCAGACCGTTATGGAGCTCCTGTCTATAAATCTGCGGATAAGAGTTACATCTGGGACGGAAAGGTAAATGGCAGACCTTTGTCTACCGGAACATACTGGTATATATTAAGATGGACTGAGCCTGACACCAAATTACCAGTTTCCTATTCAGGCTGGCTATTAATTAAAAATCGTGAATAAAAACAACTTTTTAATGTTTTTTTAACAATATATTGAATAATAGTTTATTTTTGTAGAAATCATAATCCATACCATATGAAAAGATTTCTATTATCTTTCGTATTAATGCTTTTTGCAGTTAATACTCTTTTTGCACAGAGAGATACGGAACACTGGTTTGCACCGATGAAGAACAAAACAGGTTTAACGGGCAGTGCAAACAGCCAGTCCATCTATTTCTCTACCGATTCCACGGTTCCTTTTGATGTGGATATTTACAACAACAACACCGTAATTGCTACCGTGAATATTGTTAAAGGAAGCCCGGTAATTTACAATCTTCCTATAACCACGGGAAACTCAAATCTTGTTACAACGTTACAAACCGAGGCTTTCACACCGATTACAAAGGGTATTTATACAAAAGGAACCAAGCCTTATTATGCCAATTTCAGAATTTCGGTTCCAAGTCATGGTGAAGTTATAACTTCCAAAGGAAAAGCCGGAATCGGTAAAAAGTTTTATGCAGCAGCTGCACCTATCACGGATATCAGCGGAGGGGGTATTTACAACTTCACTACAGGTATCCTTGCAACGGAAAACAATACTGTTGTTACAGTTTCAGGATATTCTTCAGGCGTCGTATTTTCAAATGGCACTACGGGAGCAACTACCCCATCCATGTCTTTTACACTCAATAAAGGACAATCTTATATTATTGAAGGAGTGGGAAATCAATCCGGAAATGCAACCGGATTCATTGGAGCAAAAATTGAAGCCGACAAGCCCGTATCCGTAACCAATGGTAACTTTAACGGTCAGTTTTCATGGGGTGCCGTTGGAGGAAGCTCGGATATCATTATGGATCAATCTGTTCCGGTAGAGCGATTAGGAAACGAATTTGTTTTGGTAAAAGGAAATGGTAATGTTTCTGCTCAGATGGAAGATGCCCTTATCATTGCTACGGAGAACAATACGGAAGTACGAATTAATGGAGGTCCGGTAGTTGCAACCCTAAATGAAGGACAATTTTACAGAGTAAACGGACCTAACGTTGGAGCGCCTGCCAATAACGTGAATTATATAAACCAGGGTAACGAGCATTACAACATGTACATTAAAACTTCTAAAAATGTATATGTTTACCAGCTTTTAGCAGGCCTTGCAACAAGTATAGCAACAATAGGGTATAATTATATTCCCCCTTTGAACTGTTTCTTACCACGGAAAATTGACGAGATTGCTTTAATCAATGATCTGAATGGTGTTACAAATGACATTAAACTAAATATTTTAACAGAAGCAGGAGCTACCGTTACCTATACCACCGGTGCAGGAGCACCCATAACGCCTACTGCAGCACAGGGGCCATATCCGGTTCAGGGAACTACCGCCTGGGTATCATACTCTATTCCGGGACTGTCAGGAAACATTACAGTAAACTCTACAAAAGCCGTAACAGCAGGTATTGCAGGAGGAAGCGGAGTGGTTGGCTACGGTGGATATTTCGCCGGTTTCTCATCCGTGCCGGTGATTGCCAAACAAACAGGAGATTGTGTTCCGGGAATCGTTCTTGAAGTTGATGACAGCTTTGAAACCTATCAATGGTTTTTGAATGATGTGCCTATCGCGGGTGCTACGCAAAACGTGTACACGCCTACTCAGGCCGGAAACTATACCGTGAAAGTAACAATGGGAACCTGCCCTCCGGTAACAACTCCTATTTATAAAGTATTCTCCTGTATCAAAAATACAACCGCCAACCTTAATGCATGTGCTACTAAAGTAATCACGCCTGCGTTTTCATTCAATACGACACAGACTCCTGTGGCAGGTACCGTAACTATTCTTACCTATCCTACGCACGGAACAGCAACACTAAATCCTTCAACGGGGCAAATCACTTATATTCCGAATCCCGGATATTTAGGTGCGGATACGATTGTGTATCAATTCTGCGGTAATGCTCCTGAGTTTATTGACTGCGAACATGTAACCTTAAATCTAAATGTTGTCCCTTTCATTTTAACCGATAGGACCATTAAAGCATGTCAGTACAACGGAAAAGGATTCTTTGATCTTACAACCGCAAATGTAACATCATACAACCCTGTTACTAAGAAATTCTATCCGACTTTAGCTGATCTTAATGCAGGAACCAATCTAATAACTAATCCTACCAATTATTTTTCGGCGGAAGGCTTTGTTTATGTACAGGTAACCACCAATGAAGGATGTGTAGGAAATGCAAAAATAACACTAGCATTTTTTCCTTCACCGGTAGTGATGGAAGCTACTTTAAGCGAGTGTTTCCTTGAAACTGATGAAGGTAAAGCAAAATTCGATCTTACAATTGCAAGCGTAACCACAGAAAACCCGGTTACTAAAAAATATTATCCAACATTTGTGGATGCCAGCAACGGAACCAACGAAATTCTAAATGCAGACACTTATATATCCGGAAACGGAACTGCTTATGTGAGAGTATACAATAGCAACCAATGTTATACAATTGCTAAAATTAATCTAAAAGTAATTCCTCCTAAAAGATCTGCAGTTCTTACAGATAAAATCATTTGTATTGACGGAAGAACCAATCTGGATGCCGGACCGGGATATGCCTCTTATGAATGGAACACCGGAGCCACAACCCAGGTACTGGAAGGTGTTTCTGTAGGAGAATACTGGGTAATCCTGGAAGATAACGGATGTTTTGTAAAACAGTTTGTACAGGTGAAAAAAGCGGAAACTCCTGTTATTAAAGAAATAGAAATATCAAACAATACCGTAACTGTTCATGTTACAGGCGGAAAAGGACCTTACCTATACGCCGTAGACTCACCAAACAACTGGCAGGACTCTAACGTGTTCACGGGACTTTCCAGAGGGCAGCATGTATTTTATGTAAAAGACGCTTATAACTGTACACCGGTTTCTGTTGAGGTAACCGTACCAAATCTGATTAATGCCATCACTCCGAATGGGGACAATAAAAATGACTTTATCGATTACAGTGAGCTGGCTTATAAAGAAAACCTTTCATTTGTTATATACGACCGGTATGGAAACAAAATATTTACCGGAGATAAATTCAACAACTACAAATGGGATGGTAAACATTATGATAAAAAACTGGTAACAGGAACCTACTGGTACCATATCAACTGGAATGAGCCGAATAAAGAAAAAACACCGATCAAATACACAGGCTGGATATTAGTGAAAAATATAAACTGATAATAACCGGTAAATATAATAACCGGTAAATATAAAAAGAGGCTGTCTCACGGAGCAGCCTCTTTTTTTATCCATAATAATACCGCAAACAAAAATGTTGGCTTTTTTGATAAAATCGCGCAATATACAAAAATGAATTTAACTTTTATGTAGTATTATTTAACCCAAATAAAACTAATAATTAATTTAACATTAATATTAATGATGTGGTACTTATAGTATAGTTTTTTTCTATTTATTATGCGGAATATATTAAAATAATCTTTTATTTTTGCATTAGTCTTAATTTACGTGTCATGAAAAAATTTTTATTGCCCTTCCTCCTATTGCTCTTTTGCATAAACATAACCTTTGCCCAAAGAGATACAGATCATTGGTTTGCGCCCTATTTTGACAAATCGGGCTCAAGCTATAAACATGCGCTTTATTTCTCCACAGACTCTGTTACCCCATTCGAGGTAAAGATCTATGCCCATACTGGGGTTATCGGTACCGTAACAATCAGCAAAGGTTCGCCGCAGGTTTTTAATATCAATTTTAATTTAATAAGAGCTGCAACTACATCAAACGCAGGAGTTCCCATCAATTTGGGGATCTATACGAAAGGCGACAAACCTTATTTTGTATCATTAAGAGTCGCTACCATTTCCCATGGTGAAATTATAACCTCTAAGGGTAAAGCAGGGATTGGGACCAAATTTTTTGCTGCGGCAGCTCCTATTACAGCTACTGGCACGCTGTATAATTTCACCACAGCAATCATGGCAACAGAAGACAATACTATCGTGACCGTATCCGGATACGATCCTAACGTGCAGTTTACCAACATTCCTACTCCAACCCCCTCTACGCTTACCGTTATACTTAATAAAGGCCAGTCTTATATTCTTACCGGAAATGCGAGTATTGTAGCTAACAGGGAAGGCTTTATAGGGGCCAAAATAGAAGCCACAAAGCCGGTATCTGTAACCAATGGAAACTCAAACGGCTTTTATGCCACGGGAACTGTTGACGGCTCAGACCTTATTATGGACCAGTCTGTTCCTACCGAACGACTCGGAAACGAATTTGCCATGGTAAAAAGTATTTCCACCAGCTCTGCAAATATGGAGGGTGGAATTATCATTGCAACAGAGAACGGCACAGATATATATTTGAACGATGCAACAACTCCCGTTGCTACCATTAATGAAGGAGATTATTACAGAATTATGGCTAACCAGTATAAAAATCAGGGGGGCGGTCATTCTAATCTTTATGTAAGAACTACAAAAAACGTTTATCTCTATCAGCTGGTAGGGGCAGGTGCCGCCAACAATACCGGAGGATACAATTATATTCCGCCGTTAAATTGTTTTCTGCCGAGAAAGATTGATGAAATCGGAAATATCAATCTGATGCCGAATATCACATCAGCGATTAATTTAAAGCTTAATATTTTAACGGAAGCAGGCGCTGCCGTTACAGTAAACGGTATCGCTCCCACTGCTGCACAAGGTCCTTATCCGCTTACCGGAAATTCTCAGTGGGTAACTTATGCCATAACAGGAGTTACCGGAAATCTTACGATTACTTCTACCAAGGCCGTAACTGCAGGAGTAAACGGTGGATACAGCACTGCAGGATACGGAGGATATTTCGCAGGCTTTTCATCTGTTCCGTTAATCACAAAAAAAACAGGAGAATGTATTCCCGGTCTGGTACTGGAGGTTGCCGACAGCTACAATACGTACCAGTGGTATCTGAACGGAAATCCCATTGCAGGCGCAAACTCATACAGCTATACCCCAACGGTTTCAGGAAATTATAGCGTAAAAATTGCGGTAGGCTCTTGTTCTCCGGTTATGACACCGGTATATAAAGCATATAAATGTCTTCAGAAAACAACAAAAAGTATTATTCTTTGCGAGGCATTTCACGCTATCATTCCTGAGTTTACCAATTCCACACAGAGTTATGTTCCTAATTCTGTAATGATTGTAACGCTACCTACAAACGGAACGGCAGTTATAGACCCTAATGGAGTAATTATCTATACACCCAACCAGGGATTTTTAGGAAATGACACAATTGTTTATAAATTCTGTGGCAACGATCCGGAATTTACAGACTGCGAGGAGGTTACTTTACATCTGAACGTTTCTGAAAGCCCTACGGTTTCTGATATTACTGTGAGATCATGCTCTAACCCATCGAATCCCGCAACAGCAATGTTCAATCTGACGACAGCTCCTATAACTACAAGTTTAGGGGTAACAAAAAAATATTATCCGTCTCTTACCGATGCGCAGAACGGAACCAATGAAATCCCGAACCCTTCTGCATATATTGCACCAAATGGCGTTGTTTTTGTGAGAGTCAGCAAAACGAGCTTGTGCTTCAAAATAGCACAAATAACACTTATGGTACTTCCTCCGGCCCATTCCGAAATCCTTAAAGATAAAACGATCTGCATGGAAAACAAGACAACATTAGACGCTGGACCGGGATTTGACGCATATCTATGGAGCACCGGAGCTACTTCCCAATCGATCAGCAATGTAACCGTAGGCACCTATTGGGTAGACCTGAAAGCAGGAGAATGTGTAACAAGGCAGAATGTAAAAGTATACCCTTCTGAACAGCCTGTTATTTCAAATATCGAGGTTTCCAACAATACCGTTACCGTACATGCAATAGGAGGAACTGCTCCTTACAGATATTCTAAGGACAATATCAACTGGCAGGATTCTAATGTTTTTATGAATGTTCCGAGAGGCAGTATGTCTATTTACGTAAAAGATGATTATGGCTGTAATCCTATCTCTGTGGAAATTACGGTTCCTAATCTGATTAACGTCATCACACCCAATGGAGATGGAGTGAATGATATTCTTGATTACTCGGCTTTAGCCCGTAAACCAAACTTTACATTTAATATTTTTGACCGCTACGGAAGTAAAATTCATGAAGGAAATAAATCCAACAGCTACAAATGGGATGGAACCATGGTAGGCAGAAAAGTACCTACAGGAAGCTACTGGTTCGATATCAGCTGGAATGAGCCGAACAGTAAGAATACTCCAATCCGATATACAGGCTGGATATTGGTGAAGAATATTGAATAATAGCACACTATTAATAACTTCAAAAAAGGCTGTCTCGCAAAGGCAGCCTTTTTTAATAAATGCTCTGCAAATATCCATAATTGATCACTTTTATAAATCAGGAATAATCTGTTTTTGCGCAAAATGTTTATTCTACAATCTTTTTTTAACAATAATATAATTAAATTTTAAAATATTCTGTTATTTTTGCAGCAATCCTAATTCCTATCTATGAAAAGATTTCTATTATCTTTCGTATTATTGTTTATTGGCATTAATACAGTCTTTGCGCAAAGAGATACAGACCATTGGTTTGCCCCTTATTTTGACGTATCAAGTTCCAGTTATAACCATGCGTTATACTTCTCAACAGATTCCGTTACGCCATTCGAAGTTAAGATCTATAATAACAATGCTGTTATTGGTACAGTTACCATCAGTAAAGGAGCACCGCAGACTTTCAATTTGAATACCAACGTTATAAGAACAGTAACCGCTTCTGCTGCGGGAGTTCCAAATAACATGGGAGTATATACAAAGGGAGACCGCCCCTATTTTGTTTCTCTCAGAGCTGCTGTAAGTTCACATGGTGAAATTATCACTTCTAAAGGCAAGGCCGGAATCGGAACAAAGTTCTACGCTGCGGCGACTCCTATTACAACCACCGGCTCGCAATATAATTTTACCACGGGCATTATGGCAACAGAAGATAACACAAGCGTTACCATATCCGGATACGATCCCAACGTACAGTTTACCAACATTCCCACTCCTACTCCTCTTACACTTACGGTTACCTTAAATAGAGGGCAATCTTATATTCTTACCGGAAATGGAGGTGTAGTTGCAAACAGGGAAGGCTTTATAGGGGCAAAAATAGAAGCTACCAAGCCCATTTCCGTAACCAATGGAAATTCTAACGGTTTTTATGCTACGGGTAGTAACGATGGTTCCGACCTTATTATGGACCAGTCTGTGCCTACAGATCGTCTCGGCAATGAATTTGCCATGGTGAAGAGTATTTCTACCAGCACATCAAACATGGAAGGCGGAATTGTAATAGGCACCGAAAACGGAACGGATATCTATCTGAATGATGCAACAACTCCTGTAGCAACCATTGATGAAGGAGAATACTACAGAATTTTGGCCAATCAATATAAAGATCAGGGCGGAGGCCATTCCAATCTGTATGTAAGAACTACAAAAAATGTTTATCTGTATCAGCTTGTGGGAGCAGGCTCTGCCAACAATACCGGAGGATATAATTATATACCGCCTTTAAACTGCTTCCTTCCGAGAAAAATTGATGAGATTGGAAATATCAATCTGATGCCGAATATCACATCAGCGATTAATTTAAAGCTTAATATTTTAACGGAAGCAGGCGCTGCCGTTACTGTGAACGGCGTTACCCCTACTGCAGCACAGGGACCTTATCCGCTTACCGGAAACTCACAGTGGGTAACGTATGCTATTACGGGAATTACCGGAAATGTAACAGTTACCTCTACCAAAGCAGTAACTGCAGGAGTAAACGGAGGATACAGCACCGCAGGGTACGGCGGATATTTTGCAGGATTTTCCTCCATCCCTTTAATTGCAAAGCAAACGGGAGACTGTATTCCGGGGCTTGTGCTTGAAGTAGATGACAGCTATGAAACATACCAGTGGTATCTGAACGGAAATCCTATTGCAGGAGCAAACTCCAACAGCTATACGCCTACAGTTGCCGGAAATTACACTGTGAGAATTACTGTAGGTTCTTGTGCTCCGGCTACAACACCAATCTATAAAGTATATACCTGTCTTCATAACTCTACAAAAAGTCTTACTGTTTGTGAAGGATTCCAGGCGATTATTCCTGAATTTACAAACTCTACTCAAACATATGTACCCGGTACTGTAACAATCGTTACGCCTCCTGCAAACGGGACGGCAGTGATTGATCCGAACGGAGTGATTATCTATACACCAAACTTTGGATTTGCGGGTACAGATACTATTGTTTACAAGTTCTGCGGGAACGATCCTGAATTTACGGACTGCGAACAGGTTACTTTAACGCTGACGGTCTCGGACAGTCCTACAGTAACTGATGCGACTTTAAGATCATGTTTCATCGCGTCAAACCCTGCAACAGCTTTGTTTAATCTAACAACTGCCCCTGTAACGAGTACTACCGGTGTTATAAAGCAATATTACCCATCTCCTACCGACGCGCAGAACGGAACCAACGAAATCCAGAATCCTGCTACATATATAGCACCAAATGGAGTTGTTTTCATAAAAGTTAGCAATTCCAACGGATGTTTCAGAATAGCAAAAGTTACTTTAGTTGTTCTTCCGCCGGTATATTCAAGTGTCCTTCAAGATAAAATCATCTGTATGGAAGATACCACTACATTAGATGCAGGGACAGGGTTTGACGGGTATCAGTGGAGCACCGGAGCTACCACACAATCAATCAACAATATAACCGTAGGCACTTACTGGGTAGACCTGAAAACAGGAGACTGTGTAACAAGACAGAATGTAAAAGTATACCCTTCTGAACAGCCGGTTATTTCAAACATTGAGATTACCAACAATACAGTTACAGTACATACGATCGGGGGAACTGCACCTTACAGATATTCTTCAGACAATATCAACTGGCAGGATTCTAATATTTTCACGAATGTTCCACGTGGCAATACCGTTTTTTATGTAAAAGACGATTATGGCTGTGATCCGATAACTGTAGAAGTTACTGTTCCGAATTTAATCAATGTTATCACACCTAATGGAGACGGGGTAAATGATATTCTGGATTACTCCGCATTAGCCTACAAAAAGAATTTTACATTTAATATTTTCGACCGTTACGGAAGTAAGATCCATGAAGGCAATAAATCTAATAGCTATAAATGGGATGGTGCCGTGGGAGGTAAAAAAGTGTCAACAGGTAATTATTGGTTCGATATAAGCTGGAACGAAACGAACAGCAAAAATACACCCATCAAGTATTCCGGATGGATTATGGTAAAGAACAGAGAATAATTATTTATTAATTATAACTTTAGAAGAGACTGCCGTTAAACGCAGTCTCTTTTGTTTTATCTTAATTAATGACTGAAAAACATGACAGTATGAGGTTTATTTTGTTTATTTTCAGTAAATCAATTATATATTATTATTAAATTTGTAATAAAGGTAATAACTTAATGAAAAAAATTCTATCTATTCTATTTATATTTTATTTTTTCACCTCTGTGTTTTCTCAATTAGACAGAGAACACTGGTTTGCACCTATGGTAGATAGAACAGGAAATGCAAATCCTTATCAAAGACTCTATCTTTCTACCAACCGCATTACTCCCTTCCCTGTAAGCATATACAACAATAATGCAGTAATTGCTACCGTAACAATCAGCAAAGGAAATCCACAGAAAATTGACATTCCGAGGGACATGATTATTACCACACAGCAGACCGATCTTTTTACCACTACCACTAAGGGCCTGAATGTAAAAGCGGAATTTCCCTTTTATGCCAACCTTAGATTTTCAGTCTATAACCATGCTGAAATTATAACTTCCAAAGGAATTCCTTCGACCGGAAAGCTTTTCTACGCAGCGAATGCTCCCATTACAGTGAGTAACAGCATCCTGAATTTCATGACTAGTATTTTGGCAACGGAAGACAATACAACCGTTACCGTTTCGGGATACAAGCCCGGCGTACAGTTTTCTAATGGGACCACCGGCATCACTAATCCTACAATAACTTTTACTTTAAACAAAGGACAATCATATATCATCGATGGAATTGGAAACATTCCAGGGAATTTCGACGGTTTTATCGGAGCAAAGATCGTTTCAAACAAACCGGTAAATGTTACAAATGGTAACTTCAACGGACAGTATGCCGGAAATTTTGACAGCAGCTCTGATATCCTTATGGATCAGGCTGTTCCGGTGGAAAGACTTGGAAACGAATTTGCATTGGTAAAAGGTAACGGAACCCTTGCTTCCAATATGGAAGGAGCACTTGTAATTGCTACCGAAAATAACACTGAAATACGCGTTAACAACGAATTACTACCGATCGCCACACTAAATATCGGTCAGTACTTCATGATTCCAGGTTCAAAATACCAGCTGCAGGGAAATGATCACTACAACCTGTATATCAGAACCTCAAAAAATGCCTACGTTTATCAGGTCCTTGCAGGTGCAAGCAATGCAGGAAACGAAATTGCAACCGGTGGATTCAACTTTATTCCGGCTCTGAACTGTTATCTTCCTAAACAAATTAACGAGCTTGGCCTTATCAATGAAAATTTTGTTTTTTCAAATGGAAATCCAAATGGAATTTTAAATATTCCCACGAAGCTAAACCTCATTACAGAACGGGGTGCCGTGGTTACTGTAAACGGAACTACACCTCCTGCTACAACAGGACCATTTAATATGACGGGAACAAATAATTGGGTTACCTATGGCATTCCCAACACAACCGGCACCATAACAGTTGTATCTTCCAAGGCTATAACAGCAGGAATTACAGCAGGAAGCGACGCGGTTGGTTACGGAGGTTTCTTTGCCGGATTTCCTACGCAGCCGGTTATTCTGAAAACAGGTGGAGATTGCGCTCCAGGTATTATTCTCACCGTAGATCCTATTATTTATGATACATATCAATGGTACAACAACGGAGTTTTAATTCCCGGCGCTACGGGTCCTTCAATATCTCCTACTCAGTCGGGATATTACACCTGCTCCGTTACCATGGGAAGCTGTGCCCCGTTGATAACAGAACAATTTAAGGTACTTAACTGTACAAAACTTTCATCGGCGACCGTGGATATCTGCAATTCTAAAATAATTACGCCTGCATTTACCGCTTCAGCACAAACACCTGTCCCCTCTACAGTATCTATACTTAATACACCAGCGCTAGGAACAGCAACAGTAAATCCTGCAACAGGAGCCATAACATACACAGTAACAAACCCCGGAACGACGGCAACTGATACTTTTACCTATACTTTCTGCGGAAATGACCCTGTCTTTACCGACTGTGAGACTGTAACCGTTACCATTAATATTCAGGCCCTTATCGTAAATAATGCTGCCCTTACTGTGTGCAGCAACGCTTCCAGTCAGGGAGTTTTTAATTTAACATCTGCCAATGTCACCAGCAATTCTCCTGTTACCATTACATATTATCCGTCATTAACTGATGCACAGAATGAAACGCCGGCAGCACTGATAGCAACACCGGCCAATTATACTGCAGCAAATGGGACAATTGTATATGCAGTCGTAAAAAATAACCTCGGCTGTAAAGCCATTGCACAGATTACTCTTAACCTGTATCCTTTCGCCACCATTATTAATAATTATACAGGAACATTCTGTGATGACAATCTTGATGGTGTAGTTAATGTTATTTTGTCCAATGTTACTCCTCTTGTATTATCGAACCCAACATATTTTCCAAGTGTAAGATATTATGCGAATATAACAGATGCAAATGCTGGCAATAATACTACCCTCCCTAATAACTGGTCTTATACAGGCCCCACAACGATTTATATAAGAGTAGACTCACCAGATGGATGCGCACCCGTAGTGAAACCGCTCAATTTTACGATCGGCTCTAAAATTCCACTGACGAATGCCACATATTTTGAAACCATTTGTGATGATAATCTCGACGGTTCCAAAATAATTGATTTACTGCCTTATATCAGTCAGTTTACTCCCGACCCTGCAGTAACGGCTACTTTCTTTGCTACCCAGCTGAATGCGCAGAATAACACTGCACCGCTTACGAACCCTGTTAATATTAACGGTCTGCAGACGATATATATACGATTTGAAAAGCCCGGCGCCTGTCCTAATATAGCTTCCCTTACGATTAACCTAAAAACACCTAAGCACTCCGATGTTTTGGTAAGCAAAGTGGTTTGCCCTCAAACAAAAACCACTTTAGATGCCGGTCCCGGTTTTACAAGCTATTTATGGAGTACCGGTGCTACGACTTCTTCCATCAGCAATGTAGGTCCTGGCAACTATTGGGTTGATCTAACTTTTGACGGCTGTACCTACCGGCAGAATATAACAGTAACGGAAGCTGTCCTTCCAATCATCAGTACTATTGAAATAAATGGAAGCACGGTAACTATAGGTGTAAATGGCGGAACTCCTCCTTATGAATATTCAATAGACGGAACAAACTGGCAAAACTCCAATGTTTTCATGAATGTCCCGCGTGGGAATTATATTGCTTATGTACGAGATGCTACCCGATGTGATGAGGTAACACAATCCTTTGTTATCATTAACCTCATCAACACCATAACACCGAATTTTGATGGCTATAATGACGCCATAGATTATTCTTCATTAATGGGTAAAGACAATATTGTATTCAGAATATTCGACAGATATGGTGCCGAAATTTTTAAAGGAGATCGTGCGAACCGATTCATTTGGGATGGCAAAATCAAAGGAGGAAGACCAATAAATACTGCAACTTACTGGTATTTCATAAGCTGGACTGAATCTAAAGGAACCACAACGGTAAAATACACAAGCTGGCTGCTGGTTAAAAATTATTGATTTCAGAATCTATAGCACCTGTTTTTGTTTGATTTAACCAAAAATGATTATTTATAACATTCATTAACAATTTTACAGTAAAGTTTAATATAATTTTAACCTGTTTCACTACTAAAATAGGTATAAATTGATGCATTTCTGCGTAATTTTGCTGCAGTTATATGAAGAATCTATTTACTTTATTGCTGTTGGTTTTTCTGGCAAAAATTAACGCTCAAACGTACTCCGGTGAAGTTTTTCTAAGAGACAACTCCGTTTTATATCTCAATCAGGTATATGTTACCAATCTTACTATGCAGAAGACCGTTCTCAGTGATTATAATGGTGACTTCACCATTTCTGCCAATGCAGGAGATATTATCCGTTTTACATCCATCGTTACAGAAAGAAAAGATATCAAAATAACTCCGCAGATGACTGGACAGAAAAATTTAATTGAATTAAAAATTGCCTATCATGATATTCAGGAAGTGGTAATCAACAGATTCAAGCCCACCGGTAATCTAAAATATGACGTAAATGCCCTGAAAAAAGAAGATAAAGCACTTGCTATCAAAAAAGTAATCGGTCTTCCTGAACCGAAAGGCGATGGTACTCCTCCTCAACTTCCGGTGGCTGGACTTAGAGACGGAGGCCTTACCTTCAGCCTGGAAAGTATTTATGATATTCTTTCCGGCGAGCGGAAGAAAAAACAACGCTACATGGCATATGAAAGAATGAATAACTCCGTTGTACAGATCAAGAATTATTTAGGAAAAGATTATTTCACCAGGTTTAAGATCCCTGAAAACCTTATTGATAATTTCCTTCAGTTCGTTTACACTTCAGAAAATATTGAGCCCTATATTATGGCGGGTAATTTTGAAGCAGTAAAAATCCCTATCGAAAAATATCTGCCGATCTATCAGCGAAGGCTTAGAAATTCAAATCTTCAGGAAATTGTAAAATAATTTAGGCTAAAATCTTATGGTAAATTACAATATAATTTAAATTATTTTTAATTTTATCACCATTGAGTGCCTTACACATAAAGTATCACTATTTACGTTATATGATTTGACACTTCTATCAAATAACAACTTTTAATATCAATGAATGAAGAAGATTTTTTTGATTTTCAGCGCTATTTTTTTTGTGAATTTTTCTGCCCAGCAAAAAGGCAAGGATTACAGTGATATTTTAAAAAGCAAAAACATATACGAAATCAATGCTTTTCTGAGAGATGCTCATCCTGATGATCCCAGAAGATCCGTACTGAAACCCAGGGTTATGGAAATGATGAAGGACTACATCAAAAATGCCAAACCCGGCGATACAAAGGTAAAACAGATGCAGGACTGGCTTGCGATGCTGAAAAGAAGGCCTTCTACGAAAATATCTTTTGAAGAGATGAATGCCAATATCAAGAAAAAGCAGATCGCGAAGTATCAGAAAGAACTGCAGGTTGGCCAGGCTGCGGTGGTATATACTCCAAGCAATCCTCAAAATGTATATATAGCGCCCGCCACCACTACTCCTTCCGCTGCACCAGCTGCAATCCCCGATGCCGAAGCTTCGGAGTTTAATATGCTGATGGCAGACAATCCCGTAGAGCACAAAAATAAAACGGTAAAAATATTAAATTCACTTTTTGATAATGATCCGAATGCCAAAGAATGCATCGTAATGATCGAAAATAAATCTGACTGCAATATTATCGTGCGAATGGAAGGCATCGGCACTACCAAATACAGGCTTCCGGTTCCTGCACACGGAGACAACTCCCTGGTTGTGCAGAAAGGGGATTATCTTTTCACGAGTGTTGTCTGCGGAGCACAATATGCATCCCAGAAAACCATACAGAAGCCTTTAATGGTTGCTCTGGGAAGTTCCTCAAAGAAATAATTTCTCCCGATTTAAATAAAGATTTTACAAATTTTGCTATTTTTGCAGGATTTTAGAACTGTTGCATGGGTAAAAATAAATTAGCAAGATTTGCAGAAAACAAAATATTACCAAACGTTGTTCAGCCAACAAGAGAAGAGGCACTGAACGGCTTTAACCTTAAAGGAAAATGGAGGACGGAATTCTTTAAAAACGATCATCCCATTGTTCTTGAATTGGGTTGCGGTAAAGGAGAATACACCGTAGGACTTGCAAAGGCATTTCCTGAAAAAAACTTTATAGGTATTGACGTGAAAGGAGCAAGATTCTGGTTTGGTGCTAAGGAAGCTCACGAAACCGGCATGCAGAATGTTGCATTTCTGAGAACCCAGATCGAGCTGGTTGATTACTTTTTTGGTGAAAATGAAGTAGACGAAATCTGGATTACGTTTCCGGATCCGCAGATCAAATACAAACGTACCAAGCACAGGCTTACCCATCCTGATTTTTTAGACCGGTATAAAAAATTCCTGAAACCGGGCGGAATAATTCATCTGAAGACCGATTCTGAATTCCTTCACGGATATACACTTGGCTTTCTACAAGGAGCAGGATATGAGATCATTACGGCGCATCATGATATTTACGGAGCTCCAGAGTACAATCCGGGTACACCGCATTTAAGGGACATCAGAACATACTATGAAGAATTATTTTCTGCTAAAGGCAAAACAATTACCTATATTAAATTTCGAATTAATTAAACACTAAACTGATGAAAAAAAAGCCTTACATTACAAGTTTTCAGTTTATTATAGTTTAGCTATAGCAGCACCTTTCATAAGATTATAATTATATTCTTATGTATCTTTTATATAAAAACACATTGAAATAAGGTATGAAAAATATTATTTTTGTAATAGCAGCATTTGTGCTTTTTGCATGTAAAAGTACAGGGATAAAAAAAACTTCTAACAATATTTTAGAAAGTAATAATATAAAGGAAATTGAAAATTATCTGGCCTCAGCCCATCCTGACGATCCCAAAAGAAGTATCCTGAAACCCAAACTTATAGCACTGAAAAATACGGAATGGACTAAGGGCAAAAAAAATGCAAAACCGATGGAAGCAAGATCTGTTATATCCGAAATTCCCAATGCCGCCCTTAAGAGACCAAACTCAGAAGAGGCTGAAGAATTTAAAAGACTGATTGCTTCAACATCCAAAGAGCATAAGGAAAAAACCATAAAGCTTCTGAATGCCATGTTTAATGAAGATATCAACAGTAAGGAAATTATTCTGTTATTTAAAAACCAGTCGGATTGTAATATTGTTCTTAGAATTCAGGGAAAAGACTTTTACAATCTTGCCGTTCCCGCAAAAGGCGAAAACTTTATCGTAATTAACAAAGGACCATATACCTTGCACGGCAATGTCTGTGATGTAATCTATTCTTCTAAAAAAGATCTTACTAAAAGTATCTTTTTAACCATCAGCAATCCTAAACCGGCTGAAGGAAATAGCCTGAGAAAAAAGTAAAAAGATTATATTTATCTTATAAATTTATCTTTATGAAAAAGTACGTTGCATTTTCAGCAGCTGTTATCTTACTTCTGAACAGTTGCGGCAGCACCGGGAACACAAAAAGTTATCCTGTAAGAAAACCAACTCCGCGGCCTTCGGTTACCGGAAGCAGTACAACTCCTGCAGCGCAGACAGAAAGAGAATATCAGGCGCTGATAAAAACCTATAAATCTGAAACGGCAGAGGTTCTTACTCATCTGCTCAACGAATCCTCGAATGACCCCAGAACATCAGTCACGGTAGAAAATAACTCGCGCTGCAATATGGTGCTTACGGTCAGCGGAAACAATTATTTTAAGAAAGTTCCTATCGCGGCCGGTAAAATAGGCGCTGTAATGGTTCCCAAAAATCAAAACTACAATCTCTCAGGCATGATCTGCAATGCCGTTTATCAGAAAACAAAATTTGTGTCGGGACCTTATGAGGTAAAGCTTTCGAATTAATTTAATATAAAGATTCTCAAAATAAAAAGGCGCTGAATTTAAAAATTCAGCGCCTTTTGTATGGTAAGAAAATCTTAATTATTCTCCGTCAAAGTCAGCATCTTTATCAGCAGATACTACTTCTCCTTCTTCTTTAGATTTTTCTTTATCAGCTTTTCTCTGAGACTGACCTTCTTTGATAGCTTCAGAAACTACGCTAAGGATCATGTCGATAGATTTGGAAGCATCATCGTTTCCTGGAATTACGAAGTCTACTTTTCTAGGATCCGAGTTGGTATCAACGATACCGAAAACAGGAATACCTAATTTTTTAGCTTCCGTTACAGCGATGTGCTCTCTTAAGATATCAACTACAAATACCGCAGAAGGAAGTCTCACCATGTCAGCGATGGAACCTAGGTTCTTCTCAAGGTTAGCTCTTTGTCTGTCTACCTGTAATCTTTCTTTTTTAGATAAAGTTTCGAACGTACCATCTTTTTTCATTTTATCGATGGAGTTCATTTTTTTAACAGCTTTTCTGATGGTAACGAAGTTTGTTAACATACCTCCCGGCCATCTTTCTGTAATATAAGGCATATTAAGTTCAGAAGCGTGTTTTGCCACAACCTCTTTCGCTTGCTTTTTAGTAGCTACGAAAAGAACTTTTTTACCTGCAGAAGTTAATTTTTCCAAAGCGCTACAAGCTTCATCCAATTTAACTGCTGTTTTATGTAAGTCTACAATGTGAATACCATTTTTCTCCATAAAAATGTATGGAGCCATATTTGGGTTCCACTTTCTGGTCATGTGACCGAAGTGTACGCCAGCCTCTAGAAGGTCTTTTACATTTGCTTTTGCCATGTTTTTTGTTTTTGTTAGTTTACTTTCCGTTTTTTAAACAATCAACAACTTCTTTAGATGGGAGAAGCGTTTGGATGCTAAACGTAACGGGCAAAGTTGCTGTTGGCTTATTGCTTTTGGCAACCGGCTTTCCAGCTTTGGGTTAAAAAATAATTTTTTAAAAATTTTTCTAAAGCTATCCGCCATAAGCCAATAGCCATACGCTTTTTTAACGTTTTGAGAATTGGAATCTCTTTCTTGCTTTTTTCTGACCTGGCTTCTTTCTTTCCACCATTCTCGCGTCTCTTGTAAGTAAACCAGCTGGTTTCAATGCTAATCTGAATTCAGCGTTGATTTCGCATAAAGCTCTTGAAATACCTAATCTGATAGCTTCTGCCTGTCCTGTATTTCCACCACCGAATACGTTTACGGTAACGTCATACTGACCAACAGTTTCAGAAAGGATAAATGGTTGGTTCAATTTGTAAACCATTACATCTGTAGAGAAGTATTCTTTAGCATCTTTACCGTTTACTGTAATGTTACCAGTTCCTGGCTTTACATAAACTCTTGCTACAGAAGTTTTTCTTCTTCCGATTTTGTGAACTGTAGACATATTAATTATTTAAATTCGTTAACATTAATTGTTTTAGGCTGTTGAGCTTCATGTTTGTGCTCAGTTCCTTCATATAGGTAAAGATTCTTAAGGATAGCAGCTCCAAGTCTGTTTTTAGGCAACATTCCTTTTACTGATTTTTCCAATACTTTTAAAGAATCTTTCTTTTGAAGTTCAGCCGCAGTCATAGACTTCTGTCCACCAGGATATCCTGTATGCCAGATATAAGTCTTATCGTTCCACTTGTTTCCGGAAAGAGTTACTTTCCCAGCGTTCAAAACAATTACATTATCACCACAGTCTACGTGAGGTGTATAATTTGTTTTGTGCTTACCTCTCAAAATCTTTGCAACCGTAGAAGCTAGTCTTCCCAACGGCTGTCCTTCAGCGTCTACCACAACCCATTCTTTATTAGCAGTAGCTTTGTTCGCTGAAACAGTTTTGTAACTTAATGTATTCACACGTTTTAGTTAAAGATTAAACATAATTTTCCCCTAAAAGGGTGTGCAAAGGTACAAATTATTTTTTGATCCCAAAAACATATAGCACATTTATTACTGTTTAAACTTAATATTAAGATATAGAGAGAATTAGAGAAACACTTTTTAAGAATAAAAATCTAAATATAGTTATCTAAATAAAATATGTATCAGGTTGAGATTAAAACTATTTTTATATATTTACAGAAACTCAATGGTATGAAAAAAAAATTATTCTTTTTATTTCTATTTATAAAATTTTTATGTTCCGGACAGATATCAAAGAATGTCTTTTTTATTGGTAACAGCTATACTGCTCAAAACAATTTACCTCAGCTTATCAGTGAAATTGCCGGCAGCACAGGTGATAATCTCAGCTACCAAAGTCATACTCCCGGAGGCTCTACTCTACAGGATCACGCCAATAACGCTTCTGTTTTAAACACGATAGACCAGGGAAACTGGGATTATGTTGTTCTACAGGAGCAGAGTCAGATACCGGCATTTTCCGTTTCATTCGTCCAGACACAGTTCTTTCCATTCGCTGCACAGCTGGCAAATTACATAAAAAGCAAAAATCCTTGCGGTAATCCTATTTTTTATATGACATGGGGAAGAAAAAATGGAGACACCTCAAACTGTACCGGAGGTTCTTATTTATGCACATATGAAGGAATGGATGATAAAATCTACGAACGTTATATGCAGGCTGCACAGGAAAATGAAAGTCTGATTTCGCCGGTAGGCCGTGTATGGAGATATATACGTACACAAAATCCTACATTAGAACTATACGAAGCCGACGGATCACATCCCAATTATCTTGGTTCTATGATTGCTGCGTATACTTTTTACACAACAATTTTTAAAAAAGATCCTGCATTAGCAACGTATGATGGCAATCTTTCCCATACAGAGGCTGATATTGTGAGAAACGCAGTGAAAAATCTTGTTTTTGATAATATGGACTCTTGGTATATTAACCTCCATGACACAAACTCTAGGTTTGATTACCAATTATTAAATTCAAATACGGTACAATTCAACAACCAATCCGGTAACGCCACATCATTTCAATGGGATTTTGGAGACGGTATAAGCTCCAATATGGAAAACCCATTTCATACCTATAACTCCACAGGAAATTTTGATGTAAAGCTTACTACAAATGCATGCGGCAGGACAACAACCGCAATTAAGAAAGTAAATATCATTACATTAGCAACCTCTGAAACGGTAAAAAAAAGGATTTTAAAGTTATATCCTAATCCTGCATCAGACATTTTAAGAATTGAAGCTGATGAAAATATATCAGATCTGAAGATCGTAGATGTTAGCGGCAAAAAATCAGATTGTAAAATACTGACAAAGAATAAAGAATACTGGATTTTTATCGATCATTTAAATCCAGGAAGCTACATTCTTTCGTACAAACACGATGGCAAAATACTTTCAGAAAAATTTATTAAAAAATAATATTTCATCATACCATCAATATAATTAAGTTTTGTTCAAACAATCTCTTAAAGATTAATATTATAATTATTTTAATCCTGTTTTTTTTATATTTGCGCTAAACGTAATATACTATGAGCCACGGAAAAATAAGGGAAGATAAAACCTGTCTTAATTGCGGACATCTGGTAGAGGAGAGATTCTGCCCTCACTGCGGGCAGGAAAACATTCAGCCTAAGCAGCCTTTCTATTATTTATTCACACATTTCATTGAGGATTTTACACATTATGACGGGCAGTTCTGGAAAACCATCAAATATTTGTTATTCCGTCCCGGAAAGCTTTCTAAAGAATATCTTGCAGGAAAAAGGCAATCTTTTGTAGCTCCGGTTAAACTTTATATTTTCATAAGTTTCATTACATTTTTTCTTCCCTCACTGTTTGTATCTTCAGAAGAAGAGCCTGGGAAAAGTGAAGAGTATACCTTAAACAGGGCTGACGTTGAAAAAGCAAATAAGGAAAAGTTTGCAAAAATACTGGACAGCATTAATAAACAGAATAAAGAAATACTTATAAAACCAGAAGTAATAAATGACCTCAAAGTAACTAAGGTCAATGGAAATGATATTGAAACAGATGCTCTTGGAGAAACCAAAGACGGAAAATTAACCATTCTTGGTGCTAAGAACATGAAGCAGTTTGATTCCCTATACGCTAAAAACACAAAACAACAATCGGTCTTCAATTTTATGAGGCCCATTGCAAAAAAGGTGTTTCATTTACAGGAGCAGGGTTTGAACAAGGCTCAGATTTTTGATAAATTCAGTGATACGGTTGTGCACACCCTGCCCAAAGCGCTATTCATTTACCTGCCCGTTTTTGCTTTCTTTTTATGGATTTTTCATAATAAAAAGAAATGGTGGTTTTTTGATAACGGGATTTTCACGCTTCATTATTTTTCTTTTTTACTGCTGGGAATTCTTATTCTGATATTTGTATCAGACCTGCTGTCGTTACTTCCGGACTACTCCATTTTCAATATCCTGAATATTCTGGTCTATACGGCAGCAATTGTTTATATGCTGCTCTACTTTTTTATAGCCCACCACAGAGTCTATGAAAATTCAAGAAGCATAAGTGTGATTAAGGGAATATCCTTATTTATTATTAACTCCTTTGCACTCCTTTGTATGCTTCTTTTACTGATATACACCAGTTTCCGTATGATGCATTAATCGCGAAGTGTTTTATTGGCCCTGAAACTTGCAATCAGGTAATACGCTACAAAAACCGTTGAGAATTTCAATACGGAAGGAATTGCCAGCGCAAGATTAAAAATCAAAGTTCCCACAAGAACCAAAATCCCCATGGCTACAAAGGAAAATCCCATTTTTTTGGCTAAACTTAAATTCGGCGTATCCAAATAATACGCAATTCCCCAGGCAAAACCGAAAGCAACGGCATAATAGATGTCGAGTCCGATATTTTCTGAACTATAAAAGAAATAATTAATTAAAAAACTTACAACCGTTCCCAATAAAAAATAAAGCAACGCCTTTTTCATATCTTATATAATAATATGCAAAAGTAGAGAAATTAATCTGAGAATATGGAAATGGTGTCCGCTGACTAACAAATGTTTGGCATAAGGTGATTACACAAAACAACAATTAAATTTAAACATTTAAAAATCAGATAATTAATCTCTTAAAGAAGGTTACTATTTTATTATTATATTTGGAAATTCAGAAATTTTCTAGATTTTTTATGGAAACCCAAAAATATACTCCTAAAAACAAAGTAAGAATCGTAACGGCTGCTTCATTATTTGATGGCCACGATGCTGCTATTAATATTATGCGCCGTGTCATTCAGGGAACGGGATGTGAAGTCATTCACCTTGGACACGACAAATCTGCCGAGGAAGTCGTAAACACGGCCATCCAGGAAGACGCCAACGCAATTGCCCTAACCTCTTATCAGGGCGGTCACAATGAATATTTTAAATACATCTATGACCTTTTAAGAGAAAAAAACTCGCCGCAGATTAAAATTTTCGGCGGTGGTGGCGGTGTAATTCTTCCTGAAGAAATTACAGATTTAATGAATTACGGGATCGACAGGATTTATTCTCCGGACGACGGCCGTGAGCTTGGCCTTCAGGGAATGATTGATGATCTGGTACAAAAATCCGATTTTGCTACCGGGAAGGATGTAGATATTACTGATCTGGATTCAGTTGATTTTGAAAATCCTACGAGCATTGCAAAAGTAATCTCTGCCGTTGAAAACTTTTCAGAAGAAAAACCGGAGCTGGTAAAAGCTATTGACGAAAAATCAAAAGATCTTCATATTCCGATCATCGGAATTACAGGAACCGGGGGAGCGGGAAAATCTTCTTTAACAGATGAATTGGTAAGGCGTTTTCTACGTTCCAATACGGATAAAAAAATTGCCATTATCTCCATCGACCCTTCTAAAAAGAAAACAGGGGGTGCACTTTTGGGCGACAGAATCCGTATGAATGCGATCAATGACCCGCGTGTTTATATGCGCTCAATGGCAACCAGGGAAAATAACGTTTCCGTTTCTCCATTTATCCAATCTGCTTTGAATGTGTTAAAACTTGCTCATCCCGACGTAATCATTCTTGAAACTTCAGGTATCGGACAATCCGGCTCCGAAGTTTCTGATTTCGCAGATGTCTCCATGTACGTTATGACACCTGAATACGGAGCTTCTACACAGCTGGAAAAAATCGACATGCTGGATTATGCGGATTTGGTTGCTTTAAATAAATCTGATAAAAGGGGTGCCCTGGATGCGCTTCAGGCGGTAAGAAAGCAGTTTCAGAGAAACCATTTATTATGGGAACAGCCATTGGATGAAATGCCGGTGTATGCTACAAAAGCATCCCAGTTCAATGATCACGGAACAACGGAACTATACAACAGACTGGTTTCTAAAGTTAACGACACCCTTCGTCAGGCTCAGGGAGACCATGCTCCTCAGTTTCAAACATTTGTTGAGCAGGAAATTACGGACGAAGTAACCATCATTCCTCCGAAAAGAGTCCGTTATCTTTCCGAAATTGTTGAAAACAACAGACAGTATGACGCCAATGTCGAAAAACAGGCTGAATTAGCAAGAAAAATGTATCATATTGAAGGCGTTAAAAATTTCCTTTCGAATGAAAATTTAGATACAGAATACCAAAAAGCGGAAAAAGAACTGCAACAGGAAAATATTGATTTTCTGAAAACCTGGGATGATACGAAAGAAGCCTTTAAAGCTGAATTTTATTCTTATTTCGTTCGGGGAAAAGAAATTAAAGTAGAAACCTCAACAGAATCTTTATCTCATTTAAGAATTCCAAAAATTGCGTTACCGAAATATACCGATTGGGGCGATTTAATCAAATGGAAAGGCCAGGAAAATCTTCCGGGAAGCTTTCCGTACACTGCGGGAATTTATCCTTTTAAGAGAACGGGAGAAGATCCAACGAGAATGTTTGCCGGAGAAGGCGGCCCTGAAAGAACCAACAGGAGATTCCATTATGTTTCTGCGGAAATGCCTGCAAAACGTTTGTCTACGGCTTTTGACTCGGTAACATTATACGGTCAGGATCCTGCCTTACCACCGGATATTTATGGTAAAATCGGAAATGCGGGAGTTTCTATTGCAACATTGGATGATGCTAAAAAACTATATTCGGGATTTGATCTGGTC
The DNA here is from genome assembly GCA_913778275.1 of uncultured Chryseobacterium sp. The sequence goes on from CAJYWN010000021.1 coordinate 28,293, forward strand.
AACGCATTGACTTCGGTTTCAATGACGATCAACGGGCCTGCTCCGATGCTTTTGGCTTTCTTTATGAATGCGGCTATCGACCAGAATGTTGAAAAATATATTGTTGAGAACGGTTTAGAGTCTAAAGTTGAGGAAGCTTTAAAAGCGAAATTCGACGACAAAGGTTTAGCAAGACCAAAATACAATGGTGAATTACCTCCTTCCAATAATGGTTTAGGTCTACAACTATTAGGAATTACAGGAGACGAAGTGATTCCGGCTGATGTATATGCAGAAATTAAAGCGAAAACCATTGCTACTGTTCGTGGAACTGTTCAGGCGGATATTTTAAAAGAAGATCAGGCTCAAAATACCTGTATTTTCTCTACGGAATTTGCCCTGAGATTAATGGGTGACGTGCAGGAATATTTCATCAAAGAAAAAGTTAGAAATTTTTACTCGGTTTCCATTTCCGGGTACCATATTGCGGAAGCAGGAGCCAATCCGGTTTCCCAGCTGGCTTTTACATTGGCTAACGGTTTCACGTATGTGGAATATTATTTATCCAGAGGAATGGACATCAATGATTTCGCACCGAACTTATCGTTCTTCTTCTCCAATGGTATCGACCCTGAATATTCAGTGATCGGACGTGTAGCAAGAAGAATCTGGGCAAAAGCCATGAAACTGAAATACGGAGCGGATGAGCGTTCGCAAATGTTGAAATACCATATCCAGACTTCGGGACGTTCGCTTCACGCGCAGGAAATTGATTTTAATGATATCAGAACTACACTTCAGGCACTTTATGCTATTTACGACAACTGTAATTCATTGCATACCAATGCTTATGATGAAGCGATCACAACTCCAACTGAGCAATCGGTAAGAAGAGCAATGGCGATTCAATTGATTATTAATAAAGAACTTGGTTTAGCGAAAAACGAAAATCCGCTTCAGGGTTCATTTATTATTGAAGAATTAACGGATTTAGTGGAAGAAGCAGTCTATTCAGAATTCGACAGAATTACAGAAAGAGGCGGCGTTTTGGGTGCCATGGAAACGATGTACCAGCGTTCAAAGATCCAGGAAGAATCGATGCATTACGAATGGCTGAAGCATACCGGGGAATATCCGATCATCGGGGTAAATACGTTCTTAGGAAAAGACGGTTCACCAACGGTTCGTCCGGGAGAAGTAATCCGTTCGACGGAGGAAGAAAAGCAGTTCCAGATTGAAATGCTTCATAATTTCCAGAAATCCAATGAAGATAAATCGGAAGCTGCTCTTAAAACGCTGCAACATGCCGCTATCAATCAGCAAAACTTATTCGAAGTGATGATGGATGCGGTAAAATATTGTTCTCTGGGACAGATTACCAATGCTTTGTTTGAAGTGGGCGGAAAGTACAGAAGAAATATGTAGGGTTACCATACCAAACCTTCAAGGTTTTGAAAACCTTGAAGGTTTCATTTAATACAACACACAAATGATTAACAACAAACCTTTACTGGATTCCGGTAAATATTATCATATCTACAACAGAGGTAATAACGGGCAGAATACTTTTTTTGAACCTGAAAATTACACTTTTTTTCTAAACAGATTTAACCAGTACATGTCTCCATTTTGCGATACTATTGCCTGGGTTTTATTGAAAAATCATTTTCATATTTTAATTTATGTAAAACCTGTTGAGGAAATAAATTGTGAAAAACTGGAATATACCGCAACCGAAAATCCTAAGAAGATAGATATCCATTTGCAGTTTGGCCATTTCTTCAATTCATACGCTAAAGCCATTAATAAACGATATAAAAGAACAGGAAGTTTGTTTGAGAAAAATTTTGAAAGAAAAGAAGTTTCTACCGTATCATATTTCAAAAAGCTTATCCATTATATCCATTTTAATCCAGTAAAACATGGATTTTCAGAATGCATTTGGGATTATCCGTGGAGTTCTTATCAAACTATTGTTTCCCATAAGCCATCCAAACTCAACAGAAAATTCGTTATCGAACTTTTCAAAAATAAGGAACATTTTAAATTATATCATTTAGAAGAACAGGATTATTCCGATATTCAGGAAATTACTATAGAATATTAAACCTTGAAGGTTTCTGTTCGATTATTTTTAACAGCAATATAAAATCTCAGGGAAATTCTTTGAGGTTTTGTATTTTTGACTCTCCGTATTTTTAATGTAACACTCCTTAAAAACTTTTATGAAAGGATTTTTTTCAATTACACTAATTTTTTCCGCCTTACTGTTCTTAAAAAGCTGCAAATCATACCCCATGGGCAATTCGCATGAAAGCGATATGAAAAGGAATGCTGCAGAATTACAAAAAAGGCAGGAAGCCGAAAAAAACAAGATTGAACCCAGCGAACTGAATAATTACGGAAAACCGGATCATAGATAAATAATAATTAATCGTTAAAACAAATTTTTAAGGTCATATTTGCATGATGAAACCTAAAGCCATTTTTAACTGGAGCAGCGGAAAAGACTCTACTCTTGCTTTATACAAAACTTTGCAGGAAGATCAATTGGAGATCATCTCACTGCTTACGAGCATCAATAAAGAATTTCAGAGAATCTCCATGCATGGCGTACCTGTTTCTCTATTGGAAAAGCAGGCTGAATGTTTAGGATTTCCGCTGATCAAAATGGAACTACCGAAAGAGCCTACTATGGAAGAGTACCGCGACATCATGGGCAAAACGATGACCGGCATAAAAGCAAAGGGCATTACCCACTCAATTTTCGGGGATATTTTTTTAGAAGATCTTAAAAAATACCGTGAAGAACAATTGGAGACTATAGGCATGAAGGCTGTCTTTCCTTTATGGAAAAAGAATACCACTGAACTGATTTACGAGTTTTTGGATTTAGGTTTTAAAACGGTTGTGACCTGCGTTAATGAGACATATCTTGACAAAAGTTTTGCGGGAAGAATTATTGATAAAGATTTTATCAGAGATTTACCTGAAAATGTAGATCCTTGCGGAGAAAACGGTGAATTTCACACCTTCACTTTTGACGGTCCTTTATTTCAAAATCCCATCTCATTCCAGATTGGTGAGACGGTAAAGAAAACATACCCCAAACCGAAGACTGATGAAGAAAGTGAGAAGGGCGAATATGTTTTCTGGTTCTGTGATCTGGTTGTAAAATAATAATTAAATTTTTGCGTTTTTCGGTTAAACTAAAACTATGAGACCTTATCTGAAAATTGAAAAACCCTGCGGAGAATCATTGGAAAGCATGCACAATATTCCGGGAGGAAAATTTTGTGATCTGTGTTCAAAAAAGGTACATGATCTTAGCAACCTCAGCCATTCTGAAATTGCAGAAGTTATCAAACAACATAAGGGCAACCCATTTTGTGGAATTCTCATTAACAGAAAACCGGAAACAACTTTTAACAACAGTATTGAACTTACCGAAAATATTCCTTCAGGAAAAATAAATATCGCTAAGGTTGCGGCAGGATTCGCCTTAACAGCAAGCATGATCAACACTATTCCGGCTCAGACAAAGACCATTTCAAAAACAGACGTATTTGTTTTACAAAAAAAATTACCTTCCGAACAACAACAAAGCAATAATCAAGAACAAAATAAAAAATTGATAGCTTCGGGGAGAATTATCACCAGCGAAGAACAAAAACCGGTAAAGGCACATGTTAACCTTATCACCATCAACAAAGTATACTCTGTAGAAACAGATGCTAACGGCTTTTATTCGTTGGAAATTCCCGAGGAGCTGATCCGGGAAGAAAATTATCTATTGGAATTCAGGCCGTTTTCTTTTGAAGTTGATCATAAATTAAAAATTTTCAGTAAGAAAGAACTTCTGGAAAATACGATTATAAAGCTTCCGGATAACGGTATATATAAAGAATTGGGTGAAGTCAGAATCGGGCCGCCGTATGCCAATGAAGATTCAGTGGTATTCTTACATGGAAAAAGAATGGATTACAAGCTGTATAATAAAAGTTATTCTATGTTCAGTAATCAATATGATATACATTACATTCCAAAACCTTTTACTAAATTCTTTACTGACAGTGAAAAGTTAGAAAGTATTTATATTGTTTTTGTAAAAACGTCTCCTGAAAAATCTAATGAATAATTTGTGATTGAGAAACATCCAGAAAACTTTTCAAAGTTTTCATTGTTTTTTTATGTTCTAAAAAGTTGATCACCACAAAAATCATTATTGAATACATACAATAAGGAAGAATTAACGTTAACGTTAATGGAAAGGTTGAAACCGGATCATCCGTTCTGAAAAACCTGAAAAGATGCTTATCTTCCCTTGTTACAAACTGAAACATTAAACCTAAACAGGAAATAAATAGGGCAAGATTTTGTTGATAGATCGTAAAAAAAAGCTTTCCGTCATATTTAAAATCTCTTCGGACGTGTTTACGTATTCCTTTATTGAAAACCCATACTAAAACCGGACTAATAAGAAAAAGAGAATTGTATATTCTGAAAAGGTCATTAAACATTGGCTGATCTTTAGATAAGAACACCAAAGAAAGACTTATGAGAGAAGCAATAACTCCTAACAGTAAAGATTTTCTGATAATATTATTGTATTTTTCTTTAACAATTTTCTTCAGAATCACGGGAATTCCGCCGTTGTAAAAGCAAGAATAAGTTGTCGTTTTAAATTCATCCTCCCAAAGTTTTCGGGTTTTAAGAAAAGCCTCGTCAAAACTTAATCTCTCATTAAGCTGAATATCTGATATTTGTGAAATCATATGATCCTTCACCTCTAGTAAAACATCCAGCGGCAGGCGGTGAAATATAAGATAATCGGTAACCTGCTGTTCCTTTTCTTTTACAATCATTTCTGGATATTGTAGTTTTATATTAAAACATTTATTTTCTTTGAATTGAAATACATCAGCTGTAGCTGAACAGTTACACAGTACACCATAAACAACTTAGAAATCTGTAAATCTGCTATTTCACAATAATCATATTTCAGAGCACCGGTGATAAAAATTAAAACGGCTCCCAGCAAAATATTCCTGATGAGTAAAGGATGAAAGCTTAACATCATATAATTTGAAAACTTCATCTTTAAGGTTACAAAACTATATCCCAGCAATACCATCCAGCACAGCAAAAGCGACATCTGCAATATTGTAAATAAATCCGACTTTATCATTAACAGCAGAAAAGCTCCCACAGAGAATAAAACCGAAACTATATTCATCTTGCGGAATTGCTGCTGTAAAACAACTTTTTCAATTCTTGCAATCTTTTTAAATGAAAATATATCTGCCTTTACCATTTCCAGTTCTTCTTTCCAGCTGACTTTTGTTTCCAGAAAAGCTTCCTGAAAACCCGGGGATTTTTCATTCATAAGATGCGAAATCTGTGATATAAAGTGGTCTTTCACTTCATTATGCAACTGCGGGTAAAGCTTCCTAGAGGATAGGTACAAATCAATCTGATGTTCCTGTGCTTTCGTAATCATCTATTAAAAATGGTATTTAAATTAAATAAATAACTTTTCATTTCTTCTTCCTGCTCTGTCTGTCTTCTCTGTCCTTTATCAGTTAAAAGGTAATATTTTCGTTCTCTTCCGCTGATTTTCTGCACTTCGGAAGTAATTATGCCTTCGGCCTCGAGCTTATGCAAAAGCGGATATAATGCACCTTCAGTCATTTCCAGCTCTCCTTTTGTAAGTTCTTTCGCTCTCTGCGTGATCTGGTAGCCATACATCTTCACTTCCTTCGCCAATAGCTTAAGAATAATATTCTGAAGGGTACCTTTATAAAGACTGTTCTTTTTCAATACATCATTTTTATACATAACAAATTTATACATAATTTTCTTATGTATCGAGATGTCTTTAAAAATTTTTAATTTCAGCTTATGAAAAAGCTTTACTTCATTGCAGTATATCCGCCTCAGTCTATTATTGAAGAAATAAAAAAATTCAAGCTGGATCTTGCTCTCAATTACTCAAATTTAAAAGCATTAAAAAACGAAGCCCACATTACGCTCTTCCCTCCTTTTTCCAGAGAAAATCATTTGGAAAACGATATTCATGAAGCATTTCACAGGATTGACACTATTATTCCACCGTTTGAAATTGAGCTTAACGGATTTGGTAGTTTTGCAAATCCTAAAAATCCGGTGATCTATGTAAAACCCGAGAACAATGAGCAGCTGAAAAAGCTTTATCAAAACGTAAAAGCAATATTTAATTTTATGGATTATTCTTTCAATCCTCACATGACTGTCGGTTACAGAGACCTCAGCTGGGAAAATTATCTTAAAGCCTGGGAAGTTTATCAGGATAAAGAATACAAAACTAAGTTTTTAGTCGACAGAATTATATTGCTTCGCCTTGATGAGTATTGGGTTCCTATCGCAGAAAAAAAGTTAATGCTATAATATGTTTGATGGATTTATAAGTCCAAAGATCAGGGGAAAGTCATATCTTTGAACCGATGATTGCAGAGAAAATAATTTTAGGAATCGACCCGGGAACTACCGTGATGGGTTTTGGTATTATTTCCGTAAAAAAAGGTAAAATGGAAATGATATCCATTCATGAATTGCTGCTTAAAAAATATCCTAACCACGAAACCAAGCTGAAATATATTTTCGATAAAACCTTAGCGCTGATTGATGAATTTCATCCGGATGAAGTAGCTCTGGAAGCACCTTTCTATGGAAAGAACGTTCAAAGTATGCTGAAGCTGGGAAGAGCGCAGGGTGTAGCGATGGCGGCAAGCCTTCACAGAAATATTCCGATTACGGAATACTCTCCCAAAAAAATTAAAATGGCCATCACCGGAAACGGAAACGCCAGTAAAGAGCAGGTTGCCGGAATGCTGCAAAGCCTTCTTAATTTAAAAGAATTTCCGACAAAATATCTTGATGCATCCGATGGTCTGGCTGTAGCCGTTTGTCACCATTTTAATTCCGGAACGATCACCGATACAAAATCCTACACCGGCTGGGAAAGTTTTCTCAAGCAAAATCCCGATCGTTTAAAATAAAATAATCCCACAGTTCTTATTAATCTGTGGGATATTGTTTTTATTTCGTCTTATATTCTGCAGGGGTAATTTTAAAATCTGCTGTTGGCTTTCCGTTTTTATCGTAATACGTATACACCATCGTTACATCATTATCACGTAATTCTTTAATATCCGGAGAAGTTTTGATGACCCTTAAAGCGCCTTCTTTAGCACTGGTTTTGAAAGTTTCAATCTGTTCGGGTGTTACACTTTCTTTCTCGTCATCCGTTAAAGTATAATTATATCTGAAAATTTTCCCCAGCTGTGCAGATACGCTGTCCAGGCGAACACCGTCTGCTAAGTTCTGAGGCGTCGTTTTATTGATATTAGCCGCTACTTCTTTCAGATCATCATCTACCGTTTTCTCTTTGCTGCATGAGGTTAAAGCCACTGTAAGGCATAGCACCGAAAGGCTGATTACATTTTTCATAATAGTTGTTTATTGTGATTGATACTTAAAGATAAGAATTTTTCCTGAATAAATTTAATTCATTGAATTACAATAAAATAAGCTAATATAACGTTATACTTGGTAAAACATAATACTATCTTTTACATTGGTATAATTTTTAGTAGTACATTTGTATAAATTTTCTGTCATGAAAAACAACCAACAAACTATAAATCAGTCGAATCATAAAATAAATTGGTTCCAGCAATTTCTGATGGTCTGCTCCGGAGGAAATCTGCATATTTTAAGAAAAACCCCCAGCGAGTGGAATAAATTTGCAGGGATCGGCGGAATCGTATTATTCACCGCTGTTTTCGCAACACTTTCCGCAGGCTATGCGATGTATACTGTATTTGATAATATCTGGGCATCAATCTGCTTCGGCATTCTATGGGGACTAATGATTTTCAACCTCGACCGCTATATCGTTTCGTCGATCAAAAAAACCGGAACCTGGTGGAATCAGGCTTTAATGGCCGTTCCAAGACTTATTTTAGCAACATTCCTGGGAATTATCATCTCCAAACCTCTGGAACTTAAAATCTTTGAAAAAGAAGTCAACAAACAGTTGAATACCATAATTCAGCGAAACAAAAAGCAGCTGCAGGGCGAGATGAGCGGAAGGATTCTTCAACAGAGCGGTCCTTTTGAAACGGAAAAGAAACAAATCAGCGAGAAAATTGCCAATTATCAAAAATCTTATGATTCTGCTTCCGTAGAGCTTGAAAAAGAAATTCTGGGAAAACAATCCGGATTAACCAGCGGAAAAGAAGGCTTCGGGCCTAATGCAAAGCGTAAACAGGAACTGAAAGAGCAAAGACGCCGCGATCTGGAAAACTATCAGAAACAGGTTGCTCCCAGACTGGAATATCTGGATAAGGAAATCTCAAAAGTATACACCAATTTAGAAACCGAGAGAAAGTCTACAGAAACTTTTGAAGATAAATTCAACGGTTTTGCGGCAAGGCTACAAGCATTAGATGAATTGGGAAAAAATTCGGCCATTATCGGACTTGCGGCAGCTTTCATTATGGGTCTTTTCATCTGTCTTGAGATTTCTCCGGTTTTGGTAAAGCTTATTTCTCACGTTGGGCCTTATGATTATCTTTTGGAGAAAACGGAAAATGATTTCCGACTCTATTCCAAAGAGAAGATAGAAAAAGGAAATGCTTTAACAGATTTCAGAATAGACGATTTTAAGGATAAATTAAACCAATAACAAACTTATAACCAGCCTTTCGATTCCCGGAAGGTTTTTTTATTGCTTCCTATTTCAAAGGAACATTTTTTGTTCGGTATTCTGTATGCCTTCATCAGTAGTCAATAAATACCTGTATTTTCCGGAGACTGAGATTTTACGAATAATCTACCAGTCGGGAGCCGTTTATGACTACCTTGAGGTACCGGAAGAAATTTTTGAACGATTCAAAACGGTACAATCCAAGGGAAGGTTTCTGAATTATGTGATTAAACCGAAATTTAAATATAACAAAGTGAAGTAAAAAAGCCTCTGCATTTAGCAGAGGCTTTTTTAATATTGATTACTTAATAACCAGTTTGGAAGTCTTTTTATCCGTTTCATTAGAAACCTGAATCATATACACTCCCTTTTCAAGATTATGTTTCACTCTGAAAGTGTCGTTATTTTCTTTTATTAATGATGGTGTTGTAACCAATCTTCCCGACATATCAAAAATGGCAACTTTAAGATATTTATTATTTGTAGCCCTAATGAAAACATCATCTCCCTGTATTCCTGGATTAGGATAGATTACTAAATCATTGCCTTCGGTTTTCACTTCATTTGTTGCTAAGGTATTCAGTAACCTAACTGTATAATCTTCAGCCTGCCCCCAGGCTAATTGTCCGCATGATGTAATGTTTGCATTCTGATAATCTACAATAACCCTCATTCTTAACGGCGTATTTAAGACTGCTGTAGCAGGAGGAGTAAATGTTGTATTAGAAATACCGATGAGAGTAGTAGGATCAACAGAAATATTATCCTGTGATGCGATTAATTCTGAAGCTTCAAAAGCACCATTGTTGTTATAATCAATCCATGCACGCATAGAGTTGCCGGCATCGGTAACATTTACCTGAAGGTTTTGAGGCTGACCGACCTGCAAATCGGTAGAGGTTGCTTTAAGGCAGCTTGATGAAGTATAATCTTCATAATAATTAGGCGCATACGTCCAAACACCTGCAGAAGCATTATTAATAGCCCCAAGCTTTACTAAAGTAGGTCCTATCAGATAGTTGTTTGTTGCTGCGTTGGTCAAACCACTTGGCAAACAAGCTGCAACAGGAGCTCCTATGGAAGATGCCGCTGCAGGGATTGTTGCTCCAAGTGAAGTACTTAGTGCAGCGCGAAATGCAAAAAAGTAAAGTGCGGATTTGTCGTGCTGCCCAGCAGTAAATTTAAATGCCGTAGGATTCGTATAGTTCATCATGTTGTATTGAACACCCTGATAATTGGTTCCGGTACAGTAATTTATATCACTATTTGTAGGAGCGGGAAAATCATTTAATAAACTCCTTGACCATTCTGTATCACAGACTCCATCATCATCTACAGTACAGTCGTTAGAAGGCTGACTAGGACAATAACTGGTAGCTGTTGTTCCTGCAGGCGGATTGGAGTTCGCAGTCCCAAAAGTATGCAGCAGTCCCATACTATGCCCAAATTCATGAGCAAGCGTAATATCATCCTGTAAGGTAACTACAAATGATTTCATGAAAGATTCGAACGAAGAATCAGGATTAAAAGGGAGGCCTGCCCATCCCATAATTCCGTATTGCCCCCCTCCATCAACTTTATTAATAATATAAATATTAAAATATGAAGATTCCGGCCAATGAGGAGCAATTGCTTTAACCTGTGCTGTAGTAACACCTGTAGTAGTAGCCTTTCTTACGCCGTTTGTATCGTACCCGGTAATAGCTCCGCCGTTGTATCTTATAATACCGGTAGTCGCATTACAGTTGGGATCTCTTTTTGCCAGCACCAGTTTTATAGGCATTGTAGCTGCATTTCCAAAATCAGCAGGAATCCCCTGTGACCACTGGTAAGTTCCTGCGTACATTTGATTACAGTTGTCCAGCCATGCCTGGATCTGTGCATCCGTCTTATTATAAGCAGAACCAAGAGCAGAGCCGGTAGGAACAATTATATGAACAACTACAGGAATTTCATAAACTCCATTTACGGTTTTGAAAGCAATCCCCTGCTTATCCGGATTTTTTTGCTGATTGATAATCTGATTGCGAACCTTGCTGCGGATCATAGCGCCAATTTCCTTGTTTTCTTTGCTGAATTGTTTTTGAACATCATCAAAACCACATGTCCATTGCCTTTGTTGAGCATATAAACTTATACTGAGCCAACAAAAACCTAATAAAATTATTTTTTTCATCGCATATTCTTTTTCGCGGTAAATTTAATATTTTATTGCGAATAAATCAAAATAATTAAAAAATTAACAAATTAAATTTATTTAAATTTAATATTAATTAACATATCAAAAATAATGTTCTTTTTTCTGCAATATTCTATATATTCTTAAAATTGTCCAGAAAAAAGAAGGTTTTTAATTAAAATATTTTTTTGGAAAGTCATATTAGCAATCAAAATGAACTTCATCCTGTAAAAAAAGCCATACAAACTGTATGGCTTTTATATAATCAAAAATGTGTATTAAAGTGAGTAATTAGGAGCTTCCTGGGTGATAATCACATCATGAGGGTGAGATTCTTTTAATCCGCTTCCTGTGATCATTACCATTTTGGTTTCGGTTTGTAATGCTTCAACATCTTTTGCACCGCAATATCCCATTCCCGCTCTCAAGCCTCCTGTTAACTGGAAAATAACGTCTTCAAGCTTTCCTTTGCTTGGAACTCTTCCTTCAATTCCTTCCGGAACGAATTTTTTAGCCTCACTCTGGAAATATCTTTCTTTTCCGCCTCTTTTCATTGCGGAAAGACTTCCCATTCCCTGGTAGGTTTTGAACTTTCGTCCCTGGAAGATAATTTCTTCCCCAGGTGCTTCATCAGTTCCGGCTAAAAGAGATCCTAGCATTACGGCTCCTGCTCCACTTGCAATTGCTTTTACGATATCTCCCGAAAGCTTAATTCCTCCATCTGCAATTACCGCAACATTTTTCGTTTTGGCATATTCGTAAACGTTGTAAATAGCCGATAACTGAGGAACTCCAACTCCGGCAACCACTCTCGTAGTACAGATAGAACCGGGACCTACTCCAACTTTCAGAACATTCGCTCCTGCTTCAATCAGATCTTTTGCCGCTTCGGCTGTTACGATATTTCCACCAACGATATCCAGATCAGGATACGCTTTTCTGATTTCTGAAATTTTATCCAGAACACCTTTAGAATGTCCGTGCGCAGAATCAATACCGATAATATCCACGCCTGCCTTTACCAATGCTTCAATTCTTTCCAGCGTATCTTCTCCTACACCAACACCTGCTCCAACGATTAACCTTCCGTTCTGATCTTTATTCGCGTTAGGATATTCCAACTGGTTATCAATATCTTTAATAGTAATTAATCCTACTAATTTATTTTCAGCATCAACGATCGGAAGCTTTTCCACTCTGTTTTTCAAAAGAATTTCTTTAGCTTTTTCCAGATTGGTATTTTTATCTGAAGTGATGAGATTATCTTTCGTCATAATCTCTTCCACCTTCATATCAAGATTTTCCTGATATTTTACATCCCTGTTGGTAATGATTCCAATAAGAGTATTTTCAGCATCTACGACCGGAAGTCCGGAAATTTTGTATTTGGCCATGGTATCCTTAGCCTGAGCCAGTGTATGATCTTTTGAAAGGGTAACAGGATCGGAGATCATTCCGTTTTCGGAACGTTTTACACGGTTTACCTGTGCGGCCTGTTCTGCAATCGTCATGTTTTTATGAATAAAACCCAAGCCTCCAACTCTTGCCAGGGCAATAGCCAATTCTGCTTCCGTAACAGTATCCATTGCAGCAGAAACGATCGGAACATTAAGCGTAATTTTGTCGGTAAGTCTTGATTTTAATGAAACCTGATTAGGTAAAACTTCTGAATAAGAAGGAACTAGAAGCACGTCATCGAAAGTGATGGCTGTCTCTACAATTTTGTTATGAATAGACATCTTTACTTTCTTGCAAAATTAAGGTATTTTGATGAAATATGAAAATTGATTTTAATAGTTTAAATAAAACTTAATAATCAATAACTTAAATCAAAAAAAACCATTTCTTATAAGGAAACGGTTTTCTGCAAAATAAAATTTAGTATATGATTGAATATGAAATATCTATTTATCTTTTGCCGAAGCAATCATTCTGGAAATATCGTCTGCAGTAAAATTCCCTCTGATATCCACAAAAACAAGTTCTTTATCTGAGTTTACGGTGATCATCATATTTTTAATGGCATCTCCTTTCTGCTTTACCCGAATATTAACATTGTCACCATTATGTTTTATCATTGCCCATTCTTCATAGTTATTGCTATTCAGATAGTTTACAAAATCTCTAAGCATGGTGCGGTCTCCGTTTTCAACAGTCAGAACTTTTATTTTTGAAACCTTTTTTACCAGTCTGATCAATTCTTCATCTTCTCCGTCTTCTCTTAAAGCTTTTTTAATATAAGGCTTAGCAAGAAACAAAGGAACATTGATACTAACGAATTTGGCTCCTTTAAAATCTCTTCCCGAATCTGAAAAATAGGCGATATTCGGTTTTTCTGAAACTACGCAGGATTGCACTATAAACATTACGGAAAGAATCAGAAAAATGGTTTTAATTATTTTCATGGCTGATAATTTTTAGTTAATCTGTTTTAAGCTTCCGCCTGATGTTTTGCTGATGCTGGATTCTACTTTCGGATTACCTTTATATTTAATGCTTCCTCCTGAAGATGCTGTTGCCTTTAAACGCTCTGTAACATAGCCGGAAACTACCCCACCCGAAGTTGCCTCTGCCTGAAGCTCGTTGAACTGAAATTTCTCCGAATTGCAAACCGCTCCGCTGCTTACATCTATTGAACCAGCATTTACTCTTCCACTAAGATTGGCTACCGCACCGCTTGATGCTTTAATATCAGCCTGTTTAGAAGCAATGGTGGAATTGATTACCGCTCCGGAACTCAGCTCTACCTTAGCATTATCAGAAATGGTAAAGTTTCCGTTGACTACAGATCCCGATGAAAGATCTACTAAAATGGCATCTTCATGGATTGTATTGATGGCATTGAATACCGATCCCGAAGAAGTTTTAATATTGCCTATTCTTGGTGCAGAAACATTTACGCTGATATTTTTAAATTTTAAATTTCTCTGTCCCTTGTTATCAACATAAACTTTCAGCACCCCGTTATCCACTTTGGTTACAATATACTGCAGCTTGTCTGCATCTGCGATTACTTTTACCGCTGTAGGGCTTTCCTGCTTGAAGTTGACAATTACTCCGGTGCTAACATTCACTCCTGAGAATTCTCCCACATTTCTGGATTCACCATTCAGATAAGAAGCTGTATTTTGAGAAGCAAAGCTGTTTTTGGTATTGGTAACCGGATTTGTCTTAGTTTCGGTAGAATTGATGATCTTATTGATATCATCCATGGAAAGCCTGCCGTCCAGTTTTATCAGGATATTTTCCTCACCTCCGCTGTCAATGCTTAATAACAGGTCATCAAGAACTCCGTTTTTCTCTTCAGCAGAAAGGAATTTTATCTTTGCCCCATTACTGTTCATAGTCATGATCTCACTGTAGTTCAGATTGCTCAAATAAGATCTGATATCTTTGTTGATCTGTGACAATTTTTGTCCATGTGCAGAACCGGCATCCTGAGGTTTTTCAGCAATAAAAACTTTTAATCCGTTTATTTTTGACAATAAAGGCTTGAGCTGATCAAGTTCCGCGTCTCCCAAATCCAGATTGCTCAGCATCCCGAACATCGGTTTTGCGATTTTGATAGAGGTTACGCCTTCCACTTCCTGGTATTTATCAAAAAGCTGGTCCAGCTTATCCTGCCCGTACACATTGAAAAACTGTGAGAAGGCAAATGCGAATATGATGAATATTTTTTTCATGAGTCAATTTTATTTTTTTTGATTATAAGTGCCTGATCAGGAGCATAATCTTTTTAAGGTTAATTAATAATCGTCGTCAACGACTGTTGGTTTTGCTAATTTTTCACTGACGTTATTTGCAAATATCTGGAATGAATACTTAGTCACATTAATGGCTTCTTCCACGTTTTCAATTCTTTTTCCGTTTACAATAACATAAGAATCTTTGTATCCTGTGGAATCTTTTTCCGATTTTTGGTAAGAGGAATTACTAACATATCGCGGCTTTCGTTCTTTTTTAAGCCTTCCTCTTTTCGGCAATATTTCATCTAAATAATCTTTTTCTGCGATGGTATTTTCCTGAAATAATGTATCTTGTTTTATTCGGTTAACAGAATCCGATATAGGGTTTAATGCCACCTGAGCCTGCTGTTCATTATTTTCTTCGATGAAATTATTTTTTTGTTGCTTAATCTGATTTTCAACCATCTGAGCCTGGTCTTCCACACTTTGATGATTATCATTAAAAATAAATCCTATACTTAACAGCACTATAACACCTGCCGCCATCCAGAACCATTTCGGAAAAGCAGGCTTGTTTTTGCTGTCGATCGGGATAACAGGAGCTTCATCATTTTTTTCTACCTCATCTTTACCTTCTGCTTTTGTAAGAAAGTCTTCAAAGTCCCAATCCATTTTTTCTTCCTTTAAATACTGGAAGACCTCATCGTATTTATCTTGAAATTTGTCTTTGCTCATAGCTCATCAATTGTGAAATTTGTTCTTTTACTTTCTGTCTTGCTCTCATAAGATTTACTCTTACTGCGTTTTCTTCCATTTCCAGCATTTCTGCAATTTCCGAAACTTCATATTCTTCAACATCTTTCAAATGGATCACTGCCTTTTGTTTTTCCGGAAGCTCATTAATGAAACCGATAATATGCTCTTTCAGATTATTGACTTCCATACTGTAAAGCTCTGACCGGTGAAGCTGCATATCGGCAAATCCCATCTTTACATCGTGATGCTTCAGCCTGTTCAGGCATTCGTTCCGGACCGCTTTCAGGGCATAAGATTTTAAATTCCCGAACCGCTCCAGCTCATCTTTTTTCTGCCAGAACTTTATCATTAAATCCTGCACTACATCTTCTGCCTCATCACTACTCATGACGAATCTTTTCGCAAAGCGATACATCTCATTTTTGAGAATGAATACCGTACTTTTGAAAGTTTCTTGGGTCATAAGTTTTGTTTCTATAGATAAGACAATCAGATTTTACATTTTATTACATCAAAATAAAAAAAACTTCAAAAATTTTGAAGTTTCCTTTATTCATCGTATTAATACTCGTCAAAAATATATTTTAAAATAGCCTTGTCCTCATCAGTCAGCACTACTTTTCTTCTTGCCATTGCCCGTTGTGCAACTTCATACGCTTTATCTAATTTAAATTTTTCATCATCTTTAAATCCACCCCAGGAAAAATTTTCAACAAGGTTCGGGGGGAAGCCTTCTTTAAAAATATTGGATGCTACCCCTACAACTGTTCCTGTATTGAGCTGGGTATTAATAGCTGTTTTAGAATGATCTCCCATTATCAAGCCGGCAAACTGCAGCCCGGTATCTTCAAAAGCTTTCCTTCTGTAATTCCACAACCTTACATTTCCGTAATTATTTTTCATATTGGAAGAATTGGAGTCTGCCCCGAAATTACACCATTCCCCGATTACAGAATTTCCGACAAACCCATCGTGTCCTTTATTGGAATACCCGAAAATAATAATATTGCTGACCTCGCCTCCTACTTTTGAATGCGGACCAATTGTCGTGGCACCGTAGATTTTTGCGCCTAAATTGAATTTGGATTCTTCGCAGAGCGCTATAGGACCGCGCAAATGACAGCCTTCCATCACTTCAGCATTTTTGCCTATATAAATCTTTCCTGTTTTCGTATTGAGGGTTGAGAATTCAATCTGGGCACCTTCTTCAATGAACAGATCGTTTTTATTTCCTAAAAATCCATTTGTGGAAGAAAGCTCCCGGGAAACGCGGCCTTTCGTAAGCAGGTCAAAATCAAAATCTATCGCTTTCTGATTGTAAGTGAAAAGATCTGTAGGCTTTTTAAAGAAAATAAGCTCTTCCTTAATATCCGTCATTTTCTCAATCTGGTTGAGCGAAAATCCGTCCATATTGATTTTAGCAGCAATTAATTCATCTTCATACACCAACGCCTCTCCCTGTTTCAGGTCTTTAATCTGTTGGATAACATTTTCAGTCGGCAAAAAGTTCGTTACAAGGAAAAGACTTTCTTTTTTTTCAGGCTCAGGAAATTTTTTCTGCAAATAAGACTCCGTAAAAAAAGATATTTCGGTGTTTTCCAAAATTTTCTGCCATCTTTCGGAGAACTTGAGAATTCCGCAACGCATTTCTGCTACGGGACGTGTAAAAGTAAGCGGAAGAAAATCTTCCCAGTATTGTGCATCTGAAAATACTAATTGCATCGTTCAGTTTTTAAGTTTAATGTTAAAAAATTCAAAGTGTAACAAAATTACAATAAAAAAAGTCTTCCGAAAATCGAAAGACTTTAAAATATTGTAATGTCAAAAAATTACTTAGCGAATTTTTTGTATTTGTTCATGAACTTATCAACTCTACCTGCTGTATCTACCAATTTCACTTTACCAGTGTAGAAAGGGTGAGAAGTTGAAGAGATTTCCATTTTAATCAAAGGGTACTCTTGTCCTTCGTACTCGATAGTGTCTTTTGTTTCTGCTGTAGACTTGCAAAGAAATACTTCGTCGTTACTCATATCTTTGAAAACAACAAGTCTATAATTTTCTGGGTGGATTCCGTTTTTCATGTGTAAATTTCTTTTTTTGTTAATGTCACATGTAACCTTGCGGTTTCATAATACAATGTTAAAAATTAAAGTTTGCTTTCGAAATAGTAATGGATATTTCTCTGCTAATTTTAGGTTGCAAAAGTACAATATTTTTTTGAATTTGCAAATAAGCTGTAATATTTTTTTCTTCATAAGAAATTCAAAGTATTTTCGTTACATTTGAAATTTATTTAAACTTTTAATTTCGATGAAAATCAGATTACTACTGGCTTTTTCTTTTTGGATGCTTGTAATGGCGGTATCTTGTAACAAGGATGACATCAGTTTTGATGCGCCTTCGCAAAAATTAAGCTTTTCAAAAGACACGGTCTTTTGCGATACCGTTTATCACCAGGTGCGTTCAGAAACTTATGCCGTAAAAGTCTATAACAATGAAGATAAAGACATCCTCATCCCAAGAATACATCTTGAAAAAGGATCCTCATCTTTATATAAAATCAATGTAGACGGAAAACCGGGATATGATTTTAAAGAAGTTCCTCTGAGAAAGAAGGACAGTCTCTATATTTTCGTTGAAATTGCGCCCGAAGCAACCGGTCCGGAAGCGATCGCGGAAGATAAAATTCTTTTTGAAAGTCCTGCTGGGCAGCAAAATGTAGTGCTTTTCTCTGTAGTTCAGGATGCAGAATTTTTTATTAAAACTCCTTCCAACCCGAATATTCTTACTTCTACCACAATCTGGACTAATAATAAGGCTAAAATTATTTACGGTGATCTCACACTCGATCAGAATGCAATCCTGAATATACAGCCGGGAACAAAAGTTTATTTCCATAAAAACAGCGGAATGAAGGTTCTGTCGGGAGCTACACTCAATATCAACGGAACACTTGCCAATAACGTTACGCTGCGTGGAGACAGAAATGATCCCGCATACGATACCATTCCTAAAAACTGGAATTCCATTAAAATGGAAGCCGGTTCTACCTTAAATATGAATTATGCAAGACTTTTCGGAGGGACAAAAGGACTGGAAATGAAGCAGACCAATGCTACCATCAGCAATTCATTTATTCATACTTTCCAGGAATATGGAATTTATTCCATCGGTTCAACAATTACAGCAAGAAATGTTGTAATGAATAACTGTGGAGAATCTGCAATAGGGATTTTCAGAGGTGGGACGTATAATTTAACCCATTGTACCATTGCCAATTATTCTGATCTTCTGCAGTCTTATAACAGAAACGGAATATTTGCTACCAACGAGTGGAAAAATGAATCAAACCAGACTGAACAGGGTGCACTGATTATGAATATCAGAAACAGTATCGTGTATTCAGACCGGGACAATGCAGTATTTTTTGAGCAGACTCCCGGACAATTGTTTAATTTTACTTTTGAAAACTGTCTTTTAAAATATTCCAATCAATCGGAAGCAGGATTTTTAGATACTGCGCCAAGCGTTGTTCAGCTGGTGAAGAATCAGGATCCGCTGTTTGTTAATTATTTTGCCGCCCAGATGAATTTGAGGGTTAAACAAAACTCTCCGGCAATCGGAAAAGGAAGCACGGCTGTTGCAGCAACGGTTCCTATTGATATTGCAGGAGTTTCAAGGACATCAAATCCTACACTCGGGGCTTATCAACATCAATAATTCAGATATAAAACTAAATGGAAATTATAAATCTGCAGCAACAGGTTGATGAATGGATAAAAACAATTGGCGTTCGTTATTTTAATGAGCTCACCAATATGGCCATGCTTACCGAAGAAGTGGGCGAAGTAGCACGGATTATCGCGAGAAGATACGGAGAGCAAAGTGAAAAGGAAAGCGATAAAAGCAAAGATCTGGGCGAAGAGCTGGCCGATGTTTTATTCGTAACACTATGTTTAGCCAATCAAACCGGAGTTAACCTACAGGAAGCTTTTGATAAAAAAATGAAACTGAAAACCGCTCGCGACAAAGACAGGCATCAAAATAATGAAAAATTAAAATAATGCAGGAAGACGGATGATGGAACGGAAGTTTAATAAAGCAAATGACTTCCCGCCTGCGGCATCCAACTTCCCTACTGAAAATAATGAAGAAGTTAAAAAAATCAGAATTAAAAGAAAACCAAACCATACAAATCAGCGGTTCGAAAAGTATTTCGAATCGTTTGTTGATTTTAGAAAGTCTGTTTAAAAATATAAAAATCGGAAATCTTTCAAATTCTCAAGACACCAGCCTTTTAAAAAAGGCCTTATCGGAAAATACAGAGGTAGTGGATATCCATCACGCAGGAACGGCAATGCGTTTTCTTACGTCATACTATTCGATTCAGGATGGCAAAACAACTGTTTTAACAGGCTCCAAAAGGATGAAGGAAAGACCGATCAAAAATCTGGTGACGGCTTTACAAAATCTCGGCGTAGAAATAGAGTATCTTGAAAATGAAGGTTTTCCACCTTTAAAAATTAAAGGAAGAAAAATTTCTCAGACAAAGGTGGAAGTTCCGGCCAATATTTCTAGCCAGTTTATCACTTCCCTATTGCTGATCGCGGGAAAACTTGAAAACGGATTAGAAATACATCTGGTTGGCGAAGTCACCTCACGGTCTTATATTGAGATGACTCTGAACACTTTAACCCGAGCCGGAATTAAAAACAGCTTCGCAGGAAATGCGATCAAAGTAGAACCCACCAACCATCAACTATCAACCATCAATTATGAAGTCGAAAGTGACTGGAGTTCTGCTTCCTATTTTTACTCTTTTGCCGCACTGGGAAGAAAGACCATTCATCTGAAAAGCTTTTATAAAGAATCCACTCAAGGAGATTCTGCCGTTGCAAAAATTTATGAAGATTTTTTCGGGGTTAAAACATCTTTTACAGAAGGCGAGCATCAATTAACACTTCAGCCTACTGAAGATTTCCAGTTTCCGGAAAAGATTATTCTGGATATGAACAATTGCCCGGATATTGCCCAAACTCTTTGTGTAACGGCAGCAGCACTGAAAATACCTTTCGAGATTTCAGGCTTGGGAACATTACGGGTGAAAGAAACCGATAGGATTTTGGCATTGCACAACGAATTAAAAAAATTAGGTGTAGAAACCGAGTTTACTGATCTTACCATTAAATCAGTAAGCTTTAATGAACCTCAAAAGCATATTTCTATTAAAACGTATCAGGATCACAGGATGGCAATGGCTTTTGCTCCGTTTTGCCTGGTTCAGGAATTAGAGATTGAAGAAGAAGAGGTCGTAGAAAAATCCTATCCGATGTTCTGGGCAGATTTACAAATTATTTTAACTGAAAACGCATGAATACAAAAACGATAATCATTACCGGAACCTCATCAGGAATAGGTTTTGTGTTAGCAGAATATTTCGGAAAGAAAGGCCATAAAGTATACGGATTGAGCCGAAAGCATACCGAAAGTGCCTATTTCACATCCATACCAACTGATGTTACGGATAACGATGCGGTACAAAACGCCATTGCAGAAGTATTGAAAACAGAAAACAGAATCGATGTTCTGATCAACAATGCCGGGATGGGAATGGTAGGAGCTGTGGAAGACTCGGCAAAGGAAGATATTTTAAAATTATTCAATCTCAATTTGGTAGGAGCGGTTCAGATGATGAGTGCCGTACTCCCGAAAATGAGGGAAAATAAATTCGGGCAGATTATCAATGTTTCCAGTATCGGAAGTGAAATGGGACTGCCTTTTCGCGGATTTTACTCTGCTTCAAAATCAGCACTGGATAAAGTGACAGAGGCCATGCGGTACGAAGTCTATCCGTGGAATATCCATGTCTGCTCGCTACATTTGGGCGATATCAAAACCAATATTGCAGAAAACCGTGTCCGCACCAAAGTTTCGGAGCCGTATAAAAATGTTTTTGATAAAGTGTATGCTTTAATGAACAGCCATGTGGGTGAAGGAACTGAGCCTCTGGAAGTTGCCGAATATGTTGATGGCCTTTTACAGAAAAACAAATGGAAAGCACATTACTATTTCGGGAAATTCGGACAGAAAATAGGCGTTCCTCTCAAATGGATTCTTCCGCAGGGAACCTATGAAAATCTCATGAAGAAATACAATAAACTTGTTTAAAAACAGTTAATTGAATGGTGCATTGTCATTCTGAACGGAATGAAATGCAGTGGAGAATCTTTTTGTATTTTTATTGAGATTCTTCATTCCGTTACACTACATTCAGAATGACAAAT
This sequence comes from uncultured Chryseobacterium sp., assembly GCA_913778275.1. The sequence continues at coordinate 49,926 of CAJYWN010000021.1, forward strand.
TGAAATTAATTCTAAAAATATTTTTTATCCTGTTCTGCGTTTTTATTCAGGCGCAAAAGAAGCCGTATTTTCTTATTGACACGGAAACCAAGGTAAAAAAGAAAGTGAAAGATTCTGCTTCCGCCGTAAAGTTCCTTGATTCTCTCGCGCAGACAAATTATTTTTTCACCCGGCTGAAAGAGGTCAGAAAAAAAGGGGATACTACGGAAATTTTCTTTCATAAAGGGAAAAATTTCAATGAAACCTATGTAGAGCTTTCCGATTCAATTTCGGATAAAATAAAAGTACAGAAAGAATTCTTCACCAAAAATTTAGATTCCACCAAAAAAAGCATTAATAAAAGATATATTGATGACGGCTTTGCCTTCAGCAGGATAAAGTCTAAATACAAAGGTCAGAAAAACGGCTATCCCGTTGTAGAACTTGACATCAATAAAAATGATAAAAGAACCATTGACGGTTTTGTGGTGAAAGGCTATACCAGCGTGCCTAAAAGGTTTATCAAAAATCTTGAAAAAGAGTTTAAAGGCAAAACTTACGATGATAAAAATCTCCTGGCCATTAACAAATCCTTTCAGAGCCACCAGTTTGTTAGCCTGGAACGTCCTCCACAGACCATGTTTACGAAGGATTCCACGAGCATCTACCTTTTTATGGAAAAGAAAAAAACCAATAGCTTCGACGGAGTGATCGGTTTCGGGAATGATAAAACAGATAAATTCACGCTGAATGGTACATTGAATGTAAATTTCAGAAATATATTCAACAGCTTTGAAACCATCAATCTTTACTGGCAACGAAACCCTGATAAAGGACAGACCTTTGATCTTCAGACTGATGTTCCTTATCTTTTCAAGTCTAATGTAGGGTTGAATATGAAGGTCAATATTTTCCGTCAGGATTCCACATTTGCCAATGTGAAGGCACTTCCAGCGTTCTATTATCATTTGAATTCAAGAAACAAAATCGGTTTGCGGGGAACTTTTGAAAGCTCCAGCATTATCGATACGCTGTATGTTCAGGGGAAAGATTACAACAAAAAAGGAATCGGGATCTGGTTTGAAATGGTAGAGCCTACGGATATTGATCTTTTCCTCTACAAAACGAGAATCAACGCCGGATACGATTATCTTACGACAAGATATACCAAAGACAATATCACTTCTCCACAAAATCAGTTTTATTTTTTCGGGGAGCACAATTACCATATCAACGGAAACCATTTTCTCAATATCAAGGGTGAAGGTGCGATGATGGACTCGAGGATTGATTTTTCCGCCAACGAATTGTACCGTTTCGGGGGATGGAATTCCATGCGGGGCTTTAATGAAAATTCCCTTGCGGCAGATTTTTATTATTACGGAAGTTTAGAATACCGGTATCTCATTGGAAGCCAGGCTTTTTTTGATGTCTTCGGGCAGTACGGTCAACTTAACAACAAATCCCTTAATGTAAAGCCCAAACTCTACAGTGTCGGACTCGGATTCAATTTCTTTATTCCCATCGGGCTGATGAGCTTTCAGCTTTCCAACGGTAATGAATTCGGAAATCCTTTCAAGTTTAACGACATTAAAATCCACTGGGGGATTTTGAGCAGATTTTAATTGACTTATTAAAATTTCCTAAATTGTATCGAAACATGCTAACTTGCGATTTCTTTCTATTACAATTCATATGAACAGAAGAGAATTTTTGGAAAAATCAGGAATTTTACTGGCCGGACTGGGAACTTCAAGCGTTCTGCACCCTGCCATTTTAAAAGCTTTGATGATTGAGCCTGCAGCGCAGTCTACTTTTTACGATGCAGAACATGTTGTCATTCTTATGCAGGAAAACCGTTCTTTCGATCACGCATTCGGCTCCCTGAAAGGAGTCAGGGGATTTTTAGACCGCAGAGCTTTCGTAAAACAGGATGGTCATTCCGTATTTTTTCAGAAAAACAACGACGGAAAATATGCGGCTCCCGCCCGTCTCGATTTAAGAAATACAAAGTCAACCTGGATGAGCTCGCTGCCGCACTCCTGGGGCAATCAGCAGCATGCCCTGAACAAAGGAAAATACGACCGCTGGCTTCAGGCGAAAGCATCTGATAATAAAAATTATAAAGACATTCCTTTAACTTTAGGATATTATAACCGTGAAGATCTGCCCTTCTATTATCAGCTGGCAGATGCTTTTACGATCTTTGATCAGTACTTTTGTTCATCTTTAACAGGAACAACCCCCAACAGGCTTTTTCATTGGTCCGGAACTTTACGTGAGCAAAAAAACGGAAAAGTAAAAGCCAATGTCTATAATGAAAATATTGATTATGATAAAAACCATCAGGCAAGATGGAAAAGCTTTCCGGAAATCCTCGAAGAGCAGAATATCTCGTGGAGAATTTATCAGAACGAAATCAGTCTTCCTAAAGGAATGTCCGGTGAGCAGGAAGCCTGGCTGAGCAATTTTACGGATAATCCTATTGAGTGGTTTTCCAATTTTAATGTAAAATTTTCGAAAGGTTATTATGAAAATATTCCTCATATTATTGCCTATTTGAAAAAGGAAATTGAAAAGCATCCGGATCAGAAAAAAGAGCTGGAAAAAAGGATTGCAGAACTTGAGGAAGACAAAGTAAAATATCATCCCGATCAGTATTCTAAACTTTCACGGAAGGAAAAAAATCTGCACGAAAAAGCATTTACCACAAATAGCAACGACCCTGATTACTGGAATCTTGAAATTGGGCCGAATGAAAATGGTGAGAGACTTGTGGTGCCGAAAGGGGATGTACTGCATCAGTTCAGAAAAGATGTCGAAAATAAAAAACTGCCGCTGGTATCTTGGCTGATTGCTCCTGAACGTTTCTCGGATCATCCCGGGTCTCCGTGGTATGGCGCCTGGTATATTTCCGAAGTGCTGAATATCCTGACGAAGGATCCCGAAACCTGGAAAAAAACGATTTTTATTATCAACTATGACGAGAATGACGGTTATTTTGATCATGTCCTGCCTTTCGCCCCGCCTATAAATCCAAGCCAGCCTGTAGACATGAACGGGCCCGAAGGCGTTGAATATGTAAGCAGAAAACAGGAATACATGAAGTCTCCTTCCATGAAAGATCATGAAAAAGTAGAAGGCTCGGTTGGTCTCGGCTATAGAGTACCCATGATCATTGCATCACCCTGGACGAAAGGTGGACTTGTAAATTCCGAGGTTTCTGATCATACTTCCGTACTGATGTTTCTTGAAAATTTCATCCGTAAAAAATTTAATAAAGATGTTACCGTAGACAATATCAGCGAATGGAGAAGAGCAATATGTGGAGATCTTACGTCTGCCTTTAATTCTTCCAGTATTAAGATTCCGGAGATAAATTATCTTGATCAGAAAGAATATGCTAAAACAATTAATTCAGCTAAAAACAAACCTGTCCCGCATTTAAAATGGTATCAGGAGCACGAGCTGAATGCCGGTCTTCTTGCTATTCAGGAGCGTGGGATTAAACCTTCCAATGCCCTTGCCTATAATTATCTTGTCAACCTCGAAAGTGGGAAAATCAGCATGAAGAACTTAAGAGAAAAAGCTGTTCCCTTAATTATATATGACAGGACAAGATTTGATGAAGATAATTTTCATTTCTCATATGCCCTTTATTCCAGACAGGAATTATTCCATTCTGTAAATTCCGGTGATTATCATTATGAAGTTTTTGGCCCGAACGGCTTTTACAGAAACTTTAAAGGTAATACTATATCCGAACTAAAAATATCGTTGATCAATAATTCTTCTAAAAATGCGGTTGAGTTATGGATTGAAAAGCCCGGTGGAAATAACATTTCCGTCACTATTGAAGATTTTTATGAAAAAACTAAAAAGAATATTGCCATACATCAGTTTGAAAAACTAAAAATCAGTCTTGATAAAACCAAAGGCTGGTACGATCTTAAAATAAATTCGGATCATTGTATCTGGCATTTTGCCGGCCGGCTCGAAACCGGCAAACCTTCTATTTCAGATCCGCACTGGAGCTGATAAATACTTTTGGATACCCTTTTATAAAGCCTTATACCTATGCTGGATAAGGCTTTTTTATGTTGATTATAATCATAAAAGTGTAAGTATTTTTTTTTATAATTATGCAAAAAGTCACTACTATGAGAATATAAAAAACTGATAGTTAAACTTTAACATAAATTTTTTGTTAAAAATATTTCATAATTAATTGAATTCTATTAATTTCATACTACAAAATTTTAATACCATGAAAAGAATTAAATTTATTCTAGCTGTCACAGCTATTGTTTTTGTTTCAGTAAACGCAAAAGCGCAAGATTCCAACACGGATAACCATACGGTATCCATTACAGTGCCTGAAGTTGCACTAGCTGACATAGAACCTGCAGCTAACAAAAATATTACTCTTGGTTTCACAGCACCTACCGAAGCAGGTTTACCCATTGTTGCCAACGGAACCAATAATACGCTTTGGCTAAACTATTCTTCCATCAAATCAACTTCTGATGCCACCCGCAATGTTTCGGTAAGACTCAATGCAGTGGTTCCCGGAATTGATATTACGGTAACCGCTGCTGCTGCTACAGGATCGGGAGCAGGAACTTTAGGAACTCCATCAGCACAGCTGATATTAAGCGCTTCAGATCAAACCATCATTTCTGGAATAGGAAGTGCCTACACCGGAGACGGTGCCAATAACGGCCATAATCTTACCTATGCGCTGGCTCCCGGAAGCGGTTCCGGAACTGTTGCCAACTACGCCGACCTGGAAGCAACATCCACTTCCGTAGCCACTGTAACATACACTATTTCTGATAATTAAAATTTAAATTATTTAGAATTTCATTTCAGGGGAAATTGTATTTCAGTTTCTCCCTGTAAAATACTGTCTTTTTCAAACTATACATTACAAATGATAAAGAATGTTCTTTTTCTCATTATTCTGATAATGATTCCTTCCAGCAGCAAGGCGAATATCATTATCCTTAATGGGCTTACTCATAATTATAACGTGGAAGGCGGAAAGGTTTACAAAGGAAAAATTTCACTGGAAAATTCAGGAAACCAGATGCAGAACGTAAAATTTTTCTTACAGGATTTTACCTATAGCGCAGACGGATCAATCATATATTCGGCTCCCAATACCAATATCAAAACAAACAGCGGCTGGATAAAACTTAACACCAATCTTGTCAGCCTTAAAGCAAAAGAAAAAGCGGAGGTGTTTTATGAAATTACCGTTCCTCAAAATACCGGAGATCCCGGAAGCTACTGGAGTGTAATTATAGTGGAACCTGTGGAAGATATTAAGCCTGCCGACGATAAGCAGGGAGTGAGCATTACATCTGTAGTTCGCTATGCCATCCAGGTGATTACAGATCTCAATACTGAGGACGCAAAACCTGCTTTAAAATTTGACGGAATAAAAATAATGAAGGAAGATAGTAAACAGATTTTAAAAGTTGCCCTTGCCAATAATGGAACTTTATATTGCAAGCCTGTAGTAAGTATAGAAATCTACAATAAAAAAAGTGGACAGAAAGCGGGAGGTTTTTCCAGCCAGACCATGGGATTGCTGCCGAAAACCTCGAAATCTTTTCCTATTGATCTTGGTAAATTATCTCCCGCCCGATATAATGCGGTACTAATTGCCACCGACGAAAATGAAAACTCTTTTGCTCTCAACATAGAATTAGAAGTAAAGGATGATTAAAAACGGGTTTCAATATTTAATAATGGTAATGTTCCCAATGCTCATTTTTGCTCAGAAAAAAGGTCTCTCAAATGACAGTCTGAAGCCGGGAACATCTACTTCTGTTTCATTTGTTGCGGAAAACACAACTAACGAAGACAAGATATATGATATCCGGATAGAAACCAGCTCTTCTTATATTGTACCCATCCTTGAAAAGGGAGATTTAAAAATAACTTCTCAAGAAAATAATGTTTATATCGTCCCTTTAAAAATAGCACCGGAGACTCCTCCGGGAAAATATGTGGTGACATTGAAAGGAACAGAAAGAAAGACAGGTGAAGAATTAAGTCAAAGACTGCAATTTTCTGTTTCTTCTTACAGAACGATCGAATTGGCTGCATTAGACTTTCCTGAGTTTGTAAAAGCCGGAGAGGTTATCAAAGGTAATTTTGTACTGAAAAACAATGGAAATGTTGTAGAGAATTTAATTTTGGAAAGCAAGAATGCGGTAATTAGCGAGAATGCACGATTATCATTGCCTCCCGGGGAAACCAGGATCATAAAAATCTCTAAAGCAACAGATCCTAAATTGGTTCAAAATGAATATAAGAACATAAGCCTTTCCCTTTATCCTTTCGAAAATCCTTCGGAAGCACAGACCGCTTATGGCAGCGTTAAAATTATTTCCGTTAAGCCTGCAGAAGATCATCTGTTTCATAGAATTCCGGTTGCAGCCTCCGTATCATGGATCGGAATGAAAAATCGCGGTGAATACAGTGACGGACTACAGGGAGAATTATATGGGAAAGGAAGCCTGGATAAAGACAATAAGAATCTTCTTGAATTTAGAGTGCTCACTAAAAATCCGGTAGAATTTAATTCTTTTACCCAATATGAAGAGTACTTTTTAAATTACAAGCGGAACAATATCTTCATTCACGTAGGGGACAAAAATTATTCTTCCTCATTTCTTACGGAATTTGCCAGATACGGACGGGGTGCAGAAGTAAGAATCAATTTGAAAAGAGTAAGTTTTGGCGGATTTTACAACCATCCACGGTTTTTCAGAGACATTAAAGATGAGTTTAACCTCTATTCTAGATTTAAAATTTCAAATGAATCGGAAATAAGTGCCGGCTACTTATATAAAATTCCAAGAATGGAAAATACAGGGTTAAGTTTTTCAAATTTCAGATTAGATGCTGAAGCACATTTACCATACCTTACAGGGAAGTTCAGACTGAGTAAAAATCTTGAAGTATTATCAGAAGCGGCCTACAGTAAAGCAGGAAAAACGGAAGATTATGGATATACGATTCAAGCAATTGCCCATTTCGAGAAATTCAATGCAAATATTATGCACATGAAAGCAGGGCCTCAATTTGCAGGATATTTCAATAATACCAGTACCATCAATGGAAATATGCAGTATAAACTTTTAAAAAAAGTAAATTTAACGGCTACCTTTATTCAGGATGCAAGAAATTTTCAACGTGACACACTTTTTCTTGCGGCTCCTTATCGTAGATTTTTACAGTATGGTATTCAGTATAAATATTTAAAAAGCGGATCATTAACAGTCTACAATGGCTTTCAGCGTTATCAGGATAGGCTCATGCCCAGAGAGTTTGACTATAAAGAAAGATTTTTAAGAATCAGTATTGATCAGCTAGTAGGTCTTTTTCAGTTCAATTTAGAAGGACAATTTGGGAAAACCGATAATTATCTGACAGACTATTCGGGAAACTCAAATTTTTATACTGTCAATATTAGTTTCGAAAAGTTTAAGACGTCATTTAATATATATGGAAGCTATGCGAATACTGCCAGATATCAGCTCGAAAATCAAAAACAGTTTTATTACGGTGCCAGAATTATAAGCAGAATCTCCGAACAAACCAATTTCAGTATTTTTTATCAGAACAATTATATGCCTGAAGATTATTATACAGATCGAAATCTCTTTGAGATTTTATTTCATCAACAAGTTTTTCCGGGTCATGCTATTGATATTTCCGGAAGATACACACTACAACGCGGTGAAATCGGAAATAAAGACTTTCTGTTTGCACTTCGTTATACCCTACAGATGAATATCCCGGTACAAAAAACAGCAGAATACATTAGCCTTTCCGGAAATATTGAAAATCTGGGTGTGAAAACAGTGGAAGGCATCCGGCTCACCTTAGGGAATCATCTATCTGTTACGGACACAAACGGTAATTTTTCATTTAAAAATATTGTTCCGGGTAATTATGTATTGGAAATTGACCGGTCAACAACGGCTATTAATGATATTCCGATGACCAGTATTCCGGTATCGTTAAACCTTACCAATAAAGAAAACATCTATAATTTTGCCCTTACAAGTGCAGCAGGTATTCAGGGAACCATTCATTTTACCCAGCTTGATGAACAGAAAAGCTTTGCTCATTTTCCTGCTAAAACTGAAAAAAAGAAAAAAGAAAGTATTATTATCGAAGCTACCAATGGAGATCAGGTATACCGAAAGATCGCCGTGATCGGAGAAACGTTTGATTTTACTTATCTCCGGCCCGGAGAATGGCAGTTAAAGATATTCAGGAATGGCCTTGATAAAAAATACAAAATTCCTATAGATCAATACCGTTTTTCACTACATCCTTCAGAAAATAAGAATTTAACCATTGAGGTCATTAAGCAACAGTCCGAAATTAAGTACCAGCAGGATCCCATCAAAGTAACTTATAATGAAATGAAAAAACAAAAATGAATTGTATCAGGTTTATTTATGTATTTTGCCTAGCATTATCCTGTAAGATATTTTCTCAAACTACAGGAAGCAGCACCGTTAACTTTACACTGCCGGTAGTCACACTAATGGATGTAGAACCATCAGGAGCTGTAACATTAAATTTTACGGCTCCTACTGAAGCCGGAAGATCTCTAATAGCACCTTCTGCCAATACATCAAAATGGATCAATTACACTTCTGCCATTGCTTCCGGGGGAATTTCAAGGAGAATAACGGTTTCTGTTAACCAAACGTATCCAGGAATTGATATGAAAGTTCAGGCCGCAGCTTCCACAACCGGCGGAGGTACCTTAGGAATATCTTCGGGACAAATTACATTGTCTACTGTGCCACAAACACTAATCAGCGGGATCGGAGGAGCTTATACGGGAAGCGGAACAAACAGCGGACATAGAGTAACAATTACGCTTTCAACAAATATGTATGCCAATCTTTCAGCAGGTACCGGTGCGCCTATTGTCATAACCTATACAATAACAGAATGAAATAATTGTATAACTTTTTATTTAACCGAAATTCAATATGAAAAATATTGTGCTATTTTTTTTATTCATCAGTATCCACTTTAAATCTCAGAGAACACTCACCGTAGGAGGCACCAACTGGGCACCCACGATACCTTCAATTACTGAAGCGGGAAGCAACTACTCGGGAACATATGAAAGCTCTTCCAGCCAAATATTACTTAACGCCAGCATTCCTCTTTTACTTGCAAGCGGGAAAGTTACAATGCGCTATGAAGCCAATCCTACGTGGAACAACAGTCTTATTCTTCAGGCAAGACGTACCGGAACAGGAACAACAACATGTGTGGCTTGTTCAATATCCGGAGGTACCTCTTACATTACCATACCCACCACGGATGTCGACTTTTTTCAGATTCAGGCAGTTGTTGCTCTCGCCTCCTATTCGAATATCCCTGTACAGTTACAATTGAGTGGTGTGTCTGTAACGATCCCAGCAGCAAGTTACAGCAGCAGAATTGTATTTACGGTAACAGCATTATAACAGCCGAAATTTTTTCCGATGGAGCTTTCTCTCGCTATCCGCTATTACTCCTCGCGCCTGTGTTTTCCGGTGCGTAAGGTCCTTTCTTTCCGGGGCTGCTGTGGGGTAACCGCTTCTATCGAGGCTAGGGAGAAGTCATAACGGTAA
>CAJYWN010000022.1 GCA_913778275.1 uncultured Chryseobacterium sp.
TCAAGGAACAGCTTATCGTCGAACTTTACTCTAAATAATTTTTTAATCAAATTTTTGCTCAACCCAATAATATGGCAATTTTACAATTCATAAAACCCGATAAAGTAATTTTACTTAACTCTGATGAATTTAGAGGTCAATTTGAATTCAGACCACTAGAACCAGGTTTCGGGCTTACAATCGGTAATGCTTTGAGAAGAGTGTTGCTTTCTTCTCTGGAAGGTTATGCTATTTCATCTATCAAAATAGAAGGTGTAGAGCACGAATTTTCAACTATTCCAGGAGTAATCGAAGATGTTACCGAAATTATTCTTAACCTTAAGCAGGTAAGATTAAAAGCTACGGCAGAAAACCAGTCTAATGAGCAGGTTAATGCCAAAGTATCAGGTCAGACGGTTATTACTGCTGGTGATTTAGGCAAATCAATCAACGGATTTGAGGTTCTTAACCCGGATTTGGTGATCTGTAACCTAAACAGTGATGTAACTTTCGAAATTACTTTCAATATTGAAAAAGGTAGAGGATACGTTCCTTCCGAACAAAATAAGTCAAACAATGCACCGGTAGGTACTATTGCAATCGACTCTATTTTCACGCCTATCAAGAAAGTACAGTATAGCATTGAAAATTATCGTGTAGAGCAAAAAACAGACTACGAAAAACTTGTATTAGATATAGAAACTGACGGATCTATCAGTCCTCAGAATGCTTTAACAGAAGCTTCCAAGATATTAATTTATCACTTCATGCTATTCTCTGATGAGAGAATCACGCTTGAAACTGAAGCAGTGAAAGCATCTATCCAATATGACGAGGAAACTCTTCATACAAGACAACTCCTTAAGTCTAAATTAGCAGATATGGATCTTTCCGTAAGAGCCCTTAACTGTCTGAAGGCGGCTGAAGTAGAAACTCTTGGAGAATTGGTTTCTTACAGTAAGTCTGATTTGATGAAATTCAGAAATTTTGGTAAAAAATCTTTGACAGAACTAGAAGAATTAGTGCATTCAAAAGGTCTTAACTTCGGTTTCGACGTTGCAAAATATAAGTTAGACGCTGATAAATAATTAATAATGAGACACGGTAAAAAATTCAATCACTTAGGAAGAACAGCTTCTCACAGAAGTGCTTTACTTTCTAATATGGCTTGTTCTCTAATTGAGCATAAAAGAATCAACACTACTGTTGCTAAAGCAAAAGCTTTAAGAGTATATGTTGAACCTCTATTAACAAAAGCAAAAGAAGATACTACACACAATAGAAGAATTGTTTTTTCATATCTTCAAAATAAAGAAGCAGTTGCTGAATTGTTCAGAACTGTAGCACCTAAAATCGCTGAGAGAAACGGTGGGTACACAAGAATCATCAAAACTGGTTTCAGACCTGGTGATGCTGCCGATACTGCTCTTATCGAATTGGTAGACTTCAATGAGCTTTACAACCCTAATGCTGAAGAGAAGAAAACAACAAGAAGAAGCAGAAGGTCTGCAACAGCTAAGAAAGAAGCTGTAGTAGCTGAAGCTCCTGTTGTAGAAGAAAAAGCTGCTGAGCCAACTGCTGAAGCTGCAGATTCTACAGAAGAAAAAACTGAAGAATAATATTCATTTCAGATACAGAAAAACCGTTCAGATTCTGAACGGTTTTTTTATTGCCTAAATTTTCGTTTTTACCAGCTCAATGATATTGTTGCCCTGATCAAGAATCAGGCTGTCTCCTTTTACAGTAGCCTTCATATCCATCTTCTCATATACTGTTTCGTTACCCTTCGATTCAACTTTATTAAGAATAAATGTTTTATTGTTGCTCCGCACGCTTATTGTTTTCTCATCATAATTAAAAACTACTTTGGCCAGGCTTCCATCTGTCGCTTTGTAAACATAATCTGTTTTTACGTACTTTTTCCCGTTGATATCTGTTTCATAATGAATAGTGGAATCTACTTTGCCGTTATCCGCCAATATTACTCCTGACCTGTCTGATTGTAGTACACTCTTATTCCCGTTTTCACTTTTTTTGCAGCCTGTAAATAAAAATACAGTTATTGCTGCCGCTGCGAAAATTCCCTTTTTCATGATGTTAATTTTTTTTAATGTATTGATTGTTAAATATGTTAAAGAATATTATTTTTTTTGCTAAATTTAATAAAAACAAAAACTAAACCAACAGAATAGAACTCAAACTTTAAAATTACCCGAAAGAGTAATTGACTTATTGTAGTTTTCTGGTGAAATTTGTACTATATACATTATCAACATGAGCATAACCATAGCCATCGTAGAAGACGAAAAAAACTACAACAATGCATTAAAAAAAATCATCAACTATCAGGATGATATGGAAGTGATTGCCCAGTTTTTCGATGGCATTGATGCTCTAAACAATCTCTCAAATATTTCTCCGGATGTCGTAATGATGGATATTCAGCTGCAGGATATGCTGGGTATTGAAATCATCGAACAGCTAAAAAAAGAACTCCCTGATACACAGTTTATCATGTGTACCAGCTTTGAAGATGATGAGAAAGTTTTCAATTCTCTTAAGGCCGGCGCAATGGGATATCTTGTAAAAGGCGAAAGTATGGACAAAATCCTTTCCTCAATCCGCGATGTATATAATGGCGGTGCTCCAATGAGCTTTTCCATCGCCAGAAAAGTATTAAGCCATTTCGAAAGAAAACTTCCCGAAATTAAAGGTTTTGACGAATTAACGGAAAGAGAAAAAGAGATTCTGGAACTGCTGTCTCAGGGTTTGCTATACAAAGAAATCGCTGGAAAAAAGTTCATCAGTATTGATACGGTGAAAAAGCATGTAGGAAATATTTACAGAAAACTCCACGTCAATAACAAAGTGGAGGCTATTAATAAATTTAACCATTTTAAAAACTAATAATTATGAAAAGTTTGAAATCATTGGCCACTGCAATATTACTTAGTATAGCATTATTGAGCTGTAAAAAAGGAGAACCCACAACGGAAACCAGTGATAGTGTTAGTTCTGTAGCTACCGATACAGCGAAATCAAATGTGGATAACCCAGCAATTTTTAAAGAATACATCCCTGCTTATATTGAGGGGCAATATACAAGAAAGTTTAACCAAGTCGCATCAATACATCCCAATCTGCTTAAGGCATTTACTTTAGATTATCCGGCTTTCAAAGAGTTGGTAGAAAATCATAACCACTACAAATGGGCAAAATTTTACTTTATTCAGGATTCTGCAAATTCTAAAATGAATCTGGGATTGGCTTTCTCAAATAATGATGATTACACAGATATCAGTTCTGATGACCAATTTGTTTTAGCAAATAATAAGTTTCAAGGTGATCAGCAACTTCAGCAAAAAATTAAGCAATATCAAACTTCATTAGCAACACAAACAGGATTCAACAACAAAAAGGCCACCGAATGCATATTATATACAGTTTCTGAAATAGAAAACTATTTTAATATAGCACAAACTAAGAAAATTTCACAGCTGGAATTCACAATGATCTATTTCTGCCAGGCCAACGACAGTAATGGCAATGAATACAACAGGTATGCTAGTAAATATGACCGTATTTCCTTTGCTGTTCATGCCTTATACAGCGACGGGACAAGTGATCTCGGTTACGACGCGGGAGATTTAAAGCCATAGTAAAATGCTCATCGGACTTGTATATAAATTCGTATTACTCGTTACGCTTATGCAAGCATACATTCTGGGTAGAAGATATTCTTTTTCTTCCCAGAATTATCTCTTCCTGTACTTACTCGTTACTTTCATTAATGAATCCGTGTCATTTATAAGAAATATAATAAATCCGGATATCAAGGTCGGCTTACAGTACAATCTTTATTTCATATTTTGCATATTGTATTTTTCGATATTTTTCTTAAAATTATTTTCGGGAAACGCAAAGAAAATACTGGTGATAGCATCAATTCTGTCATTGGGATATATCTTCATCAATACTGATTTTACGGGTGAAGAATTCGATAATAAAATCGGAATCATCATTACCCTTTTTTACATTATGATCTCACTGCTGTGGTTTTTTCATAAAATTTCTTTTTTTGACCAGCGCAAAATTACCCATGATCCTGCATTCTGGGTATCTACAGCTTTGCTGATGTGGAGTTGTTTTTTTCTTTTTAGGGTCACACCTATGTTTTATTTTGCCCAGGAAGATGAAGAGTTTTTAGACTTTCTGAAAGTCGGACAAAATTTCATCAATATAGGAATGTATATGATGTTTTATATTTCACTTATACAATATAAAAAAATGAGCCATGAACCACATTGAAGACGATATAAAGCTTGCTTATATCATTGCTATCGGGATAATGATGATTTTTGTAATCTTCATTATTGTTGTTATTTTAATGTACAATAAAAGACAGCTGCTTCACCTGCGCGAACAACAGCTCAAAGAATCCGAATACCAAAACCAGCTCCTCCAGAAAGAACTGGAAAAACAGAAACTCATCGAAAAAGAAAGAGAAAGGATTTCCCACGATATGCATGACGATCTCGGAGCAGGAATTTCTGCATTAAAATTGCAGGCTGAATTTTTAAAACAAAAAGCCGAAGACGAGGAATTAAAAAGTGACATCGAAGAGCTTCTCAAAACCTCAGAGGAAATGAACCTTTCTATGAGAGAAATGCTCTGGAGCCTGAATTCGGGGAATGATACGCTGGGAAGCTTTGTTGATTATGCTAAAACATACGCACAGAACTTTCTCAAAAAAACAACCATTCAGCTTGTCATTGAGGATGAAGATTTAATTTTCGAAACCGTCATATCTACGGAACAGAGACGCAATTTGTTTTTATGCCTAAAAGAGGCGCTTAATAATGCTTACAAGCACAGCAGTTCTAGTCAGATCAAATTATTATTTACGCAGAAAGATCACGAATTTATCATGAAAGTCTCCGACAACGGAATCGGAATCAAACCGGGAAATCCTGAAGGAAATGGCCTTCGCAATATGAAGCGCAGGATGCAGGAACAAAACGGCCACTGCGAATTTACAACGGAAAACGGAATGCATATTCTTTTTAAACTTGATGTAAATCCTTGAAAATTATTCTTTTGTGTAATTCTTTTATAAGATTTTTACTACTAAATTTGATATAACCAAAACAAAAATTAATCATGAAAACAACAATTGACAACACCTTTGAAGATTTTAAAGCAGCATTAAACAATAATCCGGCACTTCAGGAAGAATTTAAGACTGATCCTGTGAAAGCAGCAGAAAATCTTGTAATTGCAAACCCGAAAGATACCGATCCCTGGATTTACAGAATCATTGTTATTTCTCTTGGATTAGCAATTTTTTCAATTATAGTCACGCTTACTATAATGACAATGAGCGTAGCAAAAGATGATTTCAACCCTCAGATCATTACAATTTTCACAGCAATTTCGTCCGGAGCAATAGGTGCCCTTGCAGGCCTGCTGGCACCTTCGCCCAATAATTCTAAATAATATAGGAATCTATGAAACCATTAACATTAAACCTCACTGTAACAGGCGGAACTTCAATTTTAGGAATTGTTTGTAAGATCTTTAAAAAAGGAAGTACAGTTCCGATGATTGAAATGACAAAAGACGCATCTTTTTCATACAAATTCAATTTGGAAGATAAAACAGAGTATGATCTTTATATAATTGGATCAAATCCCATTTCGGATAATAAAAAAACAGTTATCAAACTGCTGGATTGTGATGATTTTACTTTTGATCCGACATCTGATAAAAACCCGGCTACCAAGACCGGAAAAGCATACCTGGTAACTTATTCATTTAATACAAATTAAGACCATGAAAAATTTAATCTATAAAATATTTTTCATAATTCTTCTTCAAAACCTCACCATACTTACAGCTCAGGATATTAAACTCAATGAGAAAACAATAAATTCAGCCGGGGTTTACAAAAGAATACAGGAAACAAAAACAGGAAACTGGAAAGATGTCATGACAGATTTTATGCAGGCTGCTGTTAAAGATCTTACAGGTGATAAAAAATCTTTCCAGTATAAGGCGAGTATTTTTTCAATAAAATCTAAGGCAGACAGCACTTTGCTCGTAGATTACAATTACACAAAAGAAACTTTTAGCAGGAATTTTCAGATTGTAATAGGACTAAATCTTGATAATGACTATAAGTTTGAAGGTTTTGAATATGGTTTTGATTGGGCAATTATCAACAAACGGGACCTTAGTGTAGCCAGGGCATCAAAAGAACTTGAAGACCTTTTCCAGTCCCAAAGCTCTATATTGATTGATAAATTACAGGCCTACAGTCAAACTCATGATGAAAATGAATTTGTAAAATTAAAACAAATTATCAATGATGCATTAGAGAAAGGGCAATATGTCCCTCGCGAAAATTTTCCTGAAGCATTTTTAAATACTTTACCGGAAAATTATACGAAAATGTCAAAAACATTTGAAAAACAATTCAATGACGAAATTGAAGCAATAAGAATGCGTCCTTTACTTACGGTCGGCTTTCATAGCAACTTTAGAAAAGATGCTAAGTTTTTGGATGAATATAATGCCAATTTAGTATATCTGCAGGGACTAACTAAAAAAGGGAATAAATTGGAAATTGATTTCAGAAGCCAGTTTAAAGCGAAAGATAGTTTGGCAATATCAGTGATTAAGAGGAAAGAATTTTCATCCCAGCTGGGGTTAAACATTTCAATACTTAAAAAAGGAGAAAAATCCCTAATAGAATTTAAGCCTAATTTTGAATATAAAAGAATATTCTCCGGATTAATGGAGGATGAAAAAAACAACCAGTTCCTGGCAAATGCTGATCTAAGAATAAAAGTTTTAAAGAATCTTTGGATCCCTTTAGTATTGAAATATGATATTGAGAACAATAATCTTTTTGGGTTTCTAAATATCAGCCTCAATCTTGAAGCTATAAAAAATGAATAAGATATATAAGTTAAAGCCTGTATCTTTTTTATTCTATCAAACAGTCTTATTGCTTTAAAATTAACTAAAATTTAACTCTGAATAAACGTATAAATTACCACACATCTGCTTTAAAAAGTTAAAAATTGATTAAATTTGTCTGAACTATAAAAAAACGAACAATGAGTTACATTTCTTACATAGAAGCGAGACAAATTTTAGATTCAAGAGGAAATCCTACAGTAGAAGTAGATGTATTTACAGAAAGCGGCGCCATGGGTCGTGCAGCAGTACCTTCGGGGGCATCTACAGGAGAACATGAGGCAGTGGAATTGCGTGATGGCGGTTCAGAATATATGGGGAAAGGTGTTCTTAAAGCTGTTGAGAATGTAAGAGAAGTAATCGCACCGGAACTGGTAGGACTTCCCGTATATGATCAAAATCTTATCGACCAGATTATGATTGATCTTGATGGAACAAACAATAAAGGAAACTTAGGGGCGAACGCTATTCTGGGGGTATCCTTAGCGGCGGCTAAAGCGGCGGCGGCAGAGCTGAAAATGCCTTTATATAAATATGTAGGCGGCGTAAATGCCAATACCCTTCCTGTTCCGATGATGAACGTGATCAATGGCGGTTCTCACTCAGATGCACCCATCGCATTCCAGGAATTTATGATTATGCCGGTGAAAGCAGATTCTTTCTCCCACGCATTAAGAAAAGGAACTGAAATTTTCCATAACCTTAAATCAATACTTCATTCAAGAGGGCTTTCCACAGCTGTAGGTGATGAAGGTGGTTTTGCACCCACATTCTCCGGAACTGAAGACGCTCTTGATACCTTACTTCAGGCTATCGAAAAAGCAGGGTATAAGCCTGGTGACGACATTATGTTGGCACTTGACTGCGCTGCTTCAGAATTCTATAAAGACGGAATCTACGATTACAGAAAATTCCAGACTCCGGATGCTGCGCAGTTTTCAAGCAGTGAGCAGGTTTCTTACCTTGCTGAATTAGCAGCAAAATACCCGATCATCTCTATCGAAGACGGTATGCAGGAAAACGACTGGGAAGGCTGGAAAATGTTAACAGATAAAATCGGCGACAGAGTACAGCTTGTTGGTGATGATTTATTCGTAACCAACGTTGAAAGGTTGTCGAGAGGAGTTAAAGAAGGTATCGCCAACTCAATTTTGGTAAAAGTAAACCAGATCGGTTCCCTGTCTGAAACAATGGCAGCTGTACAAATGGCGCAGAACAACAGATTTACATCCGTAATGTCTCACAGATCAGGAGAAACAGAAGATTCTACCATCGCAGATCTTGCAGTAGCTATGAACTGCGGACAGATTAAAACAGGATCTGCTTCAAGATCAGACAGAATGGCAAAATACAACCAGCTTCTGAGAATTGAAGAAGCACTTGGCGAAACTGCAGTGTTCCCTGGATTGGATGCTTTTAAAATCAAAAGATAATTAATCGAAATTATAAATAACGGCAAGCGAAATTTTTAGTTTGCCGTGTTTTGTAATAAGTAGTATATTTAGAAAAAAAATAAATAATGTCAGACAACAAAGTAATATTGAATTACGACGGTAATTCGTATGAATATCCAATTGTGGATAGTACTATCGGAGACAGAGGAATCGATATTTCAAAATTAAGAGACCAGACAGGTCTGATCACACTTGATTTAGGGTATAAGAATACCGGGGCGACACTTAGTGACATCACTTACTTAGACGGAGATAAAGGAGAATTATTCTACAGAGGATATCCAATCGAGCAGATTGCCGATAAATCCAACTTCACAGAAGTAATGTACCTTTTACTGCACGGTGAGCTTCCTACTCAGAATCAGTACAATTCTTTCGAATCAAACATTAAAAAATATAATTTCGTAGCAGAGGAGATGAAAAAAATCATCGATGCTTTCCCTCGTTCTGCTCACCCTATGGGCGTTCTTTCTTCCTTAACTTCTGCTTTAACGGCCTTCAATCCAAAAGCTGTTAATGTAAATTCTAAAGAAGAAATGGATCATGCCGCAGAATTACTGATTGCAAAATTCTCTCACCTTTGCGCATGGACGTACAGAAAAACTCAGGGACTGCCGCTTAATCACGGAGACAACAGCCTGAATTATGTAGAAAACTTCTACAAAATGACCTTCAGAATGCCAAATCAGGAGTTTGAAATCGATCCTGTAGTAGTGCAGGCTTTAGACAAATTATTAATCCTTCACGCAGATCATGAGCAAAACTGTTCTACTTCTACCGTAAGAATGGTAGGATCTGCTCATACAGGTCTTTTCGCCTCAATCTCAGCAGGGGTTTCTGCACTTTGGGGGCCGCTTCACGGTGGAGCAAACCAGGCCGTAATCGAAATGCTTGAGCTTATCGAAAAGGATGGTGGCGATGTAAACAAATGGGTTGCTAAAGCTAAAGATAAAAACGACAGTTTCCGTTTAATGGGCTTCGGACACAGAGTGTATAAAAACTTTGACCCAAGAGCGAAAATTATTAAAAAAGCGGCAGACGATATCCTTAACGCGTTAGGTATCCAGGATAAAGCATTGGATATCGCTATGCAGTTAGAAAGAGTTGCTTTGGAAGACGAGTACTTCGTAGAAAGAAAACTGTATCCGAATGTAGATTTCTATTCAGGGATCATCTACAGAGCATTAGGAATTCCTACGGAAATGTTCACGGTAATGTTCGCATTAGGAAGACTTCCGGGATGGATTTCTCAGTGGAAAGAAATGAGAATAAAAGGAGATCCGATCGGAAGACCAAGACAGGTGTATCAAGGTGCTCAGAAGAGAGATTACATCGATATGGTAAACAGATAATATCTTATCTTATAATAAATCAGTCCCAAAGCTTGCTTTGGGATTTTTTTATTAATAGAATTTTTTTAACTTAAAATATGGAAAATGATAAATTAAATTCATTAAAAAATACAATGAGGATTAATATTGTTCTGTACATGGTTTACGGGCTTTTCCTCATGGTGGAGACATTCGATTTTCTTGAAATGCTGCATTCCGAACCGGCAGATTATTCGCCCACCTACAGTCTGGTAAATGTTATCTTCTACCAGATGGAGATGTTTATATGTTTCCTGTGTGCTTTTAGTCTGATTATTCTTGTGTCAACCAGACAGTCTTTAAAAATGCTCTTTTTCATAAGTATTGCTCTTTTAACTTTCAGAATCGGAACCGTTTATTACCTCTACTTTTACGAAACCGAAGAAAGGTGGGTTCCCTTGATCTATAAAAGAGCAAATGACTTCAGTATGCTTTTCAGGAGAACATTTGTTCCGGGACAGTTGATGATGAGTTTAATTACAGTTTGGTATGCATTTAAAGTATTAAAAGCAGAAAAATAATTACCCTGACTTCCTGTTTAATATTCTGGTGGCTTTTATAATACTGGCTTCGGGAATATGCTGAATGCTTATTGCTGTCCTTACACCATGAATCATTACCATGGATGCTTTTCCTGTCTCAATAAAGTATTTTAAAGTAGTACCATTTTCCAATTCTACCGAGCCGAAGGTAAGCTTTTCCCTTTCACTTTTAAATTCTCCGTAAAATTTATCTTTTGTATTTATCAGACTTCCCGAAAAGAAAATTCCATTTTCAAGAGTAATTAATTTTTGAGTGGTTAAGATGCTGAAATTTTGTGAATCGATAATAGTTGAGGAGATAACCAACTCTTCAATATCTAACTCAAAAGGATAATGTTTAAATAAATTTTTAGAATTATTTTCGTAAAATTTTGTCCATTTGAAATCATAGGGCTTCATCGTACTCCGCTTAATTTTTGCGATGCAGATATTATGAATTGATTTGTCAGATTTTTCCATTTTGTATTCGTATGTTGCGAAAATACAATATAAAAACAAACCTGCCGTAAAGCAGGTTCTGAGTTTTTATTTATGGACATTGGCATCTGTCGCAGGTCCAGAGTGTGCATACTCCTGTCTCATAATCAAATTCACAGCAGCGTCTCGCCGCAGACGCTCCTCCGAAAATGGATTTCTGTTCTTCTCTGTCGAGTTTTAGAGCATTTTTCAGTACTGAATTTTTAGTTTTCATAATCTAATGATTTTGTGGGTTGACTTTTAATAACTTAAGTTGAATTATATATCACTAATATATGAATTTTATAATAATGATTTTAAAAAAATTCAATTAAAAAAATATCTGTAAAAATACCTGCGGTAAGCGATCAATTGTTTCAGTCTATCAATTGACTCGAGTAAAAAACTGCCATAAGAATGTTTTTCAGATTTATATTGCAGCCTGCATCTAAAACTGCCTTAAAAGTTTCCCAGATTCAGGCCTTTACTTATATTTGTAGCATTGCATAAATCTTTATGAAACTAAATATAAAAAATGAAACAGGAAGGCTGAAATCAGTGGTTCTGGGACAGCCGAATTCCATGGGAGGCATTCCGACACTTGAGGAAAGTTATGATGCCAAGTCCTATTACTCCATACAAAACAACATTTACCCGAAAGAAGCAGACATCATCAGTGAAATGAATGCATTCGAAGCCGTATTGAAGAAGTATGAGGTAGAAGTCCTGCGTCCGAGCATTATCGAAGATTACAACCAGGTCTTCGCAAGAGATGTCGCTTTTGTTATTGATGATAAGATGATCATCTCCAATGTAATTGCCGACAGAGCCGATGAGCAGGGAGCTTACAGAAATATTTTTGAAAAAGTAGAATGGAGAAAAATTATCAACCTCCCGGAAACAGCACATATTGAAGGAGGCGACGTAATTGTCTGGGACGATTTCCTGTTTATTGGGACCTGTTTCAGTGAAGATTACAGAAGTTATAAGACCGCGAGAACCAACGAATATGCCATAGAAATACTGAAAGAGTATTTTCCTAAAAAAAGAATTATCGATCTTGAATTAAAGAAAAACGACAAGATCCCATATGAAGGTATTCTGCATCTGGATTGTACTTTCAACCCAATCGGTAAAGACAAATGCATCATTTATAAAGATGGTTTTGTGGATGAAAGCGATTATCGCCTCATCATCGATATTTTTGGGGAAGAAAACTGTTTCCATGTAACGGCGGAAGAAATGTTTGAAATGTTCCCGAATATTTTTTCCATCTCTCCGGAAGTCGTGGTTTCAGACAAAACTTTCACCAGAATGAACAACCACCTGAGAGATGAATGGGGGATGATGGTAGAAGAAATTCCGTACAGAGAAATTTCCAAAATGGGAGGATTGCTGAGATGTTCTACAATGCCACTTGTGAGAGAGTAGGAGAGTGGGAGAGTCTGAGGGCTTTAGAGTATGAGTGTATTTGTTTTTATTTAAAAAGTTTATATTTTTAAACTTA
The DNA here is from genome assembly GCA_913778275.1 of uncultured Chryseobacterium sp. The sequence goes on from CAJYWN010000022.1 coordinate 12,290, forward strand.
AATACAAATGATTATGCCGACTATAAAATTTCATCAGGATTTGCGGGTTTATCAGAAGTCTTTTGATACAGCAATGGAAATCTATCAGCTTTCAAAAATTTTCCCTACAGAAGAACGTTATTCTCTTACAGATCAAATACGAAGATCCTCACGCTCAGTTTCAGCCAATATTAGTGAAGCCTGGGGGAAAAGAAAATATGAGAAATCTTTTATTTCAAAACTTACAGATTCTGAAGGCGAAGCTAGAGAAACCCAAACATGGCTGCAATTTGCAAGAAGTTGTGAGTATATTAATGAAGAACAATTTAAAATCTTAAACAATCAGTACAACCAAATAATTGGGATGTTAGTGAATATGATGAGTCAGTCACAAACTTGGAGTGCATTTTCTTCAACAGATAAAGAATAAAAAATAACTTTCACTAAAACACTAAAACACTAAAACACTAAAACACTAAACACTAAACCACTCCGACTCTCAAACACAACAAACCCTCCAACACAAACTATGCAGACAACAGATACCGTATTAATGATAGAGCCGATAGCATTTGGATTTAATGCAGAAACGGCAAAAAACAATTATTTTCAGGTTGAGCAGAAAGGTTTTGACACTCAGTTTAAAGCCTTATCGGAATTCAAAGCTTTTGTTGAAAAATTACGAAGCAAAGGAATCAATGTCATCACCATAAAAGATACATTGGATCCACATACTCCGGATTCCATTTTTCCCAATAACTGGGTAAGTTTCCATAAAGACGGAAAAGTGGTGTTATATCCCATGTTTGCGTCCAACCGCAGAGTGGAAAGAAGAGATGATATTATTGAAACCATCAAAGAACAGGGATTTGAAGTTTCTGAAATAGATGACTGGTCTTTTCCGGAAACGCAGGGGCATTACCTGGAAGGAACAGGAAGCATGATCTTTGATCATGATAATAAGATTGCATACGGCTCGGTTTCATTAAGGCTGGACGAAAACCTTTTCAGAGAATTTTGTGAGAAGTACGGTTTTACGCCGATTGTTTTCCATTCATTTCAAACTGTCGGAGAAGAAAGACTTCCGATTTACCACACCAATGTGATGATGTGTGTAGCAGATAAATTTGTAGTAATCTGTCTGGATTGTATCGATGATGAACTGGAAAGAAGCAAAGTCATTGAAACCATTAAAAATTCAGGAAAAGAAATTATTGAAATTTCTGAAGAGCAGATGCAGCAGTTTGCCGGAAATATGCTTCAGGTAAATAATAAAGAAGGGCAGAAATTTTTGGTGATGAGTGAAACCGCTTATAAATCCTTAGATGAGAACCAGGTTGCGGCGATTGCAAAATATTGTGAAATTATTTACTCAGACCTGAATACCATTGAAGTAAACGGCGGAGGGAGTGCACGTTGCATGCTTGCGGAAGTTTTCTTACCGAAAAAATAATATATTTGCTGAAAATATAATGAATTGGAATCATTAACCAGCAAAGGCCTACATATTCTTCTGACTTTGGAAACAGAGTCAGAAGCTTTATTATTAGACAGTGAGGGTTTCATCGAATTTACCCGAAATATACTCTCAACAAAAGATGTTGAGGTAGTAGGGATTACCAGTCATGTTTTTGAAAACCAGAGCTTCACCACTGCGGTCTGTCTTAAAGAATCTCACCTTTGCATTCACACCTGGCCCGAGTTCAGGCAGCTTACCTTCGATGTTTTTCTCTGTAATTATTTACAGGATAATACAGAAAAAGTAGAAAAAATTGCAGAGGAAACCATACAGTATTTTAAAGCTAAAACCATTCAGAAACACAAAATTTACAGATAAGCATGCATTACATTTGTCCCGTATGTAAAACAGAGAATAAGACTGATGCAGAGTTTAATATCAGTGAATATATCTGCAGATCGTGTTCAAATCTCATTGATATTCCCAAAAATTTTTCCACAAAAGTTGTTAAAAAGCCCATCGAAAATGTAGTTCTGGAAGTCGGGCAAAAAGGAAACATAAACGGTACAGAATATATCGTAACCGGTATCATCATCCGAAAATATGGAAGCACTGTTTTCTGGCGGGAATATTACTTAAAAGACAAAAAAGGACAAGATGCTTTCCTGAGCGAAAGCGACGGACACTGGGTTTTTCTGCATATCATAAATGCCTTGGATGTTAAGAAAAAACTTAATGGAAGAGTTGCAGAATTCCATATGAAAAATTACAGATGGTACGAGACTACGCAATGCACAATATATGCGGCGGCAGGATTTTTTGAAGACAAACTTAATTTTTCAATTGCTAATTATAAAGAATATGTACACGGAACCCAGATGATCTCTCAGGAGCAATCTGGCAGCGAAACTGAGTTTTTCTTCGGCAAACATATTTCAAAATATGATATAAAAAAAGCATTTAATATTTCTAATCTTCCCAATTATACAGGAATAGGAATTGTTCAGCCCTTTTACGTTAATGTAAAACAGGCAATTAATATTCTCGCTGTTTCAGCGCTGTTGATTTGTTTTATTCAGCTTTACGTAGTCGGTACCAGAACGAACGCGCTGGTTTTTGAACAGGAAGTTAACTTTATCGATGTTGCAGATAAAGAAATGATAAGCAAAAGCTTCGAATTGTCCGGCGGTTCCGCACCTTTGAATGTTGAAGTTTCTTCCAATGTCGATAATTCCTGGGCCAATGTAGGATTAGGCCTGGTTAATGAAAAAAACAACGAAATTGTCTTTGCTTCAAAGGATATCGAACAATACCATGGCTATGAAGATGGAGAAAACTGGAGCGAGGGAAGCCAGCGTGAATCATTTAATTTTTGTGGCATTTCTCCCGGAAAATACCACTTTGTGATTTCTGCTGAAAGACAGGAACCTCTTAAAACTTCGAAGCCTGCAAGATACATTTCTCCGGATGGTAATCTTTCGATATCGAGAGAAGAGAACGGAACCATCAGTGTAACCAATCAGTCTACCTTCGAAACCACCTCTTTCGGGGATGCTAAAATGATAAAAAAAGATTCGGTAAGTACACTCGGGCAATTGGTTCACAAGATACTGGGAAAAGCGGATATTGATTCTTTACTAAATGCAAATGCTCAGGCAGAAGGCATATCTGCGACCCCTGAAAATAAATCTGTTAAAATAAAAGCAGAATGGCTGCCGGTTTCCTTCAGGAATTTTGTATTTGTTCTTTTATTTCTCGTGGCATTGGCTTTAGCAATCTATTTCGGCAGAAGAGCATTCGAAAGATCAAAATGGTTCAACAGTTCAAATTCACCTTATACCTATTCTTAAGATGGAAAATATACTTCATTATTTAAAGGAAAACTGGATTCTGTGTCTCTGCGGTATGTTTTTTATCGGTTGGTTTACCTATCTTACTTTTGCAGGAAACCAGTTTTGCGACTGCGAAAAAACGGAAACCTACCGTGACGGGACAACAAGAAGATATCATTCTTCAGGAGTCGGTTATTACAGATATTATCACAAATAAAAAATATAAATTATGGATCAAATAAACTTTTTACCGGTTATCAACTCAGTCATTTATTCCTTCTTGGGAATTGCAATCTTGTTGGTTTGCTATTTAATCATTGAAAAATTAACACCCGAAAAAACATGGCACGAAATCGCACATAATAAAAATACGGCTTTAGCTATTATTTTCGGTGCTTTTATCATTGGGATTTCAATTATCATAAGCGCGGCAATTCATGGATAAAAAGAGGATTCCTCTTGAACTGCTGCTGATGTTTTCAGTATTTGTCATCGCAACCTGCGGACTGATCTACGAATTGGTGGCAGGCGCATTGGCAAGTTATCTTTTGGGTGATTCCGTAAAGCAGTTTTCCTTCATCATCGGGGTGTATCTTTTTTCGATGGGGGTAGGATCATATTTTTCCAAATTCATCAAAGGAAATTTAATTGATAAATTCATAGAAATCGAAATTTTGGTCGGAATCATCGGCGGAATCAGCTCTGTGGTTTTGTTTATTTTATTTAATACACTGGCACATTTTGAAGCAGTTCTTTATCTTTTTGTTTTTTTTACAGGCTGTCTCGTCGGAGTAGAAATTCCGCTTTTAATGAATATCTTAAAAGACAGGGTTCGGTTTAAAGATCTGGTGTCAAACGTATTCGCATTCGATTATATCGGAGCATTGCTGGCTTCCATTCTCTTTCCATTGGTTTTGATTCCGAATCTGGGCATTGTAAAAACACCATTGTTTTTTGGATTGATTAATATTTCCATTGCCATATTTTTATGCTTTTACCTTAAACATGAACTTTTTAAACCGCTATCCTTAAAGATTAAATCGATAGGAGCCTTTATTTTGCTTGTTGTTCTCTTTATCTTTTCAGACAGAATTTTATCATTTTCAGAAGAAAAATTATACGGTGAAAATGTTGTTTATACCAAAAGTTCACCTTACCAAAGAATCGTGTTAACCAGAAACAACCGTGAATTCAGATTATATCTAAATAACAATCTGCAGTTTTCTTCAGTAGACGAGTACCGTTATCACGAAGCGCTGGTTCATCCTGCGATGTCAATGGCTAAAAAGATCGATCGTATTTTAATTCTCGGCGGTGGAGACGGTTTCGCAGTCCGGGAAGTCTTAAAATACAAAGAAGTAAAAGATATCAATTTGGTTGACCTGGACGGAGAAATGACGAATTTCTTCAAAAATAACGAAACCATGCGTCGTTTAAATCAAAGTTCTTTGTCTAATCCGAAACTTAAAGTCATTAACAAAGATGCCTATATTTGGGTAAAAGAAAATTCTAAAAAATACGATGTCATCATCATCGATTTTCCGGATCCTTCAAATTACAGTTTAGGGAAATTATATTCGTTACAATTTTACAGGGAACTAGAAAGGCTGACAACTTTAGATACAAAAATTGTGGTGCAGACTACTTCTCCCTACTTTGCTCCGAAATCCTTTTGGTGTATTGAGAAAACGATTAATCAGGTTTTTCCTTTCACTACAGCATATCATACCTACGTCCCTTCCTTTGGAGAATGGGGATTTTCAATGGCTTCTTTCGAACCGATCAACAATAAAATTTACCGTAACATTCCGGACCTGAAATTTTACGATTACAATTTTTCACAGCTTTCTTACTTTACGAAAGATATGAAAGCTAATAGTGTTGAAGTCAATCGGTTGGATAACCAGATTTTAGTACGATATTTTGATGAAGAATGGGGTAAAGTTCAGTAGGAAAGTGTCAATTATTTATTATATTTGTGTCATAAATTGATACTTAAATTGTAAAAATATGATAGCTGAAATCGAAAAATATATAGAAATCCAGAACAGCATCGATCAGATTCTGAAAGATTCACCATTTAAAATTTCTTACATCATTGAGAAAACCGGGATAAAAAAGCCAACTTTTTTCAAAAAAATGAAAGAAAAGAGATTTACTTCCGAAGAATTGCTCTCCATTGCTAAAGTAATGGAAACTGTTTATAGAAACGAAACGCATGAAGAAATTTTAGAATCGTTGAAAAGATCTGAAGAAGATTTCAAAATGGGAAGAACAATTTCTCATCAGGAATTAATGAAGCAGGCTCGTGCAAGATTAGAACAGCGTAAGAATGAGGGTAGAATATAGTGATCTTTCTAAGAAGGATTTTGAAAATCTTCAGGATTATCTTTTTGACCAGTGGGGCGTTCTGGCTTTAGAAAGTTTTTTGGATAAATATGATCAGGCTATTCAAATGCTACTTTCAAAAAATGTATACTTTGAAAAATATAGAGACACCGGTTTTATGAAATACTTGGTTACGAAACATAATTATATTATTTATGATTATAAGGATGATATTTTGAGAATCCACAGAGTTATCAACAATTTTCAGAATCCCGATGACAACTACGAAAGCATCTCAAAATAACCATTAAGTATTGCCAACTCAACCCGTTCAATTTTCAAGAAAAGATTTCCTTAAAACCCTGTTCTTGGGCAGTCTGATGATTCCTTTTTTACAGTATTGCAGTAAAAAAGGCAAATCATTATTGCTAACAGTCACCGGAACCAATCATATTTTGGGTCATAAACTCTGGGCAAAAAATTTTCCAAAATTTTCAGAAGAAATTCGCACAAAATATCTTGTTGTCGGCGGAGGAATTTCAGGACTTTCGGCGTGCAGATTTTTCAGTCAGAATAATGAAAACGACTATCTTTTGCTGGAAATGGAAAATAATTTAGGTGGAAACTCATCCAACGAGCAGAATAAATTTTCAAAATTTCCTTTGGGAGCACATTATTTACCGTTGCCGAACAAAGAAAATACTGAAATCATCCAATTTCTTAAAGAATGCCAAATTTATCAGGGAGATGATGAAAGTGGCGATCCGATTTTAGATGAATATCAAATAACTTTTCCACAACAGGAACGGTTGTTTTTTAAAAATTTATGGCAAAACGATATCGTTCCGCAAAACGCAATTTCAGAGGAAACAAAAGCAGAACTCGACCGGCTTTTTAAAATGATGGACCATTTCAGGGATAAAAAAGATACGCAAGGAAAATATTGGTTTGCCATTCCGGTACAGGACTCCAGCCGGGAGGATGAGGTCTTACAATTAGAGAAAATTATTTTCAAAGACTGGCTGAAACAGGAAAATTTTAGATCTGAGGAACTACTCTGGCTGCTGGATTATTCCTGTCGCGACGATTACGGTTTGGGAATCGATTACGTATCAGCTTGGGCGGGAATTCATTATTTCGCCGGAAGAAAAAACAACTGGAGCAAAAAATACAAAGATCAGGTGTTTACCTGGCCGGAAGGGAATGCAAGACTGGCAAAGCATATTTCAATATATACAAAGGATAGATCTTTACAGAATCATTTGGTTTTTGATGTTAAGATCAATGATAATGATGTTGAGGTTTTAAGTTTCGACAATATTCAGAAAAAGACAAAAAAAATTATTGCTGAAAAAGTCCTGTTTGCAACACCGCAATTTATAAATGAAAGGATTTTCAACAAAAAAAGAGCTGAAAATTTCAATTATGTTCCGTGGCTTTTAACCACGATTACACTAAACAATGATTTTGGAGGCGATGAAGAACTGGCTTGGGATAATGTGATTTACGGTTCGGAAGGCTTAGGTTATATTTATGACCAACATCAGAATGTAGAGCAAATTATGAATGAAAAAGTGATCACCTATTACAGGAGTTTTTCCACCAACGATTGTAAAAAAGCCAGAAAAAAATTATACGGTCTGAAAGAAGATCAGTTGAAAAGCCTTGTTTTGGAAGATTTAAGAAAAGCCCATCCTATGATCGAAGATTTTATCCTCGAAATGCAGTTTCACAAAATGGGTCATGCCATGATTGCTCCCGTTCCGAACCAGATTTTCGGAAATTCAGAAAAAGCGAAACAGCCGATTGATGGAAAAATTTTCTTTGCCCATACTGATCTTTCGGGAATTTCAATTTTTGAAGAAGCTTTTTATCAGGGATGGAGAACCGCGAAACAGATGCAGCAATTTGATTAGATTGAATAAGAATTCAAAAAAATAAAAATGAAACAACCCTGGATCCATAACGCAAAAACAGACGGCTGGTTTATCCTATCGCCGCCTTTTGTTATTTTGCTGATTGTTTTCCTGTTTCAGAAACAGATTCAGGGGCTGGAAAATCATTATTCCTTTTATACATGGCTTTTCCTGATTGTTTTCGTGGATGTTGCGCACGTGTATTCAACGTTATTTAAAACCTATTTCGTCAAGGAAGAAGTCAGGAAAAGAAGACTTCTATATTACGGGATTCCCATGTTGAGCTGGATTTTAGGGTTAATATTATATCAATTCGGAAGCTTGACTTTCTGGTCGGTTCTCGCTCTGATTGCTGTTTTTCATTTTATCAGGCAGCAATATGGTTTCATGAGAATTTACTCCCGTTTTGAGCCGAACAACTTGAGCAAAAGAATCGATGAAATTGCGGTGTATTCTGCCACGATTTTTCCGATGCTGTATTGGTTTAAAACACCCAGAGCTTTTACATGGTTTGTAGAAAATGAATTCAACTGGATTCAGCATCTTCCGGATTATATTCCTGTCATTAAGATTTTATATTTCGGAATTTTAATGATTTGGATAGTAAAAACCATCTATGAAATTGTTAAAACCAGACAATTTAATATTCCAAAACTTGCCTTAATTTCAGGAACCTATCTTTCGTGGTATTTCGGAATTGTCTATTTTAATAACGATCTGGTTTTCACCTTGCTAAATGTCATTTCCCACGGTATCCCTTACATTGCTATAATTTACATCGGAGAAATAAAACAGATAGATGATCAGAAATTAAATAATTTTTCCTTCTTTAAATCAACTTTCGGGATTTTCCTTTTTATTGCAATAATTTTTGCTTTTGCATTCTTTGAAGAGTTTTTATGGGAAGTTTTAATCTGGAATGAACATTTTTCCTTAAATCTAAATGTCTCACTCAACTGGTTTCAGTTTTTAGTCCCCCTATTGGTCGTTCCACAGCTTACCCATTATTTATTGGACGGCTTTATTTGGAGAAAACCGAAAAAAGTTACCTAATTTTGTTTCCAAAGTTAAAAAGTATGAAAATGCAGAAGTATCTCTTGTCATTAATGCTTTTGTTGGGCTTATTTAATTTGAACGCCCAGCAAAAAACATTTTGTAATCCGATCAATATCGACTATGGCTACACTCCGTTCGAAGTTTTTTCAAAACAGGGAAAACACCGTGCAACAGCCGATCCGGTAATTGTTAATTTTAAAAACAAGCTCTTCCTTTTTTCCACCAATCAGGAAGGATATTGGTACAGTGATGATATGCTCGACTGGAAATTTGTAAAGCGAAAATTCCTGAGAGACAATAAATACATCCACGACCTGAATGCTCCCGCAGTCTGGGCGATGAAGGATACGCTGTATGTGTTCGGATCTACCTGGGAGCAGGATTTCCCGATCTGGAAAAGCACTAATCCGACCAAAGACGACTGGGAGATTGCTGTTGATACTCTAAAAGTCGGAGCCTGGGATCCCGCCTTTCATTATGATGAAGATAAAAACAAGCTGTACTTATATTGGGGTTCCAGCAACGAATGGCCTTTACTGGGAACTGAAGTAAAAGTAAATACGCTGCAGTCGGAAGGTTTCGTAAAGCCAATCGTAAGACTAAAGCCTGAAGATCACGGTTGGGAAAGATTTGGAGAATATAATGATAATGTTTTCCTGCAGCCTTTCGTGGAAGGCGCATGGATGACGAAGCATAACGGAAAATATTATATGCAGTATGGAGCTCCGGCAACGGAATTCAGCGGATATTCCGATGGCGTGTATGTGAGTAAGAATCCTTTGGAAGGTTTCGAATATCAGCAGCACAATCCGTTTTCATATAAGCCGGGCGGTTTTGCAAGAGGAGCCGGACATGGTGCCACATTCGAAGATAATTATAAAAACTGGTGGCATATTTCAACTATTTTCATTTCAACCAAAAACAATTTTGAAAGACGTTTGGGAATCTGGCCTGCCGGATTTGATAAAGATGATGTGATGTATTGCAACACGGCTTACGGAGATTATCCGACCTATCTTCCGCAATATGCACAGGGAAAGGATTTCTCCAAAGGACTTTTTGCAGGATGGATGCTGCTGAATTACAATAAACCGGTTCAGGTTTCATCAACATTAGGTGGTTATCACTCCAATTATGCGGTGGATGAAGATATCAAAACGTACTGGAGCGCCAAAACAGGAAATTCCGGGGAATGGTTCCAGACCGATTTAGGGGAAGTTTCTACGATTAATGCCATCCAGATCAATTATGCAGATCAGGATGCTGAATTTATGGGTAAAACGCTGGGCAAAATGCATCAGTATAAAATCTACGGCTCCAATGACGGTAAAAAATGGAGTGTTATTGTTGATAAGAGTAAAAATACCAAAGATGTTCCGCATGATTATGTTGAATTGGAAAAGCCAGCAAAAGCAAGATTCCTGAAAATGGAAAACCTTAAAATGCCGACAGGAAAATTTGCGTTAAGCGGATTCCGGGTATTTGGAAAAGGAGCCGGAACAGTTCCAGGAAAAGTTCAGAATTTCGTTCCGCTGAGATCAGACCCTAAAAAATACGGCGAGAGAAGAAGCATCTGGATGAAATGGCAGCAGAATTCCGATGCAGATGGCTATGTGATCTATTGGGGAAAATCTCCCGAAAAATTATACGGAAGCATTATGGTGTACGGTAAAAATGAATATTTCTTCACCGGAGCCGACAGAACGGATGCGTATTATTTCCAGATCGAAGCTTTCAATGCAAATGGAGTATCGGAAAGGTCGGAGATCTTTAAATCTGAATAAAATTATATAACGCTCTGAAATCTTCAGAGCGTTTTATTTTTATCAACTTTGGCTAAAAAAGCTACTATTTTTTTAACAAGAAAAGCAGCGTTAAGATCATTCGTCCAGCTGCTATGATTTCCTTTGAATTCAAATGATTCATGATATACTTTATTTTTAATTAAAGCTGAATCCAAAATCTTCATCTGTGACAAGGGAACAACATCATCGTAAGCTCCGTAGAATGAAAGAGTAGGAGGAGAGGTTTTACTTATCCAGTGTACCGGGCTTCCGAAATCCATCAACGAGATATTTTTGGGAACGATTGCCGGATCAATCAGATGTTTTTCCAGAAATGAATAATCATCATAGTTTTTAAATCCCGGATCATTAAGATCTGCCGGACCTACGATGTTAATTACTGCTTTTACGTTTTTATCACGGTCAAATTTATAGGCATATAACATGGACAGGTTTCCTCCTGCGCTGTTTCCTAAAAGAATATATCGGGGTTTGAAAGGTAAGGTTTGATCGAGATATTTTGTTATGTACTGGATATCATCCGTTTGGTTGGGCAGGGCAAAATGTGTTATTGAAGCCAGTCGGTAATCTGCATTAACAAAGATTTTTCCCGGGAATTTTTCCATCAGCTGATGGGTAAAAGCTGTGAGCTCGGATTTGCTCCCACCGCGCCAGCCGCCACCATGGAGAATAATAAAAACATCTTTTTCTTTTTTATCTTTTTTCGGAAAATAGATATCCATGTTCTGTTGAGCGTCTTTCCCGTATGGAATATTTTTCTCAATCCTGAATGAAACATCATTACCGAAATCAATGGTTTTCTGCCGGCAGCCGTTGCATAGGATTAGGAATACAATTCCGAAAATATATAAGCAGTTTTTCATGTTTCAGAGATTATTAATTATTGCTTTTAAAACCGAAACAAAAACTATGCTTTACTATTTAATAATAAACCTTCAACAATAAAAAACCCACCGCAAAACGGTGAGTTACCACAAAAAATAATATATATGAAGAAATGATTGTTTTATCTTGTTCTGTTTTTAATAGCATCGGAAGCACTTTCAATATCTCTTACTTTTTTCACTTTCTGATTTCCGAAATTGTACGTAATGCTTACAGTAAGGTTTCTTCTGTACTGGTCGTTTCTGATATAATTGTAGTTTCCGCTTGACTGGAAATCTTCTATTTCCACGACATTGGTTCTCAGAACATCATTTACGTTTACGGCAAAAGTCCAGTCGTTCCAGTTTTTCTTGATGCTGAGGTCGAGGCTCATAAGGTCTTTCAAAATTCCAAGCTCGATCTGCTGCTGGTCTACATAGAAGAAATTAACTCCCAGAAACCATGTTTTCTTCTTGTCAAGACGAATGGTATTATTACTTGTGATGACCAAACTTGTAGACTTTCTGTCGTTCACATATTTATCAAAAACCTGTCCCGTTGTAGGATCAGTATCTAAGGTACCGTTGTTGATATTATGCTGGATCCCCGCATTAAAATTGAGCGTCAGATATTGCTTGAAAAGAGATTTCTGAACGCCCAGCATGGCAGACATCTCCTGCTTGTCTCCGAAATTGGTTCTGATATATGCCAGCTGAACTCTTTTCTGGTTGGTTTCAGGATCTATATAGCTTCTTTGCAAAGGTACCTGTGTGATTTGGTCCTTTTCATAAGTGTGATTCAGGATCAGGAAATACGAGTTTTTATACATGTATGTTAATTCCTGATTGTAGGTGGATGATGCTTTTACGAACGGGTTGTTCTGTGTATAGTTATCCTGCGTAATGATGTTCTTCACAGGGTTAAGCTCCCAGAAGCTTGGTCTTCTCATTCTGCTCGAAAACGAGTAAGAGATGTTGTTTTTATCATTAATTGCATAGTTGAAGCTCAGGTAGGGCAGGAAATTATTATAGTTTCTTTTTATCCTTTGATATTCCGGTTGTTTTGCATTATCAGACGTTCCTAAACTGTTGGTGATTTCATATCTCGCACCCACTTTTCCTGAGAATTTATCCGAGAATTTTTTCTCTAAAGTCAGGTATGCTCCATAAATATTTTCATCATAAATAAAGTGGTTGGGATCTGTGGTGAGACCAATCATTTGTAACTGTCCTGCATTGTTGTAGATATAATCGTAGGTGAAGTTTTTGGTGTCGTTGTCGGTTTTGGTTTTATTGAAATTGCCTCCTGCTGAGAAAGTAAAATCATTTTTAAATTTCTGAATATAATCTACCGTTCCGGAAAAATTATTGATGATCTGAGGAATATCCTGAATAATCTTTGTTCCTGTTCTGGAAAACCCTGAAGTGCTGCCTTCAACATCCGAAATCATGGTATTGTTATCAGAATATTGAAATCTTTTGTAATTAAGGTAAGCAGCGTTTAGGTTTAGTTTGCTTCCAAGAGAGTCGAGTTTCAGCTCATAGTTTAAATTAACGGAATTGTTATAATTTCGGGCATTTTCTTTATTCTTCGTTCTGGTGTAATCTGTTGAAAGCAAATTATCGTTGTTATCGTATCTTGTAATGGTATTCAAAAGGTCAATCGTGGAATTGTAGCTTTTATTGGTCCATGAATTCCAGGATAATGCCAAATTACTTTTCTCATTCAACTGATAATCAACATTCAGATATCCCCCTATATTTTTGTTTGGATCATCGATGTTTCCTACGGATTCGTTCTGAACGTTTCCGGATCTGTTTCTTAGAATATACGACTGTGGATTGATATTTTCTCCGCCGCTGAGATTGGCATTGATTCCCAGTTTGTCTTTTCTGTAGTTTACTGAAAAACTGGCATTGCTGGCATTGTATTTATTTTGTGTATTAGACATTCTCATGTTTCCGCTTGTGCCGTCGCTCATTTTTTTCTTCAGAACAATATTAATAATCCCGTCCGAAGATTCTACCTGATATTCACTTCCCGGAACGGTAATCACTTCAATTTTCTGGATATTTTCTGCGGGGGTATTTTTTAAAAACTGGGTTAAAGATTCCGCATCCATATTGGTTTTTCTTCCATTAATGAAGATGAGCGCGTTGTTTTTTCCTGCAATTTTTAAAGTCTTGTCATCAGTGGTAGACAAAAGAGGTGTCTGCTTCAAAAGATCAAAAGTGGTATTTCCTTTTGCTACCGGAGAAGCTGCTACATCATACACAAAACGGTCACTTTGCTTTTTGAAGACCTGCTTGGTCATCGTTACTCCTTCGATGCTTTTGGTTTTTACACTGTCTTGTTTTTTTTCCTGGGCGAAGGTAAGTCCGCTGAAAAATATGGCTGCAATAAGAATTGTCGTTTTCATGTTTTAACTGTTTAGAGAGTTTAATAGCTTGTATTTGTTATTATTTAACATTGCAAAGATATATAATAAATTTAGTATCTTGCAATACAAAGTACTTAAAATATTTTTAGACATGCTTTAACTAATTGATTTACAGTAAGTAAAATTTTAGTTAAAATTTTTAATTTCGTTTACTTGTTATTTTAAAGACAATTCAAACGAAAATATTATTACATGATAAGCAGTAAAAGATAAAATTAATTTGAAATATTAGGAAGAATTTAAACAATCAATGTCATTATTTGAGTATCGATCCAAAAAAAGGATCTCTAAGATCCTTCTATTATTTATTCTCTGTCAAAACGGGCGAGCTTTTTGTCCACCCAGATGGTGGCGAAAGGAAAGAATGCCGAAAGCAGGGCAAATACAAAATCTTCATCGTCCCATTGGTAAATTTTCCTTGCAGGAAGGCAAAGCAACAGATAGAGGGTAAAAAAAAGTCCGTGGATATTCCCGACAATAATGATGAAAATAGTAGCCAGCAGCCCCTCGTCATCATACCGTTTCCAGATCATAGCAACCCCATACAGCAGAAAACATGTAATGGCTTCCGCAACACAAACCTGCTTAAACCATTTAGTAACCTTTTCCTGAGGATATTTTGAGAAAAATTTTTCAATGAAATTCATAATTTACATATCATTAAATTCGGAGTAATAAGAACATTTGCTTTCTCAGCTTTCTACATCCGGTCTTGAATAAGACAAAATTACTTATAAAAACTACTGCCGTCCAAATATTCAAAAACTTCCGGAGGAAGCATTGGTCTTACATTCTTACCGGTTTTAATCATGTTCCGGATTTCCGTTGCGGAAAGTTCAATGACAGGGGCTTTAATTAAGGAAATATTTTCATGCTGATAGTAATCCGACTCTTTTTTTTCACCATCAAACATCCTCGGATAAACAATAATATGATGATTTTTAATTAAATTGTCAGAATTTTTCCATTTGTGAAGATTTTGCAGATTGTCTTCGCCCATAATTAAGCTGAAAGAATAATCCGGGTATTTTTCATGAAGATAAGTCAGCGTATCAATCGTATAGCTTGGTTGAGGTAGGGAAAATTCCACATTGGAAGCGCGCATTTTCGGATAATTTTTTACCGCAAGCTGTACCATATCAAGGCGATTGTGATCTTTCAGCAACGATTTTTTTTCTTTGAAAGGATTTTGCGGGCTCACCACAAACCACAATTCATCCATATCTGTATGTTCCAGAATATAATTCGCAAGTATCAGATGTCCGATGTGAATAGGATTGAACGAACCAAAAAAGAGACCGACTTTTTTCATTTTACTAATCTCTGAATTTCACATCTTTAATGTTAAGATAATGCGTAACGTTACCTTTCCAGTGATTTTCTTCAAGAGTAAAAGCAAGATCGAAGCTTTTCGTTCTGAAATCATCGGCAAACTGTCCCAGCTTAAAGCCTACGCATTCGATATTTCTTCCGGTAGATTCCTGCCTTACATAAAACTTAAGATGGTTGTTGTCTTTTCCCATCGTTTTTATGTATCCTGAAACCCTTTGATTGGTTAAAGTAAGGATCGGCTTCATATTGTGAGGTCCGAAAGGGGCCAGTTTCCTGTGGAAATTAATAAACTCCCGGTTGATCTCATCTATCTGAATTTCAGAATCAATCGTAATGGAAGGTTCTTTCTGATGCTCTTTAATTTTCTCCGAAACCACCCGCTCGAATTTTTCTTTAAATGCATCAAATTTTTCTTTTTCCATCGAAAGACCTGCTGCAGCGTGATGCCCTCCGAATTTCAGGAAGTATTCAGAACACATGTCCAATGCCTCATGAACGTCAAAATCCGAAACGGATCTGGCAGAAGCAACCATTTCGCCGTTATTTCCGTCGGTAAAAACGAGAGTCGGTTTGTAATAAGTTTCAATCAATCGCGATGCTACAATACCGATCACGCCCTTGTTCCATTCCGGATGATAAACGATGGTGGTGTATTTTGTTTCCTGCTGAGATTCAATGATTTGATTTAAAGCTGAAAGAGTGGAATTCATATCCAGTTCGCGCCTTTCATCATTGAGGTCCATGATGTCATTTACAATCTGATGGGCATGTTTCAGGTTATCGGAAACCATAAGTTCTACAGCTGCTTTTCCGTGTGAAATTCTTCCGGCAGCATTAATCTTCGGCGCTATTTCAAATACAATATTGGAAATCTCAAAATGAGAAAGTTTGTCTTCAGGAATTAATAATCGTAAACCTAAGTTCCTCGTTTTACGCAGGGTTTTAAGTCCCATTTTAGCAAAGACCCGATTTTCACCGGTCATGGAAACGATGTCGGCAGCAATGGATATGGCCAGAAGATCGGTAAGCTCAAAAAGCTCTGCTTCGGGAAGCTTATAGATGGTATTTAAACCCTGACAAAGTTTAAATCCTACTCCGCAGCCGGAAAGCTCTTTAAAAGGATAACGGCAATCGCTTCTTTTAGGATCTAGAACGGCAACTGCGTTCGGAATTTCTTCGCCCGGTAAATGGTGGTCGCAGATGATAAAGTCGATCCCTAAATTCTGGGCATAATTGATCATATCCAGTGCTTTGATTCCACAATCCAGGGCAATGATTAATGAAAACCCGTTTTCTTTGGCAAAATCAATACCTTCTGTGGAAATTCCGTATCCTTCAGAATTTCTGTCGGGAATATAAAAATCAAGGTATTTTTTCTGAACAATTTTGCTGAGGTACAGGTACATGAGTGCAACGGCAGTAGTGCCGTCAACGTCATAATCTCCGTATACCAGTATTTTTTCTCCATTCTCAATGGCTGTGGCAATGCGCTCCACGGCTTTCTGCATATCTGCCATTAAGAATGGGTTGTGAATGTCGGTAAGGTTCGGTTTAAAAAATTCTCTGGCCTTTTGATAATTGTCAATTCCTCTGAGAACGAGGAGTTTAGATTCAAAAGTTCCAAAACCAAGAGACGAACTTAATCCATCCACAATTTCTTCATCGGGTTCGGGCTTGTAAATCCATTTTTGACTCATTTCACAAAAATAGGGAAATATATTTTAAAAAGGAAAGTTTATTATTGTGGCTGAATGTTAAAAAAAACCGTTCAGGTCATGAACGGTTTTTAAAAATATTTAAGAATACATTTTTTCTCTTAATTCTTTTACCTTTTTATCAGCAAGGTATTCGTCGTAAGTCATCTCTCTGTCGATGATTCCCTGTGGCGTCAGTTCGATGATTCTGTTACAAACTGTTGAAAGCATTTCATGGTCATGAGAAGCCAGTAGAATGTTTCCTTTGAAATTCGATAATGAGTTGTTCAAGGTTGTGATACTTTCAAGGTCTAAGTGGTTGGTAGGTTCGTCAAGCAAAAGAACGTTGGCTTTCTGAAGCATCATTCTGCTGAACATACATCTCATTTTTTCCCCTCCTGAAAGTACTTTACAAGATTTCAACGCTTCATCACCCGAGAAAAGCATTCTTCCTAAAAAACCTCTTACGAATTCTTCATGACGCTCTTCATCGTTTTTCGTGAATTGTCTTAACCAGTCAACCAGGCTAAGATCTTCCTGGAAGAAATTGGTGTTATCCAAAGGCATATGAGACTGAGTGGTTGTTACTCCCCATGCAACCGTTCCTTTGTCTGCTTCAACATTTCCTGCTAGGATTTCAAAGAATTCGGTAATAGCTAAAGAGTTTTTAGAAAGAACCGCAACTTTATCTCCTTTCTTGAGATTTAAATCGATGTTAGAGAACAACAATTCTCCGTCCTTTGTCTTTTCTAAACCTTTTACATCAAGGATCTGGTCTCCTGCTTCTCTTTCCATTTCGAAAATAATGGCAGGGTATCTTCTTGAGGAAGGCTTAATATCGTCGATGTTAAGTTTGTCGATCATTTTCTTTCTTGCAGTAGCCTGTTTCGCTTTCGCGACGTTGGAGCTGAATCTTGCAATGAAGTCCTGAAGTTCTTTCTTCTTCTCTTCAGCTTTTTTGTTTGCCTGTGCTCTTTGTCTTGTTGCCAACTGAGAAGCCTGGTACCAGAAAGAATAGTTACCGGTGTAAAGATTTAATTTCGCGTAATCGAGGTCACCGATGTGCGTACATACGGTATCCAGGAAGT
This sequence comes from uncultured Chryseobacterium sp., assembly GCA_913778275.1. Next base: position 30,083 of record CAJYWN010000022.1, read on the forward strand.
GACGGTCGTGAGATACAACGATTACCGTGTTTTCATAGTCCGCAAGGAAATCTTCCAGCCATGAAATGGTATCGATGTCGAGGTCATTGGTAGGCTCATCGAGAATAAGAACATCCGGGTTTCCGAAAAGCGCCTGAGCCAAAAGAACCTTTACTTTGTCTTTGTTTTCAAGCTCGCTCATCATCTGCCAGTGCATATCTTCCGTAATGCCTACGTTGGAAAGCATTGTCTGCGCATCAGATTCTGCAGTCCATCCTCCCATTTCATCATAGATTACACCCAGCTCACCTGCTTTGATTCCGTCTTCATCAGAGAAGTCCTCTTTCGCATACAGCGCGTCCATCTCTTCTTTTATTTCGAATAGCTTTTTATTACCTCTCAAAACCGCTTCAAGAACAGTATATTGATCGTAAGCAAAGTGATCCTGCTCCAGAACAGACATTCTTTTTCCAGGTTCTAAAGATACGTGTCCTGTAGTTGGGTCTTGTTTTCCGGTCAATATTTTAAGGAACGTAGACTTTCCTGCACCATTTGCTCCGATAATCCCGTAGCAGTTTCCTTTCGTAAACATAATGTTTACCTCGTCAAAAAGAACTCTTTTCCCGAATTGTAAAGATAAGTTAGATACTGTTAACATAT
>CAJYWN010000023.1 GCA_913778275.1 uncultured Chryseobacterium sp.
GTCGGCACCTTTGGTGCCGCCGAAACTGTATTATTAAGTCAATTCACATTATTCTCCTTTAGGATTAAAAACCCTTTGTGCCAGTTCCTGGTCGAAAAGATATAGCGCTGAAGGATTATCAGATACCATTTTAATTTTCGTTACCAGCTGGGAAGCACTTGCCTCCTCTTCTACTTGTTCATTAATAAACCATTGTAAAAATGATGTTGTTGCAAAATCGCCCTCGTCATTGGCATTTTTAACAATATTGAAAATGCTTTTTGTCACTTTTCTTTCGTGTTCCAGGGCTCTTTCAAAAATATCAATTGCCCCGAGAAATTCGTGGGGTGGTTTTGGAATTTCACCGACGATGATCTCACCTCCTACATCATTAAGATAATCAAACATTTTATCAGCGTGCATTAATTCTTCTTTACTCTGCACTCTGAAATAGTTGGCAATTCCGTCAAGATCTTTTCCTGAAAACCAGGCCGACATTGACAGGTAATATTGGGCAGCGTATTGTTCGTGAGCTATTTGTTCGTTCAGTAATTTCGCAATTTTCTCGCTAATCATAAGTATAAATTTACAGTCAAAATTAGGGAATAAAACTCCTAAAACAAAGTTTAAATACAAATTAATAGAAAAAGGACGGAATAAATTCCGCCCTTCAACACATTAAAAAATCAAAATTATAAACTACTTTGTTGCATCCGGAGCTACCGTATTCATTGGTTTATGCATTCTTGCTCCTCTTTCTTTCATTGCTACTCTTCTCTGCTCCATTTTAGCTTTTCTGTCGGCTTGCCACTTATCGTATTGCTGTGGTGTTAAAATCTGCTTCATTTCGGCATCCATCTGTGCTCTTTTAGCCTTCATCTGTTCAGCTCTTGCCTGTCTTGCATCTTTATTCTTTTCAAACTCAGCTTTCATTTCAGCTTTTCTTTTATCATGAAGTGCTTTGATTTTATCAACCTGAGCCTGATTTAAATCTAAATCTTTCTGCATCTGCGCAAGATGTTCCTGTTCTTTTTGCTGAAATTTCTGATGCATTTCAGCTCTTTTTGCCTGTCTGTCCTGTGGAATAGTCTGTTGAGCCATTGTGAAACCTCCAAATCCGATAAATGCTACCGCTAATACTAATTTTTTCATATTACAAATCTTTAATTATTTCTTTTATATATTTTTGATTCTTTATTAAAACAAAAGTTAAATATTAAATATCATAAATATTGTTAAAATTAAATATGAATAATTCAACAAAAAAATATTGAAAAAGGCAGGATTTATACAACCTGCCTCCACACCACTTAAATATAATATATGAAAATCTATTATTCAATTATTTCCTTTATATCTTTTTGATTATCTGTTAAAACAAAAGTTAAATATTAAATATCATAAATATTGTTAAAATTTCATGCGAATATATCAATACCTATTTATAACAAAAAGAGCAGATAAAAAATCTGCCCTTCACACCACTTAAATATAATATATGAAAATTAATTCTTAGCAAATCCATTTCTAAAACCGCCGTTGCCTTTTTTCTCGCCGCCATTATTCTGCTGTCTTGGGGCAGCATTTTCACTTCTTCTAGAACCACCTTCATTTCTGAAACCGCCGTTGTTCTCTCTTCTCGGAGCTTCTTCTCTTTTTATTTCCCCACCCCTGAAGCCACCGCCTCTGTTGCCATTATTTTCAGCTCGAGGTGCACGGAATCCTCCGTCATTTCTTACTCCGCTATCATTACCTCCTCTGAAACCACCATTGTTTCTCGGTACATTGCCGTTATTTCTGAAACCGGAATTATCGTTATTCTTGTTACCAGCATTGTTGTTGCGGAACCCTCCGTTATTGCCATAGTTACCATCTCTTACAGAGCCCCGGAATCCATTGTTTGGTCTGTCGCTGGATCTTACAATATTAAAGGTAGGATTATCCATTCTTCTGAATTTCACCCTGTCTACCCTGTAAATATTGATGTTTACATTTCTATATCTTGGCATAGGTCTGCAGATTGCCGCATAATGTGTTCTTCTGTAATTCTGGAAATATACGACCGGACTGTATCCTCTGTAATAATTATTCTGGAAAACTACAAAAACCCTTGGTCCCATAATTCTTTGTAAAGCGTAGAATCTGTCATAATACCATCTGTCCGGATTGTAACGATAGAATCTGTTCCATGATGAGAAGCTTACATACAGATTGTTTAATCTTATAATCTGGTCAATCTGCCAAGGACTTAATCTGTTTTGGGTAAAGAATACATTCCAGTTGATGTTAACAATGCTGTTTCGGTAATCGTTGTAATTACTCTGATAATAGTTCTGTGGATAATAATCCTGTGGATAATTGTAATAATAGTCATCTGGGAAATAATTCTGATCATCTTCATCGCTGTAATAGCCACCATCATTCTGATAATATCCGTCATTATCATATCCGTAATCCGGATACTGCTGAGCAAAGGAAAAAGTTCCCAGGCTCAAAGCAAAACCGATCAATATTTTTTTCATTTTTTTAGTCGTTAATTGGTTAATAATATAGTAGAATTATTCATTCTATCTTTTTGATATAAATAGAAAAAAGAAGTTAAATCTTCCGATAAAACTTCTTTTAATTATACATTAACAAATTGATAATCAATTGTTAAATTTACAATCTTCCGCTATCTTTTACCCAATCAAATATCTTTTTATTAAAATCGGTCTCGTGTTTCAGATCTTCCAGTTTAAGGTGCATTCTGTACCTCCAATAATGCGGGAAGACAGCAGGATTGTTAATTCTTTCGTTATCCATTTCAATATTGGCCAATCGGTGATCGGTTGCCAGAAATTCCTGTATCGGGAAAATAGCCAGCATCGCATCATTGTAAAGATGCTGCTTCATAATAATTTCAGCCAGGTGGGGATCCAGATTTTCCGGTGCCTGTCCGTACTGGATGAGCTGAAGATTAAAATACTGCTGGGTAAGTGAAGGATTTTCTTTCCACCATTGTCTCAGGGTTGAGCTATCATGAGAAGAAGCGGTTACCACATTAAGATATCCTGCATTTTTAGGATTGTAGAAAGGAATATTATCGGACGGCATTCTCTGAACTTTCAAAGCAACAATAGCGAGTTCATCCATTACTACAGGTACACAATCCGGAACCAGGCCAAGATCTTCACCGCAAATGAGCATCTTTGTAGCGTTCAGAATCACAGGTAATTTTTCCATGGCTTTTTCGTACCACAGATGATCCTGCCTTTTGAAGAAATAATCGTGATACAGATCATAGATTGCTTTCTTTTCCCAATCCGAAAGATATTTGTATGATTCGGTGCGGTATACATTGAATCTCGGATGATAAACCACCTGTCCGTTTCTTTCTTCAATTAAAAACAGAACATTTGCACACAATGATATCAGCTGATCTTCAATCGGTCCGCGAGGATTATTCTTAAAGAAATCCGACAACTTTCTCTGGGTATTGAATTCTTCCTTAAAAGAATAGGTCCCATCATGATTATTGTTGATAAATTCAAGAGCCCTTCCGCTGTCTTCACCAAAATAGTTCCACAGAATCTGATCATTGATATATGGTTTACAGTATCTGTCGAAATTAAAAGGAATATGCCATCTGCCGAATTCTTCCAGCGTGACCGGAACGGCAGGATAAAAATATCCGAGAATTCCCTGTGTGGCAGAAACCGGCATTCTCCAGATTCTGAAAAATCCCAAAATATGATCAATCCTCATTGCATCGAAATACTGCTCCAATGCTTTGAATCTGTTTTTCCACCACTTGTAGTCATCCGCTTTCATCGCTTCCCAGTTATAGGTTGGGAACTCCCAGTTCTGTCCCAATTCGGTAAACTGATCCGGCGGTGCTCCTGCCTGGAAATCCATTCCGAATAATTCAGGTTCTGTCCACGCTTCTACCGAATGTCTGTAAATACCAATCGGAAGATCACCTTTTACGGAAACACCAAGGCTATGCGTATAATCAATGGCTTCTTTCAACTGCCTGTGAAGCTGATACTGTACCCATGCATGAAGCATAGACGCATCATAATCTTTACTTTTTGCACTAAAGAAAGGCGCGATTTTTCCCGGAATATATTTTTTATGGGTTTTCCATTCGTTGAAATTCGGGGTTTTGTATTTATCTCTCAACACACAAAATGCAGCATACGGAATTAGCCAGGATTCATTGTCTTTGATAAATTTTTTAAAGTTTCTGTCTTTATAAATTTTTTCTTTATCAGTATCAAAAACCGCTTTCAGATATTTCCATTTTCCGGAAATCATCTTTTCATAATCAATCAGGTCAAGAGCATTCAATTCTGATTTTTCAGCTTCATATTCAGGAACAAGATGTTCAGGCAACGGAAAATCCAACTGTTCGAGAGAAATATACTGCGGATGGAGCGCATATACTGAAACTGCCGCGTATGGATAAGAGTCTGTCCATGTATAATTTGCAGTAGTATCATTAATTGGAAGAATCTGGATGATTCCAAGATTGGTTTCTTTAGACCAGTCTGCCAGCTTTTTCAGATCTGAAAATTCTCCGACTCCAAAGCCGTCATTCGTTCTTAATGAAAAGATTGGAACAGCAACCCCGGCATCATGATACATCTGATAGAGCTTGAATTTAAAGTAATGATCCGAAACAACGTGCAGAACATCCTTCGATCTGTTAGGCAGTGCAAAACGGTTTTCGCCTGCTTCAACATCAAAAACTTTTCCGGAAGCTTTATCGTAAAGACAGTATTTGTACTGGATAAATTCATTTTCAGGAATTTCAACTGAGGTTTCCCAGACCCCGAAGTCCGTCTGAGACAAATGAATGACATTATCATAGTCCCAATTTCCGAGAGAAGCTGTGCTGCCAAACAACACAATTGACCAGTCGGGATTATAAATCGGAGCTTCAATTCTGAATAGATGGGTATGCTTTTTTAAAACCGATATTTTTTCCGGTTTAAATGTATTGAGTTTATTGTAAAGAATTTTATTATTGAGATAATTTTCGGGAAAGTTCTTGTTGTTCCACTGATCAAAAATGATAAATTCTTTATAGTTATGAGGAAAACTTAGACGATGCTGAACAAATTCTTCCCGAAGAAGGTTTCCTCTTTCGTCTACCAGCTGATACTGATAGGAAATGGATTTTGAGAAATAATCCACCTCGCATTTCCACTGCCCATTTTCTTCATAAAACATAGGATGAGTCTGTGATACAGCACCTTCTTCGCTGATAACCAACTGTAATCTTTCACCGACTTTTGTACTGTAACCTACATTAAAGTATATCTTCATTTACATTTTTTTATAAAAATACATTATAATATCGAAAAATAAAACTTATTGAATATCAAATATTCATTAAAAAAACCTTCCCAAAAATATTTGGAAAGGTTGATTTTTTTGTAAAGATAAAGATTATTCTGTTACCACAATTTTCTTATTGAGCAGCACTTTTCCGGATTCATCTGTAATGTTTACCAGATACGCTCCGCTTACAAGATTTTTAAGATAAAGCTGCTGACGCAAAGAACCCTCTTTTACAGATAAATTCTGTTTCATGATATTTTTTCCGGATAAGTCGAATACATTTATAGTGATATTTCCTTTCACCGTTTTATCATTAACATTTATGTTGATCAGTTTTTCATCTACCCTTGTAGGATAAATATCGATGTTTGCAAAGACGTTTCCTAAAGCAGCTTTGTCATTTGCAAAATACTTGCTGGCAAGATCATAAATATGAAGATTTTGTTCTCCCGGAAGCTGTTTCGCCATTAAAGTATTCAGATCAACTTCGTACAGAGGAGCACCTTTTGCACTTGCAATAATAACATTTCCTTTTGGGTTGACCGCAGATCCGTTTACGGAATAATTATCCGGAATCCCGGCAATTTTGCCGATAAATTTCGCTTTTAATTCCTTTGTCACAATTTTAAAAACATTTCCCGAAGCGGAAAACACGTAAAAATTACCTTCGGCATCAGCTATCATATCTCCTCCAAAACCTGTTTCCATAATGGTAAAAGAATTTTTGCCGTTGGCTGCATCATCCGCAATGATTCCAAGATCACTAACTGCATATTGATTTCCTGTTCTGCTGATCTTCAGGAACTGCGTACCGGCATTATTAATTGCGTAGATATTGCCGTCGTATCCTGTCGCCATTCTGGTAAAGTGAGAATTAATATCACAGGACGTGACTCTCGCTACATTGTTTTCAATCAGTGTAATTTCGCGGGATTTTGCGTTTAAAATATAAATGTTCGAGGAGAACATCGGCATATACACCAGATTGTTGTTGGAAGAATCGTAAGCCAATGTTGCCATATTCATGGCCTGTGCGTTGTTGTACGTATTTTTATCTTCAGTGACTGCCCCATTTCTGGTTTGTGAAAAAACTTTTGCAGAAGAGTCCGCCGTAAAAATTTTCTCTCCGGAATTACCATTTGCCGGATCAATCGCACGGAAATCATTAAAGATAATGCTTGGTGATTCTTTACCGACAAGCGCAAAGAAGTCCTGCTGTGCAGAAGCATTAATACCGACAAACAATAAGAATAAAGGGAATAGATGTTTTTTCATAGTCTATAAATTTAAATTTTTAATCATTTTATTATGACTAAGTTACATAATTTTTTGAATTGATTTTAAAAAAATTAAGGTTAAAGAAGAATTTTGAAAATGAACTTTCTGTCATTCTGACGAAGAAAGGATTGCATGCAAATTTTATAGAGATTCTTCATTTCGCTTGTGAACTTCGTTCGTAAACCTTCGGTTTATATTTAGAATGGCATTTGCACACATAAAAAACTCCCACAAACAATTGTGAGAGTTTATAATATGAATATATTTTAAATTTCTAATTTAAGACGTACGTTGTTCCGTCTCTTCCGTCTTTTAGCTCAATACCTTCCGCAAGAAGCCGGTCACGGATCTGGTCTGATAGCTCAAAATTCTTCGATTTTCTTGCCTGGTTTCTTAATTCAATTAAAACCTGCAGCGTCTGATCCAGTTTTTCATTGTTATTTTCTTCAATGGTCTGAAGTCCTAAAACATCGAATATGAAAGCATGTAAAGTAGATTTTAAATCTTCTAAAGCGTGCGCTGAAATGGTTTCTTTTCCATCATTCAATGCAAAAATATATTTTGCTGCTTCAAACAAATGCGCAATGAGAACCGGAGAATTAAAATCATCCGTTAAGGCATCGTACGCTTTATTTTTCCATTCTTCAAGATTGAAACCGGATTGTTTTTCGTCGTTCGGAGCAATTGAATGCAAAACTTTTACAGCTTCCATTAATCGGATGAATCCTTTTTCACTGGCCAACATGGCATCATTGGAAATATCAAGGACGCTCCTGTAATGAGCCTGAAGGAAACAGAAACGCACAATTGACGGATGGAAAGGCTTTTCGAAGAAATCGTTTTCACCAGTTACCAGTTGCATCGGGAGAATATAATTCCCTGTTGATTTACTCATACGCTGGGAATTCATGGTCAGCATATTGGCATGCATCCAGTAGTTTACCGGAGCTGCATCATTGCAGGCTTTTCCCTGTGCGATTTCACATTCGTGGTGAGGGAATTTTAGATCCATACCTCCACCATGGATATCAAAAGTTTCACCTAAATATTTCGTGCTCATTGCCGTACATTCCAGATGCCATCCCGGAAATCCCTCTCCCCAAGGAGAATTCCATCTCATGATGTGTGCAGGCGAAGCTTTTTTCCAAAGTGCAAAATCCTGCGGATTTTTCTTTTCGCCCTGTCCGTCCAGATCACGCGTATTGGCAAAAAGCTCCTCAATATTTCTTTTGGATAATTCGCCATAATTAAGCCCTCGTCTGTTGTATTCCAATACATCAAAATAAACAGAGCCGTTGCTTTCATAAGCAAATCCTCTCTCTATCAATTTCTGTGTGAGTTCGATCTGCTCTACAATATGCCCCGTTGCAGTAGGCTCAATATTCGGAGGTAATAAATTAAACATTTCCAAAACTTTATGAAAATCTACGGTGTATTTCTGTACGATTTCCATTGGCTCCAGTTTTTCCAACCGGGTCTGCTTCACAAACCTGTCGTTATTGACGTCCCCATCATCGGTAAGGTGGCCTGCATCGGTAATATTCCTTACATACCTCACTTTGTACCCGAGATGCGTAAGACTGCGGTAAATGAAGTCAAAGGAAAGAAAAGTCCTCACATTTCCCAAATGCACGTTGCTGTAAACAGTAGGCCCACAAACGTACATTCCGACATTTCCTTCTAAAATGGGTTTAAATATTTCTTTTTCGCCGGTAAGCGAGTTGTATATTTTCAGTTGCATGATTTTTTATGAGTAGTAATTAATGATTAATAAATGATTTTAATTTTAATTCAGGATCAATCTTTCACAACATATAATTGTCGTGATAAAAATTTTATCTGAGATTTTTTTAAATTTTATCATTATTAAATAGCTTTTAAATGATGTTGCAAATGACTAATATAATCATTAATAATGAATTCCAGTGTGAAAATCTGCGGTTCTGCTTTTGTCATATCGCAGGTCTTCTGTAAAGCTTCATCCGGCATATTTTCCACGACTCGGACTATCTGATAGTTCAGATGTTTCCAAAGAACAATAATGTCTGAAGTCGGAGTACTTTGATAATGCTGCGCTTTTACCCAAAAATCCTGATCATAAACAATATTTTCATTTTCTTTATATTGTGTGATAACGAATCTCCTGAGATTGGACATCGCACTGTCGCAAAGATGTCCTAAAATTTCTTTTTTAGACCATTTTTCAGGAGAGGTTTTATGGGACCAGTCTTCGTCATAGATTTCTTCAAACCTTAGAAGCTGTTCATCAACAATATTTTTAAGAATCTGATAATCCATTTATTTCAAATTAATCCAATTTCGCATGACTTCCCACATAATGAAGGAACTCCTGTCTTGTAATAGGGTTTGTCCTGAAAATACCACTCAGCTCGGCTGTAATGGTAGAACTTGCGGTATCTTTAATACCTCTGCAGTTAACACACAGGTGTTTTGCATCAATGATACAGGCAACATCTTTTGTACCCAACGATTCTTTTAAGGCATCTACAATCTGCATAGTAAGTCTTTCCTGCACCTGCGGACGTTTTGCATAATAATCAACGATCCTGTTGATTTTCGAAAGGCCGATTACTTCACCGTTGGAAATGTATGCCACATGCGCTCTTCCGATAATCGGCAAAAAGTGATGTTCGCAGAAAGAATATACGGTAATATCTTTTTCCACCAGCATCTGGCGATATTTGTATTTGTTTGAAAATGTGGAAATCCCCGGCTTATTTTCAGGAAGAAGTCCACCGAAAATTTCGTTCACATACATTTTCGCAACCCTCCTCGGGGAATCTTTCAGGGAGTCATCGGTCATATCTAGTCCGAGAGTTTCCATGATTTCTCCGAATAGTGCAGTAATTTTTTCTATCTTCTCTTCCGGTGATTTATCAAAAGCATCTTTCCTTATCGGCGTATGTTCTTTTCCCGTGAAAATATCATCGTCGTTATCCGTAAAATCAACCATTTTTATTTAATTTGCACAAAAATACGGATAAAATCTGTTCGTCATATTTAATTTAGCCGAAAAACATTATCTTTCGCCGCCAACATCACTTTATGCTATGATTATTGCTGAAGAAGTACAAAGCAAAGCCCGGGAAAAGGAATTTTTAGAATTCCCGGCAAGACTTTATCAACATGACCCGAACTATATCAGACCTTTGGATAAGGATATTGAAGAGATCTTTCATCCCGGGAAAAACAAATTCTTCAAGAACGGAGAATGCTCCCGATTTCTGTTTAAAAATAAGAATAAAGAGACCGTAGGAAGGATTGCGGTTTTTGTCAACAATTTTTACGAGCAACAGCAGCCTACCGGCGGAATAGGATTCTTCGACTGCATCAACAATCAGGAAACTGCGAATTTTATTTTTGACCACTGTAAAGAATGGCTTCAAAAACGGGGAATGGAAGCGATGGACGGATCGATCAATTTCGGGGAACGGGATAAATTCTGGGGCGTATTGACGGATGGCTTCGAACAACCTCTTTATGGGATGAATTATAATTTTCCTTATTATAAACAGCTTTTTGAAAATTACGGTTTCAGGGTTTATTTTGAGCAGCTGTGTTTTTCAAGACCTATCTTCGCAGAAGTTTCGCGTGTATTTACAGTGATGCATGCAAAGCATCAACGAAATCCCGATATTTCAGCACAGCCAATGAAAAAAAATAATCTGAAAAAATTTGCAAAAGATTTTACCGAAATTTATAATAAAGCCTGGGCTGCACATGGTGAAGGAAAATGCATGGAAGAATCTAAGGTACTGAAAATGTTTAGAACCATGAAGCCTATCATCAATGAACATATTTCCTGGTTTGTGTATGAAAAGGAAAAGCCCATCGCGATGTGGATGAATATTCCCGATCTGAACCAATGGTTTAAATATCTTAACGGAAAATTTGGTATTCTTCAGAAGCTTAAATTCTTATGGGTAAAAAGGTTTAAGAAAAATGAAAAAATGGTAGGTCTTGTTTTCGGAGTGATTCCGGAATGGCAGAAAAAAGGGATTGAAGGATATATGATCTGGGAAGGAACCCAACATTTGAGGAAACATACCGATTTTAAAGTCACAGAAATGCAGTGGATTGGCGATTTCAATCCTAAAATGATTAAAATTGCAGAAAATCTTGATACTACGGTAACGAGAAAGCTGGCAACGTACCGGTATTTGTTTGACCGCAATAAGGAGTTTGAGAGACATCCTACCCTATAACTTTAAAAAATAAATATTATGGATCCAGTATTTGTTCTGCTGGTTTTTTTTCTTTTCATCCTATTATTTATTCCTGCCATTATTTTTCTGATTGCTTATCTTGCCGCAAGAAGCAGGAAGAAAAAGCAGAAAGCAATGCTGGAAAAAACAGGAACTCCTGAATATTACGCTTTTGTGCGCTACAACATAGGAAGTGCGCAAAATGAATTTTTTAAGCTTAAAGCATTTCAGGGCAGCGGAATTTTATATGTTGAAGGCCGGAATATTTATTTTGAAGATACGTTGCATCAAAATCCGCATGTATTTTCTATGGATGAAAGCAGTATAAAATGGGAAGATATTAATATTGTAAATGGACTCCTGAAATGGTTTTCAATAACCGATAAGAAAAAGAAATATTATTTCAATATTGAAAGCGGGATGTTTATTTTTAATCTGAATTCTTCCAAGCCCACCACTAAGGGTGTTTTTGATAAACTACTGTTATATCAGAATGAGATTTGACAGGTAATTCAGTTTTCAGCGGCGGCAGAGCCGCCGCTGAAAACTGAAAAGATAAAAATGAAAAAATTCAATTTTTTGGAATACTTTTCATTATGATTTCTTGCCACTATTAAAAAAGTTCTCCCGCTACTTTCTTAATATTATCACTTTTTCCCATCGAGTAAAAATGCAGTACGGGAACTCCGAAATCAAGTAATTCTCTGCACTGATTAATCGCCCATTCTATCCCAATTTGCTTTACAGCATCATTGTTTTTGGCATTTTCCACTTCACTGATCAGCTCTTCCGGAAGATCGATTTTAAAAACCTGCGGAAGAAGTTTCAGATGCTTTTTGGTGGCAATCGGTTTAATCCCGGGAATAATAGGAACGGTAATATCCATTTCACGAGCTTTTTTTACGAATTCAATGAACTTTTTATTATCAAAAAACATTTGAGTCACGATATAATCCGCTCCTGCATCTACTTTTTGCTTCAGCCATTTTAAATCATAATTCATGGAAGGTGCTTCAATATGCTTTTCGGGATAACCTGCCACACCGACACAGAATTTATTGTGTTCGTCACATTCCTGATCCTCGTTATGTAAATATTTGCCTCTTCCGAGATTATTGATTTGATGAACTAAATCCATAGCACTTGCATGACCTCCGGTAGTGGGTTCAAAATATTGATGTCCTTTCATCGCATCGCCTCTTAAAGCCATAACGTTATCAATTCCCAGATACATACAATCTACCAGAAGATATTCTGTTTCTTCTTTGGTAAACCCTCCGCAAAGCAAGTGCGGAACGGTATCCACATTGTATTTGTGCTGAATGGCGGCGCAAATTCCTAACGTTCCGGGGCGCATTCTGGTGATGCGGCGTTCCATCAAACCGTTTCCTTTATCAATATAAATGTACTCTTCTCTTGAAGTCGTAACGTCAATAAAAGGCGGTTTGAATTCCATTAAAGGATCAATATTCTTGTAAAGGTCTTCGATTCCGATGCCTTTTTGCGGTGGAACGACTTCCAGGGAGAATAAGGTTTTTCCGTTTGCGTTTTTTATATGGTCCGTGATTTTCATTTAGTTAAAATGTCGTTTTAATTTTTCGTTTTCAATTTTTAAAATTTCGCCCACTCCGATAATTTTTGTCCCCTCAATAAATTCAAACTTTAATCCTTCATATAATTTATTTTCAAAAAGGTGCGGGGACAAAAGTGTTATTTGGGCTTCTATATCTTCACCTGGAAAAACCCATTCTTTGTTAATGAAAACTTGTCTTCCGGATGATGTTGATTTTTCAAAATCAAACTTTACCTGAGGTCTATAACCAGATTGAGCAGGAATTATTCTTCCTCCTTCATCAGAGCTTCGGTACTTTAAATAAGCAATAAAGTCGAAATCGTCTTTCATAAATCCTAATTAAATCCCATCTGCCAAATTAGGATTCAGCCATTTTCTGGCTTCCTGTAAAGAAATTCCTTTTCTTACGGAATACTCTTTCAACTGGTCTTCTGCAATTTTCCCAAGTCCGAAATATTTGGCGTGCGGGCTTCCGAAATAATATCCTGAGACCGAGGCAGTCGGGAACATCGCTAAACTCTCCGTAAGATAAACCCCAATATTTTCTTCCACTTTCAATAAATCCCAAATGGTATGCTTTTCCAAATGATCCGGACAGGCAGGATATCCCGGAGCCGGACGGATTCCTTTATACTTTTCGGCAATCAATTCCTCATTGGTTAAATTTTCCTGATTGGCGTAGCCCCAGTATTCGGTCCTTACTTTTTTATGCAAAAATTCTGCATATGCTTCTGCGAAACGGTCTGCCAAAGCTTTAACCATGATGGCATTATAATCGTCATTTGCTTTTTCATATTCTTCGGCCAGTTCATCCGTTCCGAAGCCTGTTGTCACACAGAATGCTCCGACATAGTCTGTTTTTCCGGAGTTTTTAGGCGCAATAAAATCACTTAGCGCCAGATAATCTTTTCCTTTTGAACGCTGAGCCTGTTGTCTTAAGGTAATGAATTTTGCTTTCTGCTGATTATCTTCGTCAAAGATGAGAATATCGTCGGTCTCATTGGAATTGGCTTTGAAAATTCCGAAAATAGCTTTTGCCGTTAATAATTTTTCATCCAAAATTCTTTTTAAGATTACCTGGGCATCCTTGAATAATTCTTTAGCCTGAGTTCCTACGACTTCATCTTCCAGAATATTGGGATATTTCCCGTGAAGGTCCCAGCTTCTGAAAAACGGCGACCAGTCGATGAACGGCAATAATTCTCTTAAATCCTGATTTTCAATAACAGTAATTCCTAACTGATTAGGTGTAAAAATTTCTTCATTCTCCCAGTCGATTTTAAATTTATTTTCTCTTGCTTCCTCTATGGAAACATAGTCTTTTTCTACCTGTCTGTTCAGAAACTTTTCACGGAATTCAGAGTATTCAGTTTTCAGATCATCAACATATTCCTTGTTACGGTCTCCTAATAATGAACTTACTACGTTTACGGCTCTGGAAGCATCATTCACATGAACTACCGCATTTTTATATTTCAAATCAATTTTTACAGCAGTATGCGCCTTTGAGGTTGTTGCACCACCGATTAACAAAGGGAAATTTAAATTCTGTCTTTCTAGTTCGGAGGCGATATAAACCATTTCATCCAGGCTCGGTGTAATAAGCCCGCTTAGTCCGATCACATCTACTTTTTCTTCGATAGCGGTCTGGATAATTTTTTCAGCAGGAACCATCACTCCGAGATCAACAATCTCGTAATTGTTACAACCCAAAACCACACTCACAATATTTTTACCAATGTCATGAACATCTCCTTTTACCGTTGCCATCAGAATTTTTCCCGCCCTCTCTCTCCCAGAGGGAGAAGAATCGCTAATACTATTATTTTTACTTTTTTGAAGTTCTTCAGAAATTGTCTTCAATACGGAATCAAGATTTGTTAAAACATCTTCATTCTTAAATCTAATAACTTTAAAACCATATGATTGTAAAATTTCAGTTCTTGATGCATCTTTTTCTTTTTGTGCTTCTTCATCATGAAATTTCCCATCAACTTCTATAATTAAATTCGCCCTCAAACAAACAAAATCTACTATAAACTGGTCAATAATATGTTGTCTTCTGAATTTAGAACCTTCAAATTTTTTACCACTTAATATATTCCAAAGTAAAGTTTCTGCTTCCGTCATTGTATCGCGCAGCTCTCTCGCACGTACTTTCAATTCCTTATATAAGATCGGGTTTGCAGTTTGCCAACCATATTTCTTATTTTCAGCAATTTGCACATCATTATTAGAGATGTTATCCCCCTCGGGGGAAAGGGGGCTTTTAATAAATGGCTCAATATACGCCACCGCTTTTTTCATCACCCTTGCCGATTTTACCACTTGTGGCAAAAACATTTTTCCGCTTCCGAATAAATCTCCCACAACGCCCATTCCGGTCATCAAATTAATTTCAATTACGTGAAGCGGTTTTTCTGCCTGCAATCTTGCTTCTTCAACATCTTCTTCAATGAAACGGTCGATCCCTTTTACCAAAGCATGGGTAATTCTTTCCTGCAAGGGATGATTTCTCCATTCAAGGTCTTCGGTTTTTTCTTTTTTTACCGATTTATGTTTTTCCGAATAATCTAAAAGCCGCTCCGTAGCATCTTCTCTTTTATCAAGAATAACATCTTCAACCAATTCAAGAAGCTTTTTGTTGATTTCATCATAGACTTCGAGCATTGCGGGGTTTACAATCCCCATATTCATTCCTGCCTGAATGGCATGATATAAGAAAACCGAATGCATTGCTTCCCTCACTGTGTCATTTCCGCGGAAGGAAAACGAAACGTTGGAAACCCCTCCGCTTACCGATGCATAGGGAAGATTCTGGCGAACCCATCTGGTTGCTTCAATAAAATCGATGGCGTTTCTCCGGTGTTCGTCCATTCCCGTTGCAACAGGAAAAATATTCAAATCAAATATGATATCTTCAGCCGGAAAATTTAAACGATTCACCAAAATATCATAAGAACGTTTTGAGATTTCAATTCTGCGTTCATAGGTATCGGCCTGACCCAGCTCATCGAAGGCCATTACAATAACAGCAGCACCATATCTTTTGATTGCTTTTGCCTGCCTGATAAATTCTTCTTCGCCACCTTTAAGGCTGATTGAATTAACGACGCATTTTCCCTGAGCAACCTGAAGTCCGGCTTCCAAAATTTCCCATTTTGAGGAGTCGATCATCAGAGGAATTCTGGCGATGTCTGGTTCCGAGGCAATTAAATTTAAAAATTTGATCATAGAAGCTTTTCCGTCGATCAATCCGTCATCGAAATTGACATCCAGAATCTGGGCACCGCCTTCAACCTGATGACGTGCGATATCCAGAGCTTCTGCAAATTTTTCTTCTTTTATTAATCTTAAAAATTTCTTTGATCCGGCAACATTGGTTCTTTCTCCAACATTGATAAAATTACTTTCCGGTGTTATGATCAAAGGCTCCAGCCCTGATAATCTTAAATATTTCATCAATTATTACTCTTCTAAAATAAAATATGCGTTGTTCGCATTCTGCTTCAACAAATCCACATGTTTTCCTAAGGCAGTGGTCATCGGAAATCTCTTATAAGCCAGATTATGTTCCCTAGCAAACATTTCTATCTCTTCCGTAATCTCGTTGTAATACATATAGCTGTAGTTCGGGAAAAGATGATGGGCAACATGAAAGTTGAAATTTCCCAGCACATTTCTTACAAACCAGTTGTTTTCTTTTAAATCATTTGTTACTTCAAACTGATGATGCAGCCAGCTGAATGGCAGTCCGTTTTTCTCATCCAGCTTAGGAAAGGCGTTATCCGGAAGCGGATGCAGCGGAAGCAATACAAACAGTGCAAAAATACTCGCGGCAATCACCTGTAAAAACCAAGCTCCCAGCGCAAGGCCAATCGACACTTTAAAAAACAAAACCGGAACCGCAATCTGATAGAAAAAATAAAAGAGCTTATAGGCAATCATCTTTACTTTTTCTTTTACCGGTATTGCACCCTGGGTTTTCAATATCACACGATCATTATCAAAAAAATCCCTGAAATCCCTGATGAACATCCAATTGAATAAATACAACGGATACACCAAAAAGAAAAACCGATGCTGATACTTCTGAACACCTTTCGCCTTAATCCATGGAACAATCAGAAGCACACCGCTCTGTTCGATATCGGTATCCCAGCCGTCAACATTAGGATACGCATGATGGCTTGCGATATGTCTTTTTTTCCAGATATAGGAATTGGCGCCTACAAAATCGAAAATCTGCAATACGACACTATTGAGTTTTTTGCTTTTAAAAATATTGTTGTGTGCTGCTTCGTGAATCAGATTAAGATAAATTAAAACCAACGATAATCCCATCAACACAAAACTTAAAATGTATATCCAGGAATTTTCTGCATTAAACAATGCAAATACATACAGCCCGAAATACAGCAAAGGCAGTACGACGGCTTTGATCTGAATATAAATATCGCGGTTTTCGGGAATTGCTTCTACCCTCTGGTTCACTTTTTTTCTTAATTCATTAAATAATTTTGCATCCTCTGGATCTTTTAAGTAAATAGGTTTTTCCATTATATCTAATTTTGTGTGATACTTAAAGATAATATTAAAAACTATTCCTTTACTACCGATTTAATTAAAAAATTCTATTAAATCAGACAAATTCTTTCAATTTTCTGGGCGGATACTGAGCTACCAGATCAGCAATTGCTTTAATGTGGTCGGGCGTTGTTCCGCAGCATCCTCCGATAATGTTAATCAATCCTTTTTCAACGTATTCTTTAATTTGGGCAGCCATATCTTCAGGTGTTTCATCGTATTTTCCGAAAGCGTTCGGCAGACCTGCGTTCGGGTAAGCAGAAACATAAAATTCTGAATTGTGTGCCAGTGTTTCCAGGTATGGCGTCAATTGGTTAGCTCCCAAAGCGCAATTGAAGCCTACACTGAGCAGATCCAGATGTGAAACCGAGATTAAAAAAGCTTCTGCAGTTTGTCCGCTCAGTGTTCTACCGGATGCGTCGGTAATTGTACCTGAAACCATAATTGGAATTCTGATCTCTCGTTCATCCTGGATTTCATCGATGGCAAACAGAGCCGCCTTTGCGTTGAGGGTATCAAAAATGGTTTCCACCAGTAAAACATCTGAACCTCCGTCTAATAAAGCTTCGCACTGCTGTTTGTAAGCCACTCTCAATTCTTCAAAGGTAATCGCTCTGTAACCGGGATCATTGACATCCGGGCTTAAACTTGCCGTCCTGTTCGTCGGACCGATAGAACCTGCAACAAATCGTGGTTTATCAGGGTTTTTAGCGGTGAATTCGTCACAAACTTTTCTGGCTATTTTCGCTGATTCATAATTTAATTCATACACCAAATCTTCCATGTGATAATCTGCCATCGCAATCGTTGTTCCCGAAAACGTATTGGTTTCGATAATATCTGCTCCTGCATCGAGGTATTTTCTGTGAACTTCTTCTATCGCCTGTGGCTGCGTTAAAGAAAGCAAATCATTGTTCCCTTTCACAGGATGCTCCCAGTTTTTAAAACGTTCGCCACGGTAGTCTTCTTCTTCAAACTTGTATCGCTGAAGCATTGTTCCCATGGCTCCGTCCAGAATTAAAATTCTTTCGGATAATGCTTTGTATAATTGTTCTGAATTTTTCATTGTATATTTCGGCTAAAGCCATTTTGTATTTCTTTATTTAAACGGGCTAAAGCCCGTTCCTATTGAATTGATCTAGCGCCTGTTTTTAACTGTGGTAATATCGTCCCTATTTTTTTCTAACCGATTAATCGGCTTTCCTCATGTTGGGTTGAATCTTTCGCAGCCCGACTTGAACGGAGCTCTTTTTGCCGCAGCGCAGAGGAGGCAAAAAAGCGGGAGTGGAAGGCGGATAAAGCTGCCCAAATCAAATTAATCCAATGCTTGTTTTAAGTCTGCAATAATATCGTCCACATTTTCCAGACCGACCGAGCAACGAACCAAGCCGGCCGTGATTCCTACTTCATTTCTTTCTTCGTCTGTTAATTTAGAATGGGTGGTAGAAGCCGGATGTGTGACAATTGTTCTGGTGTCCCCAAGATTCGCAGAAAGTGAACACATTTTTATTTTATCTAAAAAGTTTCTTCCACCTTCAATTCCGCCTTTGATTTCGAAGGCTACGATATTCCCGCCCAGCTTCATCTGCTTTTTGGCAATTTCATAGCTGGGGTGAGATTTTAAGAAAGGATATTTTACCCGTTCAACATTCGGATGGCTTTCTAAAAATTCAGCAACTTTGAAGGCATTTTCACAGTGTTTTTCTACACGAATCGCCAACGTTTCTAAACTTTTAGATAAAACCCAGGCGTTGAAAGGCGACATTGCCGGACCTGTATTTCTTGCAAACAGATAGATTTCACGGATCAGATCTTCTCTTCCAACGGCAACTCCACCTAAAACCCGGCCTTGTCCGTCAATTAATTTAGTTGCGGAATGTACTACAATATCGGCTCCGTATTTTATCGGCTGCTGCAAATAAGGCGTTGCGAAACAGTTGTCCACAATAAAAATTAAATTATGTTTTTTCGCAATCTGTCCGAAAAATTCTAAATCCAACACCTCAATCGCGGGATTTGTTGGTGTTTCCAGATATAAAATTTTTGTGTTCGGCTGGATATATTGTTCTACATTTTCTGCATCTTCTGCTTTGAAATAGGTTGTTTCGATATTCCATTTCGGAAAATATTTTGTAAACAACGTGTGCGTAGAGCCGAAAACCGACTGACAGCTTACGATGTGATCTCCTGCGTTTAACAAAGTTGCAAATGTTGAATAAATGGCAGCCATTCCGGTTGCAAAGGCATATCCTGCTTCTGCACCTTCCATTTTGGCTATTTTCTCTGTAAATTCTGTCACATTCGGGTTTGAAAAGCGGCTATACAGGTTTTTCTGTTTTTCCTCGGCAAAACTCGCCCTCATATCTTCCGCATCCTGAAAAATAAAGCTGGACGTTAAATATAAAGGTGTTGAATGCTCATCAAACTGAGTTCTTTCCGTCTGGGTTCTTATGGCGGAGGTTTCAAAATTATAATTTTCCATATTTTTTTGAAACCTTCAAGGTTTTAAAAACCTTGAAGGTTTGTTTAGGTTGTTTAATTTATTTTGTTCCATAGGTTTCACCTACAGCTATTGATATTGAACCCTTTCAGATTCAAATTATTTGTCCTATTTAGTTTCACTTACTCTTAAAATATCTCCGAATACACCTCTCGCGGTAACTTTCGCTCCGGCGCCGGCCCCCATAATGACAATTGGATTTTCACCATAGCTTTCCGTATAGATTTCGAAAATGGAGTCTGATCCTTTCAGCTGTCCTAAAGCGGATGTTGCCGGAACGGAAATCAGTTTCACATCAAGCTCGCCTTTTTCTTTTTGCAAATCACCGTGAAGATCTCCGACATATCTTAACACATGACCCGGTTCCTGAGTGTCCTTAATTTTTTGGTATTCTTCGTCCAGCTCATTCAGTCTTGAAAGAAATTCCGGTTTAGAAACGGAAAGCAAACTTTCCGGAACTAAATTCTGAATATTGATGTCTTCAAATTCATTGATAAGATCCAGTTCTCTCGCTAAAATCAACAACTTTCTCGCAACGTCATTGCCGGAAAGATCTTCTCTCGGATCAGGTTCCGTATATCCTTTTTCCATGGCTTCATTGATAATTGTTGAAAATGCATCATCCCGCAAAGAGAAGTTATTGAAAACATAGCTTAACGTTCCTGAGAAAACCCCTTTTATCCTGGTAATATTTTCTCCTGAAAGGTGTAGAAGCTTGATGGTGTCAATTAATGGCAACCCTGCTCCGACATTGGTTTCGTAGAGATAGCGACGGTTGTTTTTGTTCAACGTATATCTTAGTTGACGATATTCTGAAATCGGAAGTGTGTTGAAAATCTTATTGGAAGAAACCAAATCGAAACCGTTTTCTGCCAACGTATGGTAATTTTTCACAAAATCTTTGCTTGCCGTATTATCGACAACGATTAAATTTTCCAACTGATTGTTTTTTGAGAAATTGATCAGTTCCTGTACATCCGAAGGGTGATGGGCCGCAGTAATCTCTTCGCTCCATTTATCATCAAAACCTTTTTTATTGAATGCGATCTTTCTGGAATTGGCAACGGCCACTACTTTAAGATCGATTTTTTTTCGTCTTTTAATTTCCTCCGAAGATTCCAGTACCTGTTCTATTAATGTTTTTCCTACATTCCCATGACCGATAATGGCCAAATGAACTGTCTTCGGCTTTTTGGAAATTTCAGATTCTATAATATTTTTTGCTTTCTCATCCTGAGAAGAAGTAACCACGATATTCACTCTTTTTTCCGCTGCAATCTGATTTAATAACAATGGGAAAACATTATTCCTTGCCAGTTCGGCCAATACTTTATTGAAATCTTCTGCTACAAATCCTAAAACCGATACGTTATTGATGCTGTAAATCTGGGAAACTTTTCCTGATTTTCTTTCTGCTTCAAATTCATCGATCAGGCAATTCACTGCTTTTTCAGAATCATTTTCCTGAACCAGGATGGAAATTCCGTTTTCTATAGCCTGCTGGGAAATAACCCCAACGCTGATTCTGGCCAGCGTGAGCGCTTTAAAAATTCTTCCGTCAATACCAATTTCGCCCAGGAAATCTTCTCCTTCAAATTTTATGATTGATCTGTTTTTCAAAAATTTTATTTCGTTTGCATTGCTTTTCATCTTCTACAAAATATTTTTAATGATAGTATTTAATTGTTCGTATTCCATTAAGAAGGCATCGTGTCCATGAATTGATCTGATTTCGTGATAGAATACATCGTTTTTATTTTTCTTTAATTTTTCAAAGCACATTCGGATCTCGGAAGCGGGAAAGAAAAGATCCGTATCTATTGCAATAAGATGGATGTGAGCTTCTATCTGTTCCAACTGGGATTCTCCGGCATTTATATTCATCAGCAATTGATTCATAAGTTGGTAAGATGACAAACTAAATCTTTCGTTTAGAGCATTTCCATGATAGATCAGCCAATCCTCCGATTCCAGCCGCTGTTTTTCTTTATTGTACGTATTCTGGAATCTGTCATTTAAAGATTCCGGAGTTCGATAGCAAAGCATGGCATGAATTCTCGCTTTTTGTAGAGGTTCATCATTTTGATGTAATAAAAATTTTTGAACCAGACATTGGGCATGAAGCCAGTCGTGCGTTTTATAATCGCAGGCAATAGGAATAAAAATTTCTGCTAGCCCAGGATTTTTTGTGAGCATTTCCCAACCGATTCCGCCACCTAATGAACCTCCGATAACGGCATATAATTTTTTTATATTTAGAATTTCAAGACCTTTTAAAAAGATATCTGCAACATCTGAAACAGTAAAATCTTCGTAATCTTCGATAAAAAAATCATCATATCCATTTCCGGGAATATTGAAACACAAAACGGTGTATTGATTTGTATCAATTACCTGATTGTCGCCAATCAGTTTTTTCCACCATCCTTTTTCTCCGGCTACATCCGAATTTCCCGTTAAAGCGTGATTTACCAGAATAACAGGGGCCGAAAACAATTCTTTCCCGAAAAACTGATAGCTCAACGGGATATGGTATTCTTTACCGGAATAGGTGTGATACGAAAAATTAATATGTTTTAGTTCGGTTCTCAATTCTATTTATTTTTAAATACAATTGAAAATGCCACATGAAATGGCTGAAAAGAACTTCAGATAAGTTATCTGTCCAAATTATTTTGGTAGAACGTAGCACCTTCTCTGCTTGCGCAAAGGGTTGCTAAGGTTTCAACGGGTCTAATCCCTCAACCTTTCTTGATAACATTTTCAATATTTGAATGAACGAATGGTGCAAAGATAAAACTTTTATTTTAAACTTTTATAAAAATTTAATTTAATATCCCAAACGCCCATTTCAAGAGGGTTTCCGTAAATATATTAAGTTTAATTCAAATTTGGAAAGTTGGAATTTTTTGACAAAAAAGCTACCTTCGTAATGAAAAAATGATGAGATATGATTGCTGAAAAACAAAGATTACAAAACACAGACTGGAAAAACTGGGGTCCGTACGTAAGTAACCGGCAATGGGGAAATGTACGGGAAGACTACAGTCCCAACGGCGATGCGTGGAACTTCGCCAACCACAATAATGCAGAAAGCTACGCATACCGATGGGGAGAAGAAGGAATAGCCGGAATCTCCGATGCCAAGCAGATTTTTTGTTTTGCCCTTTCATTCTGGAACAGGAAAGATAAGATCGTAAAAGAGCGTTTTTTCGGGCTGAGTAATCCTCAGGGGAATCACGGTGAAGATATTAAAGAGATTTTTTATTATCTGGACAATACGCCTACGCACAGCTATATGAAAATGCTGTATAAATATCCGATCAATGCTTTTCCTTATGATGATATCCGTGCAGAAAACGCAAGAAGAAGTAAAAAGGAAGCTGAATACGAAATTTTCGATACCGGGATTTTCGATAAGGATGAATATTTTGATATTTTTATTGAATATGCCAAAGCGGATCACAACGACTTCTTAATACGGGTAACCGTAGTTAACAGAAGTGAGAATGCTGCTCCTATCATAGTGGCACCCACAGTATGGTTCAGAAACAACTGGAAGTGGGGCTACAACACCTACAAAGGACAGACTGCTGCTTCGCATGAAGGCTGCATCAATATTCAGCATGACAGTATTTCCATAAAGAAATTTTATTCCAGAGATACAAATGCGGAAAGTGTTTTCTGTGAAAACGAAACCAACACGCCAAAGTTATACGGAGCCCCGTATCCCGGAAATACCTATTTTAAAGATGGGATTAATGATTATATTATCTACGGAAGCAATACGGTAAATCCCGAAAAGCAAGGTACAAAAGCTTCTTTTCTTCTGAATGAAGTAATTGAAGCCGGAGCGTCTAAATCTTTTGATTTCAGGCTTTCTCCTGAAGATCTTGATGAGCCCTTTGAAAACTTCGATAAAATCTTCAGCATCCGAATTGATGAAGCTAACGAATTTTATGAGGAGATTCAGAACGATGTAGTGGATGAGGATGAAAGAAATGTACAAAGACAGGCTTTTGCAGGATTGCTCTGGAATAAACAATTTTACCATTACAATGTAGGAAAATGGCTCAAAGGTGACCCTAATTATGCAGCACCCAGGGATTTCAATAATTATGTAAGAAATACCGAATGGAATCATCTTCATAATAAAGATATCATCTCGATGCCGGACAAATGGGAGTATCCGTGGTACGCTACCTGGGATCTTGCTTTTCATTGTGTTCCGTATGCAATTATTGATGCTGAATTTGCGAAAGGACAGCTCCTCCTGCTTACTAAAGAATGGTATATGCATCCTAACGGACAACTCCCTGCTTATGAGTGGAACCTGAGTGATGTAAATCCACCAGTACATGCCTGGTCCTGCTTCAGGGTTTTTAAAATTGATGAAAAGCAAAATGGGAAACCCGATCTTTTATTTTTGGAGAAAGTTTTCCAGAAGCTGCTTCTTAATTTTACCTGGTGGGTAAACCGGAAAGATAAAAACGGTAAAAACATTTTCGGAGGAGGATTTTTAGGACTTGATAATATCGGTGCTTTTGACCGGAACATGGTATTAAAAGACGGACAGCATCTCGAACAGGCCGATGGAACAAGCTGGATGGCAATGTATGCACTGAATATGATGCGTATTGCCATGGAACTTGCCCAATATTACCAGGTATATGAAGATATGGCCATTAAATTTTTTGAGCATTATCTTTATATTGCGGAAGCCATGGAAAATCTGGGTGAAGGCACAAAAGGTTTATGGAATGAAGAAGACGGATTTTTCTACGATGTATTACAGCTTGGAAACGGCGACAGCGTCTCCCTGAAACTGAGAAGCATCGTTGGCCTTATCCCGATGTTTGCCGTAGAAATCATAGATCATCACCTGCTTGATAAAATGCCGAATTTTGTTGAAAGAATGGACTGGGTGCTGAAAAACAAACCCGAGCTTACAAAACTGGTTTCTCATTGGGAAGAAGAAGGCCAGGGAAGAAAGCATCTGATGAGCATCCTCAGAAAAACAAGACTCACAAAAGTTCTGAGCAGAATGCTTGATGAAAAGGAATTTTTAAGCGATTACGGAATACGAGCCATGTCTAAGGTGTATGAAGAGAATCCGTTTATATTTTCAGTTCACGGAACGCAAAATGTGGTTTATTATACACCGGGAGAGAGTGACAGCAGAATGTTTGGAGGGAACAGCAACTGGAGAGGCCCGATATGGTTTCCGATTAACTTTCTCATCGTGGAGAGTTTACAGAGATTTCATTTTTATTACGGAAACAGCCTGAAAGTAGAACTACCGACCGGAAGCGGAGACAAAAGAAATCTTGACGAAGTAGCACAGAATATTAGCAACAGGCTGTGTTCTATTTTCCTTAAAGATGAAGTAGGACAGCGGCCGTTCAACGGAGGAAATGCCAAATTCAATTACGATGAAAATTTTAAAAACTATATTACTTTTTTTGAATATTTTCATGGTGATAATGGCCGGGGAATTGGCGCATCTCATCAGACAGGCTGGACAGCGACCGTTGCAAAACTGCTGAAACCGAGAATGTCATTTTAAAAAACTTTTCACGATAATCATAAGCCTCTTTTTAAGAGGCTTTTTTATTATGCGCTGCATTATATTAATCCTTTCAATAATAAAATGAAGATATATAGTTAAAATCTATTTAATTTTTATAATAAACTATTATTAGTATAAAATAGATATAATATTTATAATATTTTTAAATTTAAGATGATTTTTTAATATTATAATATTTATATTAGCAAATAAATTTAATTAACGATTCTTATGAAAGGAAAATTACTACCTCTTACAGCTTTGGTACTCTCCGCTGTATGCCATTATCAACTTAACGCCCAGGAATATCAATCGATGCCGATTCAGAGCGGTTTTAATGCCGATGTAATTGCCAACGGCGTTGGTCCCTCTGCATCTTCTACCAATAATGATGTTGATGGAGTAAGTTATGCATTTGTTTCGCGTGACTTTCAACTGACGGCCGCAAGCAGCCCGCTTACGTATGGGCTTCCTATAAACGGAATTATTAATTCTGTTGTAGCTTCCACGTCCGGGCTGTCTTATCAGATGGGCCCTTACAGCTCGAACAATACACTCAGACTTCAGAACGCCAATGATAACGGAACTTTAATTTTCACAACACCATTGCAGGCACTTACAGTATATATGCTTGCAACAGGGGGAAGCGGAGCCTGTACTGTAGATGTTGATGTAAACTTTACCGATAATACTTCACAAACATTTTCAGCAGTGAGTATTTCCGACTGGTACGGAGGGAGCAGCTACGCCATCCAGGGAATTGGAAGGATCAATATAAACAATGACAACCTGGAATCCGGTTCCGGAACCAATCCCAGATTGTATCAGATTCCTTTGGCCATCAGCACAGCCAATCAATCAAAAAGTGTAAAAAGTGTAACGGTAACAAAAGTTGGAACAGGCGGAATTCCTAATATTTTCGCTTTTTCAGCAGATGCTTATAATGCATGCAGCACTCCAACGAACATTACCGCCACCACTACCATGACTGAAGCAACATTAAGCTGGACAGCACCGGCAAGTGCTCCTGCTTCTGGATATCAGTATTATTACAGTACTTCACCTACGGCTCCTACGGCTACAACAACTCCTACGGGAAATGTAACTTCAGGAACTTCGGTAACGCTTAATCAGCTTACTACGGGGCAGACTTATTATTTCTGGGTAAGATCGAATTGCGGCGGCTCTTCACAGAGCTTCTGGAAAATGAAAGAGTTTACTCCAGGACAAATCAGCACCGTTTATACAGCCGGAGATATCAATACCCAATATAACAATTCAGGAGTTACCACTTCATCAACGACCAACTGTGCAGGAACTTTAAGCGTAAATGTACCATACGGATATAAAATAAAATCTACTGCTGTTTCCTACAAAATGTCTACTGTTTCCAATGGATGGATGAGCGAGCAAAGAAGCCTTCTGGCCTGTACGACAAACACAACCACTGAAGCTTCTGTAACTTCCGGATCCGGATCTTCTACCGGTACGTATTCTTACAATAGAACCAATCTTACCCTGGCTAATAATCTTACAGGAACTGTAAACTTCGAACTGAGAGCGTGGAGAACTTACGGAGGATCAGACTGTACCGCAGATTATAACAAAGTAGACAACAATACATTTACTGTAACAGTTACCCTGGAGCCTTTGGCTTTGGCAACAAATGAAGTAACGGTAAAAGAAAAAGAAAGAATTGCACATCCTAATCCATTTGTGGATACTTTAAATATTGAGAAGGCAGAGACTGTGAAAACAGCTATAATAACGGATCTTTCGGGAGTGGTTGTGAAGACTGTTGAAAATCCTTCTTCCATATTCTTAGGCGGATTAAAATCCGGAATGTATATTCTGACTTTGCAAATGAAAGACGGATCTGTAAAGAGTATGAAAACGATTAAAAGATAATAATTTACAAATCATATTAACTAAAAACCGCGGATAAAGAATTTTATCCGCGGTTTAATTTTTTATTGATCTGAGATTTAAGGCTGAACAAGTTCTCCGTTAACAAAAACTTCATAGCCAATTTCTACAGTCTGCTCAAGCGTTTTGGAAACAGAACAGTATTTCTCAAATGACAATTGAGCTGCTTTCTGAGCTTTTTTAGGATCAATATTTCCTTCCAGTAAAAATTTTACCTTGATGGATTTAAAAGGTTTCGCATCATCAACCGGAATTCGCTCTCCTTCTACCTCAGCTTTAAAGTCTGTAATTTCCTGCCTTTGTTTTTTCAGGATGGAAACCACGTCGATTCCGCTGCAGCCTGCAACGGCCATCAGAACACTCTCCATAGGTGAAACGCCTTTTGCGCCAGGCTGTGTTGTATTATCGAGAAGAATTGAATTTCCCTGAGCATTGGTACATTCAAACAAAAAATCGTCATTAATTCTGTTAAGTGTTATTTTCATTGTTGCTTATTGATTATTGATTATTGCTTATTGATTATTGCTTATTGCTTATTGATTATTGCTTATTGCTTATTGCTTATTGCTTATTGCTTATTGCTTATTGCTTATTGCTTATTGCTTATTGTAAAATTATAAAATTCCTCTTGCTTTTATCTCCAGGTATTTATTGATAACATCGATATTTAAATTCTCCGGCAAGGTATAAACCGTATAAATACCATATTTTTTAAGTTCCTGAATGATCAGTTTTTTTTCAAATTCAAATTTTTCTCCGATAATTTCATCATAAATTTCCTGCATATTTTCCGGATTTTTATGGATCAGTGTCTGAAGTTCCGAATTTTTAAAGAAAACCACTACCAGTAAATGATTTTTAGCAATACCGCGAAGGTATTTCAGCTGGCGGTTGAGCCCGTCCAGTGTTTCAAAATTGGTGAACAGCAAGATAAGGCTTCTCTGGTTTAAAGAATACTTTATGTCCTGATACAGCCTGTTAAAATCACTTTCAAAAAAGTCGGTTTTGATGTTATAGAGCGCTTCTGAGATTTTTCTGAGCTGCCCTGATTTATTTTCAGCCGCAATTTTATTTTCCGTTTTTTTAGAGAAGGTCAGCATCCCTGCCCGGTCACCTTTTTTCAAGATGATATGAGACAACGCCATTGTTGCATTGATGGAATAATCCAGCAGGCTTAACCCTTTAAAAGGCATTTTCATGGTTCTTCCGGTATCAATCAGCATAAAGATACGCTGGGCTTTTTCGTCCTGAAACTGGTTGACCATCAATCGGTTTGTTTTGGAGGTGGCTTTCCAGTTGATGGTTCTGATATCATCTCCCGGAACATATTCTTTGATCTGCTCAAATTCCATCGTATGGCCCAGCTTTCTTATTTTTTTGATTCCGCCCATCAGAAATTCACTCTGAATGGCCATCAGCTCATATTTTTTCAGGTGAATGAAAGAAGGATAAGAAGGTAGATTCGCATCTTTCTGAAAATTAAATCTTTTCGAAACAAATCCTAAAGGGGAAGAAACATATACATTCAGGCTTCCGAAACTGTATTCTCCCCTTTCCTTTGGTTCAAGAATATATTGAAAAAAACTATTTCTTCCGGGTGCAATCTGTTTTTCAATCAGGAAATCGCGTTTTTGAAACTGAAAAGGTATTTCATCGATTACTTTAACCGAAATTTTAAAATCGTAATTGTTTTTAATGTCAATTTTCACAGGGTTTTCATCACCGTTGGATAATTTTTCGGGCAAAATTCTTTGTGCTGAAATTCCTTTCTTTTTGTTAAAGACAAAGAGGAAATCTACCATTACCGCTAAAAAGCTCAACAGTAAAGCAATATGCGCTGCCCACATCAGAAAAGGGAAGAAAAATGCAAAGACATACAGAATTCCCACTCCGATGAGCATGTAGAAAAAACGCGTATTGATGTATAAGTTTTTCATTATAAATGACCGCTTTCAGGTTGCAGGCAGCAGTTGATTCGTTTATTGTGGTTTATAGCTATCTTGGAATTTCTATTCCTTCTAAAATCTGTCTGATGATTTCATCGGCGGTAAGGCCTTCCATCTCTCTTTCCGGCGATACGATCACTCTGTGCCTCAATACGGCGTAGCTTGCTTCCTTAATGTCTTCAGGTGTTACAAAATCTCTTCCTCTCAATGCGGCAAAAGCTTTTGATGCCGTTAACAGGGCAAGACTGGCTCTCGGAGAAGCTCCCAGATACAGGAACTGATTTTCCCTTGTGTTCACTATAATTTTAGCAATATATTCCATCAGCTGTGATTCTACGATAATCTCTTTTACAAGCTGCTGATAATTTTTTAACTG
Organism: uncultured Chryseobacterium sp.; assembly: GCA_913778275.1. Next base: position 29,289 of record CAJYWN010000023.1, read on the forward strand.
CTGAGCCGTGATGACGCGGTGTACAACATCCGTTTTATCTTCCGTTTTATTTTCATGCTGATTTTTAATGATCGTAATTTCCTGGGCCAGATCAGGATATCCAACATTGATTTTAAACAGGAAACGGTCGAGCTGCGCTTCCGGCAGTCGATAGGTTCCTTCATGCTCAATAGGGTTTTGGGTAGCTACTACCAGAAAAGGTTCTTCCATTATGTAGCGTGTACCATCCATGGTAATCTGTCTTTCTTCCATCACCTCGAACAAAGCTGCCTGCGTCTTTGCAGGGGACCTGTTGATCTCATCGATCAGGATAAAGCTTGAAAAGATCGGCCCTTTTTTAAATTCAAATTCAGAATTTTTTACATTGAAAACCGAAGTTCCCAAAATATCCGAAGGCATAAGATCGGGTGTAAACTGGATTCTGCTAAAGCCAACATCAATAGTTTTCGCCAGCAGCTTTGCGGTAATTGTTTTTGCCACGCCCGGAACACCTTCAATAAGAACATGCCCATTTGATAAAAGTGCAGCCAAAAGATGTTCTACCATGCTTTCCTGTCCCACAATTACTTTGGCAATTTCAGATTTTACTTTATCCAGACTCGTTCTAAGCTCAATCATATCTATTCTCGACTGAAACTGATCTTCTTTTTTATCAAGATGTATAGAATGCTGGTCGTCTACATTTGGGTTTTCAAAATTTTCCATATTGTAATTTTTTTCAATGTAACAATGGATCAATGTAACAGTTTACCATTAAACCGTATTCATCATGATATTGTACACTGTTACATTATTGTATTGTTATATTTTTTTAAATTATTTCATCAAGTAATGTGTTCATTTTTGCAAGATCTTCTTTCATTACCTGAGCATAAGGATCCTGCGCTTTTTTGATCAGCTGAACCGCTTCATCAATCTTTTCCATAGGTTTGCCTGTTTTAAGATGAAGTTTCTTCGCAAATTCAGCATCCAGTTGCTGCGTATCAATGAGGAGATCCATTCTTATTTTGTTCAGGAAATACTGTGCTTTTTTAGCCATCATATCATGAAAATCCCCTTCCTGCAAGTATAGATTTCCGATGCTTTTCACAAAATCAACGGATGTATTTTTCAACGGTTCTATGATCGGAACTATACGCTGCTTTCTTTTAGCATTAAAGAAAATAAAAAGAAGCATCCCTCCTAAAAAGATCCACCATGCGTATTTCAGGGCAGGATTGGAAAGGATAAATCTCAGGAAAAACTGCGAAACTTTTGCGTCATTTTCTACAAACCATACCGTTTCCCTATTGTCAAGATATGAAAAAACATCCTGAGCGTATCTTACATTTCCCCGTTTCAGAAGATAGTAATTGGTGATAAAAAGCGGCTCGCAATGGACATAAATTTTTCCTTTTCCAAATGCTATCTTAATAAAATTGGCCTGGTCTGAATTGTTTTTTTCAACGGTTTTCCCCAAAACCTCAACACCGGGCTTTATAAAGGTAAAACCTCTTCCTGAAGGAAATTTATCCAGATGAATAAAATCGTTAGTGAATTTTTTGTCCGTAAGCTTCAGTACATTTTCATCTTCAAAAGAAATTTGAGAATCATAATAACCAATGCTGTCCGAGATCTGTTTGGGCATTTCACTCACTATTAACATCGCATCCGAACCATTCGATACCTGATCCAATATTTTATTCCAGGACTGACGATCTATCTGTTCCTCAATGATCAGAATATTATGAGGTTTCTTTTCGGATTGATAATAATTGTATGGTGTTTCTGATGTTTTTTTAATTTTATTTTTAAAGAGTGCATTCACTTCATTATTAAAAACAAAAAGCCCGAAAGGTGATTTCTGATTGATATCGAAATTCTTTCTCCAGTCCGTTCTTTCCGTCTTATTAGCTTCAAACAATACCAGAATAATCATCACAACGATGAAAATCACAGCATATATTTTGAAAGTTTTGTTCATGGTGAAAATTACGGTTTAAACGATTGATATTGGACTTTAAATTTCTGATAGCTTTCTTCCGAAATGCTGAATTCTCCGTACCATACATAATCAAAGATGTAGGACAGCTGAAAAAATTTATCTTTGAGATGCGGCGCTTTTAATTCTGCCAGATAATCTTTATTGGTCTTTTCCGGAGTCCAGGCTATCAGTTTTTTATCACTGAGCTTTTTTAACACAAATAAAAACTGGTAACGCACCGCGGAACGGAAATCACCGGATTTTTCAAACTTCAGGATGCTTTCCGGAAAATTGATCTCGTGGATATTTTCATGCAGTTCTTCATCTTTAAGATCAACCTTTTTGTTTCTCTTCCCGAAAAGAAAACCTCCATCTTTACCGATGAGGTATTTAATAATGAAATACAGCAGGAAGCCCGCCACAAGAATTGCAAACAGCCGAACCAATATTCCTGCGATATTCCCGGAATTTGTAAAAACCGTTTCCCCGAAAATGCTGTTCAGGATCTCAACGATTTTTTTCATAAGTTTTTCCCAAACCGACATCCGTGGTTTTGCCGTTGTGTAGTCGAAATCCTTTCCTTTGTATCTTGATGGAACATTTTCTTTAAATTTCTTCGAATAAATGGTATTATCGGTAACCGGTTTCTTCAGCAGCACCGAGTCGGCCCGGTACATGTTTTTATAGTGTCCCGTACTGAGAGAATCTATATAGGCTTCCGCTGCCGGCGGCGGATTGTCCCCGGTCTGTGCAGGGATATATTCTGCCGCTAAGAAAATCATTAAAAATGTAATAAGCTTATTCATTGATCCCGATGGTGTCTATTTCCGCCAGCTCCATTTTCTGATGAAGATCTGTGCGGCTATCGTAATACATTAATCCCGAATTGATGTACAATACATTCATCAGCAGGGTTGAGATAATGGAGGAAATTCCGTATATGACGAAAAACAAAATCCCGAAGCTCCCTTTAAAAGGGTCACTTTCAAACTGGGCGTCCGGCGCTGTTGTTGAGAGTTTCATGAAGAAAAGGATCATCGGAACAGATGAAAAGAACAGGCTTACAATATAGAACAGTATTACCATGATAATGGTTGCGCCCCAATATTTCCAGTAGGGAGATTTTTCCCGTCCGTTCGTATATGAAAACTGTGATCGTACAGCGTAGCTTATCGATTCAAAAAAGCCTCTTTTACTGTTAAAATAATCAAAGCAGAAAAATAAGATGACATTCAGCAATGTAGGCGCTACAAAGAGCATGAGCACTAATCCTATGATAACAAAAATGAGGATATACGACATTCCGAAAATAACTGTGGCAACCGGCATAATGAGGAAAGTCAGTCCGAAATAAGCAGCAGCCACTTTTTTACCGTTCGTTTTGAAATCACTAAGAATATCATCTGCTTTTATATTGGCATTTCCTTCCGCAAACCTTTTCATATAAAAAACAGGAAAGAGAAAATTGATGGTCATCAGTGCCGTAGAAAGCACGAAGAGCAAAACTCCCCACACCACAAGCGTTCCCATATTATCATTAAGAAACTGTTCAAAGTAATAGCTCTGTCCCGCCATATTGGAACCGAAGAATACTCCGAGAAATTCCTTGTAACCGAAAACGATGATTACCAACATAAGAATCAGCAACAATCCGTTCAGGAGGATGAAATTTTTAAAATAATTCTTGCCGTATAATTTGAAAAAATTGAAGCTGTCTGTTATATACGTTCCAAAATCTCTCTTTTTATAAAACTGCATCATGGATCTGGTTATTAATTTTTCTGTGGACTATGGAAGGATATATGAAATAGTAAAACCCTATGATGACCAAAGATCCGAAGATAATGATCAGGTTTAGGGATAACGGCATATTCAGTGCATGTCTTGTAACATAACCTTCTATAATTCCGGCACAGATGGTAAATGGCACCGTGCTCAGAAATATTTTAAATGAATCTTTAAATCCGTTCTTAAAAGAATTGAATCTTGAAAACGTTCTTGGAAAAAGGATGGATGCTCCGAGGATAAGTCCGCACATCGCTTCCACTACCATGGAAAAGATCTCAAAAACCCCATGCAGCCATATTCCTCTGGCGCTGTCCTGTAACGCTCCGTAATCATAAAAGAAATACTGAAACGAACCCAGCATCACACTGTTGGATAAAAGCGCCCAGAGTGTGCCCACTCCCCCAAAAATTCCGTAAATATAAAGCTTGGCGCCGACCCCAATATTATTGAAAATAATCCCGATGGTACTGCCCCATGTAGATCCGCTCTGATAAACACCTACCGCATTTCCATTTTTAATATTTTCTATGGTTTGGTTAACGTATTCTTCTCCCAAAATAATTTTGGCAAAATCTTTATCATACACTGCAGAAAGCAAACCGATCAGGGTAAATAAAGTGAAAAACAAAAATGCATATCCCAAATATCTTCTGTACTGATAGACAAGTAATGGAACTTCTGTTTTAAAGAAATACAACAGGCGGTTTTCCTCCACCCTTTTTGTCTTGTAAATTTTCTGGAAGATCTGTGATGAAAGATGATTCAGATATACTGTGGTATTACTTTTGGGATAGTAGGTCTGCGCAAAGGAAAGATCGTTGATGAGATTAATGTACAGCGAAGAAAGGTCATCGGGATTTTTTTTAATTTTCCCCTCGATAACCTGTTCGATTCCCAACCATTTTTCTTTATTTTGTTTAATGAAATAAACTTCTCTCATAACTTTAAGGCTAAAATAATAAAAATTATGTCTCAAATTGCGATTAATACTTCACAAAATGTAAATATTAATTTCAACATTGCCAGTGTTGGAGACCGGGTTATTGCTTTCTTTATTGACCTTGCAATAAAAATAGCGTATGGAATAGCCGTTTTGTATCTTTTCTTCACGGTTCTGGATCTCGGGTATCTGTTGCAGGGCATGGATCAGTGGTCTGTTGCAGCAGTTTATATCATCCTGCTTTTTCCTACCGTAGTTTATCCTGTAGTACTGGAAAGCCTCATGGAAGGACAGACTCCGGGAAAGAAGGTGATGAAAATACGTGTAGTAAAAATAGACGGCTATCAGGCGGGGTTTGGAGATTACCTGATCCGCTGGGTTTTAAGAATTATTGATACTTTGTTTGTGGGCGTTGTAGGACTTGTGTCTATGGTTGTTTCTAAAAACAATCAGCGTTTGGGAGATATTGCATCGGGAACGGCTGTTATTTCATTAAAAAACAAGATTAATATTTCTCATACGATTTTAGAAAATATCCGCGAAGATTATGTTCCTACATTCCCACAGGTTATTGCGCTGAGTGATAATGACATGCGGATCATTAAGGACAATTATCTTAAAGCCCTTCGAATTGACGACCGACAGGTGATCAGCAAACTTTCCGATAAGATCAAAAGCATTCTCAAACTGGAAATAGATCCTACAAAAATGACGGAAAGACAGTTTATAGGAGTGATTATCAAAGACTACAATTATTACACTGGGAAAGACAGTTAAAGTGAGCGGTCAATTTGCTTTGTAAGTAAATGCCAATTTTAAATTAATTGAAATTGATATCCGTTATCATAAATTGACAAGTGCATAGAATTGACGATTGACAATTCTTAACTGAAATCGCCCATCCTCTTTCTTAACCTGCATCAAAACCTCCGCGGTGCAGTTTTTGTATTTTTACTTTGTACAAAAACTTAACATATGAGATTTGAAAATAATAAATCAGGAAACGGCGGCGTCATTACTTTAAATAATGAGATCAAAGAAATCGGAAGGTTAACCTATACTATTTTTCCAGAAGACCAAAAACTGATTATTTCTTTTGTTCTGGTACATCCTGAATTTGAAGGCCGCGGAATGGGAAAATATCTGGTGGAAGAAGCCATTAAATTTGCAAGAGAAAACGGCTGGAAAGTGTATCCACATTGTTCTTATGCAAGATCCGTGATGATGAGAATGAGTGATGTAAATGACATTTTTTTACAGCGTTAAAACTTCCTTCACCAAAATTTCTTCGATATCATCCGGATAATCCACTTTCAGATGCTGATCTGATAATACCCAATTCCGGATTTCTTCAGTTTTTAAAATCTTAGAATTAGGTATGCCCATTTTATCTAAAGCGCAGGCATTGCATTCCTGTTCATATTGATTATGAATAGGGATCACAAATAATTTTTTATCCATGAAAAGCGCTTCAGCAGGCGTTTCGAAACCTGCATTACAAAGGATTCCGTCACAATTTTCAAAACTTTTGAGATACTGAATTTCATCAATAGGAAATATTTCCACATTGCTTTCTTTAAACTGAAGCTTTGAATATTTTGAAAAGATCTTCCATTCAACCGGAATCTGCTTTAAGACTTTAATGATGTTTTCATCTGAAAAACTTGGCAAGTAGACAAGATAAAACCCTTTTTTATCAGGATTGAGGTTTCTGATCTTTTTTCGGATTACAGGTTTTTTAATTTGCGGATGGTAGCTTTCAAAATGAAACCCTATTTTCCGGTCACTGGGAACGTAATATTTCAGCACAAGATCGCCGAAAAAATCTTTCTTATCCGGTTTTGGCGTTTCTTTAAATAACATGGAAGCCTGATGGCTAAGCTCAATCATCGGATACTTTTTCAGTTTGCATGCCCATCCCGTGAGCGGCTCATAGTCATTGATGATAAGATCATACCCGGAAAGATCAATATCTTTAATAGTTTTGAAAGCTTCCAGAAATTTATTATCGGTAAAAGTCTTACGATAGGATAATCCGCCTGTTTTGTCGTACAGTAATGATATTCCCCTGTGTTTGAAATTAACATCAAAATCAGCCTTTAATTGGGATTGATGACCACTGATCAGGGTTTCAACCGAGGCATATTTTTTCAGAATGGGAACAATTTCCTGTGCGCGGGCAACATGTCCGTTTCCGGTTCCCTGAAATGCATACAAGATTTTCATTTTGTGAAATTGGTTACAATTTTTAAGAGATCTGTACTGTTTATATCCTGGATCTCATCGGTATTGTCATCTTTTAACAGATGCTTATGATCGTCATAATAAAAAATTTTCCATTTTTTATCATGGTATTCAAGTGCGGAAAGATTTTCAATCCAGTCCCCGGAATTCAGATAAGTGCAGGAACCTTTTTTATTAATAACTTCCCTGATCTGCGGCTGATGAATATGTCCGCAGATAACATAATCGTAGTGGTTGTCAATAGCCAGTTCAGAAGCTGTCAGTTCAAAATCTCCGATATATTTGACCGCCTTTTTTACATTATTTTTAATTTTTTTAGAGAACGAATATTTTTCTTTCCCCATTTTTTCTAAAAACCAATTTACGATATTATTGATAACGATTAAAAGGTCGTAACCTTTTCCTCCCAGTTTAGCAATCCATTTTGAGTGCTGAACGGAAGCATCAAAAACATCACCATGGAAAATCCATGTTTTTTTATCGTCAATGTTTAAGCAGATTTTGTTGCAGACTTTCAGTTTACCCAGTTCGAAGTCGGTAAACTTCCGAAACATTTCATCATGATTTCCGGTAATGTAATATACATCTGTATTTTTTGTGGCAAATGAAAGGATTTTCTTAATCACTTTCAGATGAGGCTTGGGAAAATAAGACTTTTTGAATTGCCAGATATCAATGATATCACCATTCAAAACAAGTGTTTTCGGCTGGATGGAATTAAGATATCTCAGTAATTCTTTAGCCTTACATCCATACGTTCCCAAATGTACATCCGATATAACAACCAATTCAACGTTTCTTTTCATAGTTTTATGCAAAGAAACTACTTGAAAGTTAACTGTATATGAATGTTATATTATTTTTGAGTATTGCTAAAAAAACCTCACAGGTTTAGAAACTGTGAGGTTTGTATGATATAAACTCCGAATATTAAAGAGCATCCATTAACTCTTCTGTAATTTCCATGTTGTGATAAACGTTTTGAACATCATCGTCTTCTTCAAAACGCTCAAGCATTTTCATATTTGCCTTAAACTGTTCTTCGTTTACTTCTTTTGTATTGTTAGGAATTCTCTGAAGTTCGGCGCTTTTGGCTTCAATTCCAAGCTCATCCAATTTATGGGACAAAGATCCGAAATCTTCAAAAGCCGTTGTGATCATTACCTCTTCCTCATCTTTTTCCACATCTTCCGCACCGCCATCAATCATCTCCATCTCAAAATCATCCCAGTCCATTTTGATTTGCGCTAAATCGATCGTGAAAATCCCTTTTCTATCAAAGATGAAAGCCAATTCCCCGTTTTTACCCAGATTACCGTCAAATTTATTGAAAACAGCTCTTACGTTGGCAACAGTTCTTGTTGTGTTGTTGGTTGTACATTCAATAAAGAATGCCACTCCTCCCTGTCCATAGCCTTCGTAGGTGATTTCCTCATAGTTTTCAGCATCTGCACCGCTTGCTTTTTTGATGGCTCTTTCCACATTATCCTTCGGCATATTGGCACCCTTCGCATTCTGGATACATCTTCTCAGTGCAGGATTTGATTCCGGATCAGGACCGCCTGCTTTTACTGCTAATGCAATGTCCTTTCCTATTTTAGAAAAAGTTTTGGCCATCTTATCCCATCTGGCCATTTTAGAAGCTTTTCTATATTCAAATGCTCTTCCCATTTTATTTTTAAATTTTCAACAAAATTAATTAAAAGTCAACGAAAAAAAAATACCCCCAGAATACTGGAGGTATTTATATTTAGAAAAATTTAATTATTTTTTCTTTTTAACCACTTTTTTCTTAGTAGTTTTTTTAGCCGGAGCTTTTTTCACTGGAGCATCTTCGTAATCTTTCTTCTTCAATGCATTCCACTCATTCATATCTTCGATTGCTCTTACCACTACTTTTCTGTCAACTTGTCTTTCAGCGTCAGAAGCTGTAGCAGGAACTGTAGCTTTTGATTTACCTACACCTACAGATTTAAGAGCGTTAGCATCAACACCTCTTGCATCTAAAGCAGCAACTACAGCAGCAGCTCTTTCTCTAGATAATTTTAAGTTGTAAGCTTCAGAACCTTTAGCATCTGTTTGTCCTTCTAATAGATAGTTACCACCATCTTTCTTGATCAAGTTTGCAGCTCTATCTAATGCAGGAGTAGATTCAGCTTTGATTGTAGCTTTGTTGAAGTCGAAATAAACATTTCTGAATTCTTTTTCAACTTCTTCAGCAGTTACTTTTTTAGGCTTAGGACAACCGTTGTATTCTGGAAGACCTGGAACTGTAGGACAAGCATCATCTTTATCTAAGATACCATCACCGTCTGTATCTGGCCAAGGACATCCGTTGTTTTCTGCAGGACCTGCAACTGTAGGACAAGCATCATCTTTATCGATTACACCGTCACCATCAGTATCTGGCCAAGGACAACCGTTATTTTCAACCGGACCAGCTACGTCTGGACATTGATCGTCTTTATCTGGAACTCCGTCACCATCAGTATCAGGACATCCCTGGAATTCTGGTAATCCCGGAGTATCAGGACATAAATCGTCTTTATCTAAGATACCGTCTTTATCTCTGTCTCTGTTACCAAATCTGAAGTTCAATGAAGCAGAAGCTTGCCAGAAGTTAGCAACGTTTGATTTATCACCTGGAGTTGATACATAATCACCCTGGATTCCTAAACCGAAGTTTTTAGTTAACCAGAAGTTAATACCAGCACCTGTAGCAACCGTAAAGAAGTTTGCTTTACCGTTTTCGTTACCATTCTCACCGTTACCGATTACATATCCGTTAGCATCTGTTCTAGGGAATGTAAGAGAAGTGTAATCATGTCTCAGGTAGTTGGCACCAACTCTTAAATATGGATCGAACCAAGATTCTTCATCCCATAAAAGACCTGCAGCTTTAGCCTGGAAACCAAGACCTGTCATCAACATGAATTCTTTACCCATGTTAAATCTCTTGTTTTCAACATTACCTACAGTAGTTTGCCAGTCGATAACCAAACCTTTACCTACGTTTCTAGCAACAGTAAGTTTAGACAATGGCGGAGTAATAGAGAAGTTGTTCACATTGAACATTGTCTTCGTCAAATTATTAGCAGAGAACGTGTTACTGAAGTTGTCTCTCTGTGCCATATGGTTTTCCGCGTGAGCACCAACCCCGATTAACCACGGATTGTTGGTAGTCTGAGCGAACACAGTAGAAGCGACAGTAAGCGCCAATGCTGAAATTCCTAATTTTAGATTTTTCATAGAATTAAATGATTAAATAATTGATAATGCAAAATAAATATAATTTTTCTTTATATACAAAGTTTTTCCGATGATTTTTAACTTTTCTTTAATATTCTGTCGAGGTTACGTTTATTTTCTCTATCTTTAATGCTCTCCCTTTTATCAAAGAGTTTTTTACCCCTTCCAAGGGCAATCAGCACCTTTGCTTTTCCCCTATCATTGATATATAATTTTAAAGGTATAATTGTATTTCCTGCATCCTTTAATTTCTTTTCCAGCTTTTGCAACTCTTTTTTGTGCAACAGCAATTTCCGTTCCCTTTTTGTTTTATGATTATAAAATGTACCCAATTTATATTCGTCTATCATCATATTGATAATGTATAATTCCCCATCAATAAACTGACAGAAGGACTCCGCAATGGAAGCTTTGGAAGAGCGCAAAGATTTTATTTCGGTACCGGTAAGTACCATTCCGGCTTCATATTCTTCAAGAATCTCGTATTCAAACCGGGCTCTTCTGTTTAATATATTAACTGTTTTTTCTATTTTCATCTCGAATTCGTCTAATGTCTGAATGAATAAGGCCTTCATTGATTTCATGAAGCATTTCCCTCAGGATCCTTATTATATCGTTTAATTAATGAAATATATGAAAAAAATACCTTATATTTAAGAACTTGAATATTACATTATTACGAAATACCCAAATTCTTTTCGTATTTTTGCGCCAAATTTACAAAACTATATGTTAACAGTATCTAACTTATCTTTACAATTCGGGAAAAGAGTTCTTTTTGACGAGGTAAACAT